>CAZVWG010000001.1:0-52647 GCA_964630675.1 uncultured Ruminococcus sp.
ATTTGCATACCGAATACAGTTTGCTTGACGGCTGCTGCCGTATAAACAAACTTATAGATGCCGTAGCTGCGAGAGGACAAACTGCGGTAGCAATTACCGATCACGGCGTTATGTACGGTGCGATTGATTTTTATAAAGCGGCAAAGAAGAAGGGAATAAAGCCAATAATTGGTTGCGAGGTATATGTAGCGCCAAACAGCCGTTTTGATAAGCAAAAACAACCGGATGGTAATTATAATCATCTGGTGCTGCTTTGCGAGAATAATGAGGGTTATCAAAATCTTATAAAGTTGGTATCTTTAGGCTTTACCGAGGGGTTTTATACAAGACCTCGTGTTGACCGCGAGTTGCTTAAAAAATATCACGGTGGTCTTATTGCGCTTTCTGCTTGTCTAGCCGGTGAAATACCGCGTGCAATTATGGATGGCAATTATGATAAAGCGCGGGAAACGGCACTTTGGTATAAGAATATCTTCGGTGCGGATAATTATTTTCTTGAGGTGCAAAATCACGGTATTTCAGAGCAACATACTGTGAATTCATACATTCAAAAGCTTTCTAGTGAAACAGGAATACCGATGGTATCCACTAACGATGTTCATTATATAGAAAAAGAAGACAGCTTTATGCACAAGGTTTTATTGTGCGTACAGACGGGCGGTAAAATCGGAGAAAAAAGCAATCTTGAATTCCAAACAGAAGAATTTTATTTAAAAACCGAAGATGAAATGCGCAAGGCATTTCCGAATTTGCCTGAAGCAATTGCAAACACACAAAAAATAGCCGACAGATGTAATGTTGAATTTGAGTTCGGTAAAATTAAATTACCTTTTTTTGATACAAACGGTGAGAATCATTATGAATTTTTCCGTCGGAAATGTTATGACGGACTTTATAAAAATTATGGTGAAAATCCCGATAAAAGTGTTATTGACAGATTAGAATATGAACTGTCGGTTATAAATAAGATGGGTTATGTTGACTATTATCTTATAGTGTGGGATTTTATAAATTACGCCAAGACACATAATATACCCGTAGGTCCGGGTCGTGGTTCGGGCGCGGGCAGTCTGGCGGCATATTGTATTGGTATTACAGGAGTTGACCCCATAAAATACAATCTGCTTTTCGAACGCTTTTTAAATCCTGAGAGAGTATCTATGCCGGACTTTGATATAGATTTTTGCTATGTAAATAGGCAAAAGGTCATAGACTATGTTATAGAAAAATACGGTGAGGACCATGTGGCGCAGATTGTAACTTTTGGCACTATGGCGGCTCGCGCCGCTGTGCGCGACGTTGGCAGAGCCATGGATATACCTTATGCCACTTGTGATAAAATTGCAAAGCTTATTCCACAGTCACCCGGTATGACGCTAAACCGTGCACTTGACGGCTCAAAAGAACTTAAAAATTTGTATGACGGGGATACTGTCATAAAAGAGCTTATTGATATGGCGATAAAGCTAGAGGGTATGCCGCGTCACGCATCTACTCATGCGGCGGGTGTTGTTATATCTGACCGACCGATTAGTGATTATGTTCCGCTTGCTACTAATGACGAATCTGTTGTGACGCAGTATACAATGACCGCACTTGATGAATTAGGACTTCTTAAAATGGACTTTTTGGGGCTTCGTAATCTTACGGTTATAGATGATACACAAAATGATATAAGAAAGACTGATTCCGATTTTGATATAGAAAATATACCGCTTGACGATACAGCCACCTTTAAAATGATGGGCGAAGGATTTACGGACGGTGTGTTTCAGTTTGAATCAGATGGAATGAAAAGCGTAATGCGCAAATTCCGACCGGAAACGCTCGAGGATTTAATTGCTATTATTTCGCTTTATCGTCCGGGACCGATGGACTCTATACCACGTTATATACACAATCGCCACAATCCACAGGATGTAAAATATGATACGCCACTGCTTGAACCGATACTTAATGTTACTTATGGGTGTATTGTTTATCAGGAGCAGGTAATGCAGATATTCCGCAGTCTTGCAGGATATTCGTTGGGGCGGGCAGATATTGTCCGACGCGCTATGTCGAAGAAAAAGCACGAGGTTTTAGCACGTGAACGCAATGCCTTTATATATGGCGTAAAGGATGAAAACGGAAATACAATCTGCGACGGCGCTATAAACCGAGGAGTAAGCGAAGCGATAGCCGAAAAATTGTTTGATGAAATTTCTGCTTTCGGTTCTTATGCTTTTAATAAATCGCATGCGGCGGCATATGCTGTTGTAGCGTATCGCACGGCATATTTAAAATGCCATTATCCCGAGCAGTATTTTGCCGCATTGCTTACAAGCGTTTTGGACAGTCCCGGTAAAATAGCACAGTACACTGCCGAATGCAAGCGAATGGGAATAAAGATTTTGCCGCCATCGGTAAATGAGAGTTATGAAAATTTTACCGCAAGTGGTAAAAATATTCGCTTTGGACTTTTGGCGGTGCGCAATCTCGGTTCGAATCTTATTAATCAGTTTATCTCAGAGCGAAAAAACGGCAAATATACTTCGATGTATGATTTTTGCAGTCGCAACTACAGCCGCAATTTTAACCGTCGGGCGCTGGAAGGACTTATAAAAAGCGGTGCGATGGATTCACTTGAGGATAACCGCCGAAAAATGATATACAATATTGATAGGGTTATGTCGGTGATTGAGGAAACCCAGCGTTTTTCATCTGAAAATCAACTTGATTTATTCGGCGATAGCAGAGAAGTTAACAGTTTTGAACTTACACATATTGATGAAATGCCTCGTCAAGAGCTTCTCGCTATGGAAAAAGCAGCAACAGGTATGTATCTGTCAGGTCATCCTATGAACAGCTATCGAACATTCACACGTAACGCACGTTTTATACCGATAGAGGATATAAACTCAAAAAGGATAGCCGATGGCAGACGTATAAGCATAGTAGGTGTTCTTGGGGATATCAAACTCAAGCAGCTTAAAAACAAAAACACAATTGCGTATACCACTCTTGAAGACACGACGGGAATTATAGATGTTATAGTATTTTCGGCTATCCTTGCGGGATATCGTCCGATTATGACAGCAGGTAATGTTGTTATTATAAACGGTAGGGTAAGCGAGCGTGAGGATCGAGAACCTGAGTTTGTTTGCGAATCGGTAGAAGTTGTACCTGACAGCGCGCAAAATTCTGAGAATACAGCAACACTTTATTTAAAAATACCAAGTATTAACTCGCAGCACTTTAATAGGGTGTGCGGCATTTTAGCAAGATACAAAGGTGAGAGCGACGTGATAATTGTTTGCGAGGATACAAGTAAGCGTATAATGGCGCCCGATAGATTAAAGATTGAGCCATCTACGGCGCTTACTGAAGAGCTATCATCGCTTTTGGGTGAAAAAAATGTTAAACTCGTAATTAAGTAAAAAATTTGTTGCAGTTTTAAAGCTTATGGTGTATAATGACTTGGAATGTATGTTGGAGATGATACAAAAATGAAAACTATAGGTGTTTTAACGAGCGGTGGAGATGCTCCGGGTATGAATGCTGCGGTACGTGCCGTGGTACGAACTGCCATTTCGCTTGGTATGACTGTTAAAGGTATAAGACGCGGCTACGCAGGTCTTATAGAAGATGATATTTTTGATATGGATTCGCGTTCGGTTTGTGATATTATAAATCGTGGTGGTACTATTCTTTATACTGCAAGGTGCCCTAAGTTCAGAACCGATGAGGGTGTAATGCAAGCCGTTGAAAACTGTAAAAAGCACGGTATAGAAGGCTTGGTTGTAATCGGCGGTGACGGCTCTTTTAAAGGTGCACTCCAACTTTCTCGTCATGGTGTGCCTTGCATTGGTGTTCCGGGTACAATTGACAATGACATTGGCTGTACTGAATATACCATAGGTTTTGATACGGCTATGAATACCGCTGTTGAAATGATAGATAAAATACGCGATACCGCTCAGTCACACGAGCGTTGCAGTGTTATTGAGGTTATGGGTAGACACGCAGGGTATATAGCTGTACAAACAGGTATTGCCGTAGGAGCTACGGCGGTTATGGTGCCGGAAGTGCCTGTGAGTATGGAAAGTATCATACGCAAAATAAAGACGGCGCAAGCTAATGGCAAAAAGCACTTTATCGTGATAGTTGCTGAAGGAGTTGGCGGCGTAGAGGATGTTGCCAAGCAAATTATGGCAGCGACGGATATTGATTCACGTGCAACCATACTAGGACATGTTCAGCGCGGCGGTAATCCTACCTTGCGCGATAGACTTCGTGCAACTCAAATGGGTTATGAGGCGGTACAATTACTTTATCAGGGTAAAGGTAACCGTGTTGTAGCATATCAGGGCAGTTCGGTTGTTAATTATGAAATTGAAGAAGCACTTCAAATGAAAAAAGAATTCAACCAGAATATGCTTAAAATAGCGCTTGAAACAGCAATTTAACAATAATCAAAATTCCGACTTGAGATACAACTTATTTAAGAGGCGTCTCAAGTCGGAATTTTTTATCTTTTGTTTTCGTTATATGGAACATATTTAATTTTGCGTTTTTTAGAGCGTTTGCTGTTCATCTTTATGACCGCTGTTATAAAAATCAGAATTGCAAGGGCTATTAAAATGTATAACACCTTCATATATGATGATGTAAAGAAGTTTTTAACTGCACGAAGTACAGTGAGCATTGTGCTTTTTTCTATGTTTTCGTTAGAAACAAGATTTACTGTACCGATTACCTTCTCGGCATAAATAATATCGGCGGTACCTAAAACCTGCCCTTTTTTTATCGGTGCATCTACGGTGTCCGAGATGGGATTTGGTACTATGCTTATAGTAGAATCATCAGCGTCCTTTGGAAGAACAGATACAAAACTTTCGTCTACATAAAGCGATACAAAGTCAGTATCAAGGGATAAATCAACACTTATTTCGGCGACAGGGTTAGAGGTATCGGCAACTTTTTTAAATTCAAAATTGTTAAATGCCCAGCGGAAAAGTTCTTTGCTTTCGGTAAAGTGATTTTTTTCATTCGGCGGACAACCGAATACAATACACATATAATTGTACCCGTTGTAACTTGCGGTGCTTACAAGACACCTGCCTGCTTCGTCGGTATATCCTGTTTTAACACCCTTTGCGTATTGATAGTAATAGTTCGTGGTGTTATCCTGCAAAAAATTCGTGGTAGAGAGTACGCGTTGACCCGACATACTGGTAGTTACTGTGTGTCGGGCACTTTCACATACTTCCTTAAATGTTTCGTTTTGCAACGCGAACTTTGTGAGTATATAGGTATCCCGAGCGGTTGTATAGTTTTGTTCATGATGTAGACCTATGGGGTTTTCATAATGCGTGCCCGTAAGCCCCAATTCCTGAGCGCGTGCATTCATCATATTTACAAAATTTTCGACACTACCCCCATAGTGAATTGCTGCAAGCAGTGAACAATCTCCATATGATGACATAAGCACCATATACACAAGGTCAAGCTGGGTGATTTCTTCTCCCGCCTTCAGCAGTGAAACACTACTGCCTGTACCACTGATAAGGTCAAGAGCTTCCTCGGTCATAGCTATTTTGGCATCGGGGTCATATTTGCCGTTTTCTAACATAAGAAGAGCGGTCATAATTTTGGTGATAGATGCAGGATATACTTTGATGTCGGCGTTTTTTTCAAAAAGCACTTCGTCTGTGTCAAGAGACACCAAAATTGCCGATTCTGCTGTGATTTCGATACCTGAGGGTTCATATGCGCTTACAGTGAGAATCGGTGTAAAAATCAAACAAATTATTAAAAATGCGGAAAAAACCTTTTTAAGCATAGAAATCTCCCTAGAAGTATGATATAATATATTACAATGTTATTATACAATATAATTCTATAAAAATAAAGTCCAAATGTAAAAATCGGTGGTGAAAAAATGGTTTATATAACAGGCGATATGCACGGCGATCTTGAAAGGCTTTACGATAGAGAGTTTCGCAAGCTTAAACGCGGCGATGTTCTTATTGTGTGCGGTGACTTTGGCTATATATTTAATAATTCAAAACAAGAAAAACAGGTTATCAATTTTTTTGCCAAGAGAAAGTTTATAACTGCTTTTGTTGAGGGAACACACGATAATCTTGATAAAATAAACCGTTGCCGTGAAACTGTATGGAAGGGTGGCAGAGTCCATCGAATAAAGGGGAATTTGTTACATCTGCTTAGGGGTCAGATTTTTGATATAGACGGAAATAAATATTTTACTTTTGGCGGTGGCGAAAGTACAGATAAAGATATGCGCGTGAAAGAGGGTCTTTGGTGGCGAGAGGAAGAGCCTACACCGGATGAGATGGCAGATGGTGCACGCGTGCTTGATGAAGCGGGTTGTACGGTTGATTATATAATAACCCACGAACCGCCCGCGCTTGTTAAAAGCGCTATTTTGCTCAGACGCGGTGATAATGACAACATAAATAAGCTTAACGGATATTTAGAGGAAATAGGACGCTCTTGCACATATAGGCATTGGTATTTTGGTTCACTCCACGAAGACCGCGTAATCACAGAACATCATACCTGTGTGTTTAAAAAAATGCTGTCTATAGATGAAAACGTTAAAAACTTGTAATTTATATAGATGTATGTTATAATCATTAATTGTAATGATTGTACCGACGAGAACCGAACTCATAACGAGTCGGACTCTCGCGGACCATTAATCAAATTAGTTTTTGGAGGTTATTGTATTGAATACCGACAGACTGTGCCCCGGATGTATGAATGACAACGGCGGTGAAAAAATATGCAGTATATGCGGGACAGACGCATCAAGCCAAAATGATAACTTTTGCCTGCCTGTAAGATTTTTGCTTTCAGAAAGATATGTTATAGGTAAGGCGATAGCTGTTAGCACTGAAGGGATAACCTATATTGCCTGGGATAACTCTTCGTCTTCTGCTGTGCACATAAAAGAATATTACCCTAAGGGTATAGCGAACAGAAATCCTGACAAAACAGTATCGGTAGTACAGGGCAGTGAATTTTATTTTAACGAAGGTCTTATGGACTTTATGGAGATAAATAAAAAGCTTATCGCCAGTGAGTTGCAATCTGTTATTTCTGTACTTACCGTGTTCGAAGAAAACGGCACAGTTTATGCTGTGACTCCGATAATATCGGGCATTACGCTCAGCAATTTTCTTGAGCGCAATGGAGGCAGTCTTCGTTGGGAGCAAGCAAGGCCGTTGTTTTTGCCTCTCATAGATACGCTTAAAGATTTACATGAGATGGGTACTATACACGGCGGCATCTCACCTGAAACGATAATAGTGGGTCGTGATGGCAAACTGCGATTTAACGGTGTGTGTATACCAAGATTGCGGATGGCATCATCCGACAGTCCGGCAGAGCTTTATAGTGGTTATGCCGCAGCTGAACAGTATGGTAAGTTGGATGCTTCGCTTAGCGCAACGTCTGACGTTTACGGACTTAGTGCTACATTGTTCCGCGTTCTCATAGGTACAGCGCCACCTTCTGCTGAACTAAGACTTTTGTCTGATTCGTTATCTATTCCTGCTAAATTTGCAGACGAGCTTCCAAGACAGGTGTTGGTAGCAATTGCTAACGGTATGCAGGTGAATCCCGCTAACAGAACAGAAAATATTGATGTTTTTAAGAATGAATTGGTTTACGGGGAAACACAGGAGAACATACGTAAAGCAGCTAACAATCGCGCATCGGCTCAGGCTGTTGAAAAGCAAACCGCTAAAGCAACTTCGTCAAAAGCTAAGGGCGGCAGTGTGAAGTATGCGGCAATCTCAGCTGGTATTACAGCAGCGCTGTTTTTGGTTGTGGCTGTTGTGTTGTGTATAGTGTTTAAAGAAGAAATTTTCGGCACAGGAGAACCTACGTTTAATAATTCCGACATCGCTTCTATGCCTAAAGTCGATTCAATCGGAGACGTTGACCCCGATGCTGCGGAATCCGTGATATTGTATGAGGTTCCTAATTTTGCGGGCAAGTATTATTATCAATTAGAGGATGAAGATAATTACGAACGCTTTAAGTTTACAATAAAGGTTAAGGAATATTCTGATAAATATGAGCGCGGTATGATTTGTGCTCAATCTGTAGCCGCGGGCACACCTGTTGAAAACGAAACAGAAATTCAACTCACAATAAGTCTTGGACCAAAGGAAATTACTGTTGCTAATGTTTTGGGACTTGACGAGATGAGCGCTAAACTTGAGTTGCTTAAACAAGGTTTTCTATATGAAAATATCATAGTTGATGAAATGTATGATTCAGAGTCAGCTCCCGGTGTGGTGTTGCGTCAAACTCCCGAATATAATGAAAGCGTTAATTCTGAAATACTTGTAACAATCTATATTAACTCATTTGAGGGTGAAGTTGCGGAACCGGGCGATACAAGCGATGATTTTGACAGCAGCGAATTTTCGTACTAATAAAATATTTTAATGCGTGAGGTGTAGGTTTTGGTTACGGTTTTACTTGCTGTTTATAACGGTGAGAAATATTTGAGGGAACAGATTGATTCAATACTTAATCAAACCCTGAAAAACATTAAAATTATTATCCGCGATGATGGCTCAGTGGATAATTCGCCTCAGATCATAAAAGAATATTGCAATAGATATTCGCAACAAATTGTTTCAATAGAAGGAACCTCCACAGGTAGTGCTGCTCGGAATTTTGCAGAGCTTTTAGACATCTGTCATGATGATTATATTATGTTTTGTGATCAGGATGATGTATGGTTACCGCAAAAGGCAGAAAAAACTCTTGCGATACTTAAATCGAAGGAGGACGGGGGTAAAACACCTGTGCTGGTGCATAGTGATTTAAGCGTAGTTGATCAAGATCTTAATATGATTTCTCCGTCTTTTTTTGAATATCAGAAACTAAATCAAAAAAACTTAACGCTTCAGCGGCTATTGGTGCAAAATTATGTTACAGGTTGTACCGTTATGATAAATCGCGCGCTAAAGCAAAAATGCGGTAGGATATCTAATCGGTGTGTTATGCATGACTGGTGGCTTGCACTGGTTGCCTTGCTATTTGGAAAGCTTGTGTGTTTAGATGAATCAACTATGCTTTATCGTCAACATTCTTACAATCAGGTTGGCGCTAAGGCGGCTTACGGAATAGAATTAATAAAACGAAAGCTTTCAACGCTTGACACAGTGCGAAAAAATTATGACGCTACATATATACAAGCGCAGGCATTGCTTGACCGTTATGGTAACGAAATTGATGCATCGCAGTGCGAGTTGCTTAGAACATATTGTAAAATTCAATCAATGAATAAAATACAAAAGATACGAACCGTGCAAAAATATGGATTCAAAAAAGGCACATGGCTTCGTGTTATCGGTCAGTATGTTTTGATGTAGAAAGGAAAATTTATGAAGATTTTTAAGAATATAACAGTATTTATATTAGGTTTGTGCTTAATGCTTTGTTGTATGGGTTGCGGCGATGAGTATGATAACTTTAGTCCTGTTGGCGTACAGGTAGTGGAATCTATTGGTGGCATACAGTACGAGACCTTAATCGAAGACGAAGAAATCGCAAAAGAAATGTGGAATAGATTTGAAAATCTTGATATCGATACCGAAACCGAAGCTAAGATGGGCTCTTCGTATTTGTATATGTGCTTTTACAATGAAGATCAATCCTTGCTTGGTATATTTACCATTTATGAAAACGGCGCTTGTTGCCTTGGAGAAGATTTTACGACCTTTTATACCGTTACCAATGGTAGTGAAGTGTACTTAGATTTGTGTGATATTTATACGGCGTACGAGGAAGAAAAATAACAAAAAAGACGGTCCTACAAAAAATAGGACCGTCTTTAAGTTTACTTATACTCTATGTATAAACAGATATAATGACCATATTTCATATATGACTTTTTATTAATAGTTGCATTGGTTTTTCCTTTTATGTATTGCATAACATCTGAACTATCTTGAAGTATGAGTTTGATTAAAACGTCTTGGTCAACATCGTCTTCGCCAACATAAACCTGAAGAAATCCTTCATGATCTTTTATTGCTTCATCTATTGCAATTTTATAGTTGGATGATAAGGAACCATCTGAGATATTAATTGCATATGTGTTTTGGAAGGCGCTTTGTGTCGCTGTACATATGGGATATTTTAATTCCGTATCAATAGTATGTGTCTTATTGAATTCTGACGTTGTACCGTTAAAATACGAATAAATTTTCAGTTGCGGTTCGTCAGGAGAAAAATCCCCATCATCCCAGGTTGCATCGATAAAATACCATTCATTATCTATCTGAACAGCGTTCCACATATGCCCCATTCCTTCGCTGTATCCGCTTACGGTTGTTGCATTGATTCCAACACAATGACATAGGTAAGCAAATGCTTTTGAATATCCTTCACATACTGATGAGCCTTCTATTAATGCTCCATAAACATCCCAGTCGTGTGATATAACTTGACCAAATGCTGTATTCGTTGGTTGTGATGCTTTAACATCGTAGGTTATATTTTTCACAAGGTAATCGTGAATGAATTTTTCTTTCGCAAGTTGTGTCGTGTTAAGGGGGATGAGTTTTAATATTTGCTGTGTTTTTTCGTTGAATTCATTAATTTGGTTTGATATGTTTGTTCTATCTGCTGCAACTGCCAATTGGTAGTTATCACCGAATTGGTCAACCGTTATTCCATCGGTATAGTACAGCAATATGGAAGAGATAGTATCAGCGCCATTTTTGTAGGTTGTGGAAACGTATTTCGAAACATAAAAGAATTCCGGATGATCGGCTAGCGCTTTTTTTAGAATTAAATGCCCTTCTTCTGCTGTAATATTATATTTTTCAACATTAATGACATTTTGTGTTTCTTTAATGGAATCAACAATTTTGTTATATATTTCTTTTTCTTGATCGTTAAGCGAATTATATTGATAGTATTCTTCTTCTGCAAGAGGGGTGTGTTCGGCATCAAAAACGGGTGGCACCAACTCTATAGGCCAACCGTTTAGGTATTGCATCAGCAGACCGTAGTCTTTATTATTTATAGAATTGTCACCGTTTACATCTGACGCATATGCTACAATTTCAACAGACCAGTCATTGAGGTACTGCATAAGTATACCCAAATCTTTGTTGTTGACGGTGCCGTCACCATTTGTATCGCCGGCAATAACTGTTTGGGTGTCTGCGTTGACAACCAAACAGTTAACAGGAGCGATTGCAATAAATATGGTAAGGCATAAGAGAAGAGATAAAAATTTTTTCATTTTAATTCCTCTGTAAAAAAATTTATTTATTGATTATAACACTAGGAGTTCTTTGGTGCTATTGGTTAAATTTATGCATCCGTCATTAGTTACAAAAACCATATCCTCTATTCTGACACCAAATTTGTTTTCAAGGTATATGCCAGGTTCTACCGTTACAACATTTCCGAATTCCAAGACCGACTTGTTATTTGGACTCAAGTTAGGTGCTTCGTGAACATCGATACCAACGCTATGACCAAGTGAATGACCAAAACATCCATTATAGCCGGCACCGTATATTATATCGCGAGCAATTTTATCCATATCGCCACAAACAGCTCCTGCTTTAATGGCATCGATTGCTGCAAGCTGTGCTTTAAGGGTGATGTCATAAATTGCTTTTTGTTCATCCGATATATTACCAATTGCTACGGTGCGAGTCATGTCACTGCAATATCCACCAATAACACCACCAAAGTCCATTGTGACGAAATCACCCTTTTCGATTTTTTTGTCGGTGGGCACACCATGTGGAAGGGAAGAGTTTTTGCCTGACACTACAATGAAATCAAAGGAGACACCTTCGGCGCCCAGGCTTCGCATAAAAAATTCCATATCAAGCATTATCTCGCGCTCGGTTCTGCCTACTGTAATTCTGGGCAGTATGTAATCGAGCGTTTGGTCGGTAAGCAGTTGCGCTTGCTTTATAAGCTCAAGCTCATTTGTTGATTTTACAGCGCGCATTTTATTAAGATTAAGGTCTAGCAGGTTATCCTTTGATATTTGAATGTCCTGAAACAAATCGCTTAAATATTTATAGCGTGAAAGACTTACGAAGTCACTTTCGACAAATATGTTTTCGATTTTTTGCTCTTTGCAAAATTCGTAAATGCCCTTATCGCCTTTGTTATAAAGCACAACATCACAACTGTCAACGGTGGACTTGGCGTTCTCAAAATATCTGAAATCTATAAAGAATATAGCGTTAGATTTGGTTATCAAAACGGTGCCTGCGCTTGAATTAAAACCGGTCAGATAAAAACGGTTGGAACCGCTTGATATCAAAAAGGCTTCGTTGCTCTTTAGTATTTTCTGCAAGCTTAAAATGCGATTTTTAATCATTTTATCACCTTAAAAAATTATTTACACAAATTGGTCATTTTTTTAAAAATTTAAGAATATAATAAAAATAACGGAAAGAAATTTCCGCGCTATGTACATAAGCCGATGTCACGGCAATAGTCGTGAATAAGCCGACGGTAAGTGTACGACTACGGCATAGTGACAGGCTTTTAGCCTAAAAACCACTTGGGCGCAATCCAAAGGCGGATTGCGCCCAAGACCATTTTAAAGTGCTGATTTTATAGCAACAAGCAACTCGTCGTAATCTTCAAAGGCTTGAAGATTAGGATAGTCTTTTTTTATCTGCTCGGTAGATTTAAAGAGAAATCCCGCTTTGCTGTTTAGTATCATACCAAGGTCGTTAAAGCTGTCACCTGCGGCAATTGTATCAAATCCGCAGGACTGAAGCGCTTTAACGGTGGTGAGTTTTGACTTTTCACAACGCATTTTGTAGCCTGTAATTTCGCCGTTTTCTGCAACCTCTAATGTATTGCAGAAAATAGTAGGCATTCCCAGCTTTTTCATAAGCGGCGCTGCAAATTGTTCAAAGGTATCGCTTAAAATTATTACCTGTGTAATACTACGCAGTTCGTCTAAAAACTCCTTCGCGCCGTCCATAACATCAATTTTTTCAATAACAGCCTGAATTTCTTTAAGACCCAAGTTGTGTTCTTTTAGGATGTTTAGGCGGTACTGCATAAGCTTATCATAATCCGGTTCGTCACGTGTGGTTCGTTTAAGCTCAGGAATACCAACCTCGTTTGCAAACGCAATCCAAATTTCAGGAACTAATACTCCCTCCATATCTAAACATACTACATTCATTTTGCTTACCTCACTAAATAAAAAATTATAATAAATATGTCGGCAAATCGTGATCCTTTACTGCAAGAACACGAAATTTTTCTTCATATACAGTATCGGGTTTTTCTGCAGGCTTTAATTTTGAAAGCTCTGTATATATACGGTTTGCTTCCGATTTGTTTTCTACCGCTATGACAATTGCATTAATTTGAGATATGCCTAAATCCTTTGCGGCATAGTATCGGCAATAACCGTCAAGCAACCATACATCGCCCTTTGCAGTTACCGCCGCGAGCACCGGACAGAGTATACCGCGCTTTGCAATGCTTTTTTTAATTTCTTCTGTGTTATCGGGAGCTTTTGCTATGGCTAAGGTGCCGATGTTATTAATCAAGAAACTTGTTACCGTATTAGCGGCAAAGGTTGTGCCTTGAGTTTTAACGGTACCGGTAGCGCTTACGGCCCGAGCAATGCTGCTTTTACCTATTGACAAGTGAAACAACCTCCTCGGTCAAAGATTTATATTCTTTTGCGCTTCGCGCGCTTGGTTTGTAAACTGCTACGGGTAGTGACGCGTCCTGAGCCCATTCGATAGAGCTGTCGGTGCGGATATAGTTTGTGAAAAGGTGAACATCTTCGGTGCTTTGCAGTGTTTCGATGGTTTGCTTGAAATAATTTTTGCGGGAGTCAACCTTTGTAACCGCAACACCAAGTAAAGAAAGTTCGGTGTTAATTTGCTTTACCGTGCCCAGAAACTCAAACATATTCGCAAGACCGAAAAGTCCCCACGGACTTGCCTCTACAGGAATAATCAGGTAATCGGATGCGCAAAGCATATTCATAACCCAACCACCAAGTGTTGGTGGAGCATCCATTAAAATAAAGTCATATTTACCGCTGTTCTTAACGCTTGATAAACAGTTTTTAAGAATTAATTCTCGCTGCCATTTAGAAAAAAGGTCAAATTCAATGTTGCTCATAAGGCTGGATGAAAGCACCATATCAAGACCTTCATATTTGGTAGGTGTTATGTAGTCGGTAATATCGATTTGCTGTGTCACAACGGTATAAATATTGTTGCCGCTTTGAGCGGACTTTAAGACTTCATCTTCGCCAAAAAGTGATAGCGACAAATTCATCTGCATATCGCCGTCTATCAGTAATACCCTATATCCCATTTTAGACAATTCATAACCAATATTGCAACAGGTGGTGGATTTACCACTGCCACCCTTGTTATTGGCAAAACAAATTGTTGTAGTTTTCAAGGCGAACACCTTCCTTTACTCTATATTATAGTTTTTCAGGGGAATAAAGTCAACTGTTTATATACTGTGTTTTGTGTCATTTTAACATCTTGAATGTTTTTTTCGTAATATATATAGGGGTGAAAAATTATGAAAGAAACAAATTGTAGCTGTCGCGTGGAATGTGGTTTTATTGCGGTTGCCGCAAGCGTTATTGCAGGTGTTGTAGCGGCTATTGCGCAGTTTACTGCAATCATAACCTTGACACCCGTGTTTTATATTGTGGCTTTCGGTGTAGCTGTATTACTTCTTGCGATTTTATTGGCGCTTGCGCCGACGCTTAACACTGCCGCACAGCGAAGCTGCTGCGCGAATAGTGTAGGGTTGCTGACTGCGGGTATTTTGGGCACAATATTTACGTCTGTTATATTACTTGCTGTGGGTTTTGCCGCAACAAGCGTTTTAGGCGCCATATTTGTTGGACTTTTGTCCGCATTCTTTACCCTTATGGTAATCTCGGTTGTTTGCACTGTTAATTGCACGGTTGATAGCTGTTCATACAATTAATAGCAAATAGTCTTTTTTTGAAAAAACCGATTGTACGATTGATACAATCGGTTTTTTAATATTTTGTATTATTTGCAAAAAAATCGGCAAAGATATTATCAGTAAACATAGGTTGATGCGGGTCAAAGCAATTACGGTTTTGCTCGCCGACTTTTACTGTTTTTCTTGGATTTGATTTTTGTAAGGCTGTCATATTACAAGTGATTATACAAGGAAAACACAAATTATCATTTATAAGGCGTGATGAATTTAATTTTTGTCAGCCTAAGGAGGAATTTTTATGTCTAAAAAAATATTATCTCTTATACTATGTACATCCTTGATTTTGTCGACGATGTTGCTTTCGGGTTGCGGGGATAGAGGTAGTGCCGATATTTATTTCTTAAATTTTAAGCCTGAGTCGGCGGATGTGTATACGGAAATTGCAAAAAAATATGAAGAAGAAACAGGGGTTAGTGTAAAGGTGGTAACCGCTGCGGCAAACACCTATGAGCAAACTTTGAAATCAGAAATTGCAAAATCAAGCGCGCCAACGATATTTCAAGTAAACGGTCCCATTGGATATGAATCCTGGAAAGATTATTGTCTTAATATAGAGGACAGTGATTTTGCAAAACTACTCAGTGACGAAACACTTGCTATCCGCGGTGCAGATGGCGAGGGTGTGTATGCCGTGCCGTATGTAGTAGAGGGTTATGGAATAATTTATAACAACGCTATTATGAAAAAATATTTTGCGTTAGCTGATAAGACGGTTGATATTGATAATGCTGACCAGATTAACAATTTTGCGATCCTTAAATCAGTAGTAGAGGATATGACCGCGCATAAAGGCGAACTGGGTATTGATGGCGTATTTGCATCAACTTCACTTTCCAGTGGCGAGGATTGGCGTTGGCAGACACATTTGCTTAATGTGCCTATTTATTATGAACTTCGTGACAGTGAGGATTATTCCGACCCTACGATTGCGGGTCTTAACGCAAAAGAGGTAGCGTTTAGATATTCTGAAAACTATAAAAATCTATTTGATCTTTATATAAATAATTCAATAACCGAAAAGGGCATATTAGGCTCAAAATCCACGAGTGACTCTATGGCGGAATTTGCGCTTTCGCGCGTCGCTATGGTGCAAAACGGCAACTGGGCATGGTCGCAGATTAAAGATGTAAACGGCAATACCGTAGCTGAAGATGATATTAAATTTTTACCGCTTTATACAGGCATTGACTCGGAAGAAAATCAGGGTCTTTGTATAGGCACTGAAAATTATCTTGCGATAAATAAAAATGCTACCGAAGACCAACAGAAAAAGTCGCTTGACTTTTTGTATTGGCTCTTTAGCAGTGATACAGGTAAAGATTATGTAACAAACAAACTCGATTTTATTACGCCTTTTAATAGCTTTAGCGAGACCGAATTGCCGAATGATCCTCTTGCGCGTGAGGTAGTAAGGTATATGAACGACCGCAATGTGCAGACGGTGCCTTGGATTTTTACGTCGTTTCCAAGCGATGTATTTAAAACCGAGGTTGGTGGCGCGCTGCTCGAGTATGTTCAAGGAAATAAAACATGGGAAGATTTAGAAACCACCGTCAAAGCAATGTGGAAGAGTGAAAGAGAGTGAAAACTGCCTCTAAAAAGTGGTTTGCCGTATTTGTACTGCCTACCCTTGTAGCATTTAGCATAGCCTTTTTAGTACCCTTTATTATGGGGTTGTATCTATCGTTTTGTGAATTCAGAACTGTAAGCGACGCGCAGTTTGTAGGACTGCAAAACTATATAAGAGCATTTAGCGAAAATAGTGATTTTTTAAACTCTTTATGGTTTACCGTAAAATTTGCATTCACCGCGGTTATAAGCATAAATGTTATAGCGTTTTTGCTTGCATTGTTGCTTACCCGCGGTATATACGGCACAAACCTGTTCCGCACGGTATTTTTTATGCCGAACTTGATAGGCGGAATAGTGCTAGGCTATATATGGCAGCTCATTATTAACGGTATTTTATATAAATACGGGTACTCAATAACCTCAAATGCGGCATTTGGCTATTGGGGTTTGGTGGTGCTTATGAGTTGGCAGATGATAGGGTATATGATGGTGATTTATATTGCAGGCATACAGAATATACCGACCGCCATAATAGAAGCTGCGCGTGTTGACGGTGCAGGACCTATTCGTACACTTTTTAACATAACAATTCCTTCAGTTATGCCGTCGATTACTATTTGCCTGTTTCTTACTATAACGAACTCATTTAAGCTGTTTGACCAAAATTTAGCGCTTACTGCGGGCGCTCCGTCTAAGCAGACACAAATGTTAGCGCTTGACATATATAACACCTTTTACGGTAGGGTGGGTTATGAGGGTGTAGGTCAGGCAAAAGCTGTAATATTTTTTGTTTTGGTGGCATTAGTAGCACTACTGCAACTGTATTTGACCCGAAGCCGCGAGGTAGAGAACTGATGAAAAAAGTAAAAATTTCAAACATCTTAATATTTGTTTTTTTGGCATTTTTAAGTTTTGTGTTTTTAATACCTATTATTACGGTAATCTCAAATTCGTTCAAGAATAAATTTTCAATCAGTCAGGCGCCCTTTGTTTTACCCGACAGAGATACCTTTGTGGGAATTGAAAATTATATAGGCGGAATTCGTGACACGGGTTTTATAGCGGCATTTTTTTGGTCGCTGTTTATTACCGTTTTTTCGGTGGCGGTGATTGTTTTGTTTACCTCTATGACCGCGTGGTATATAACTAGGGTAAAATCGCGATTAAATAGTATTTTATACTATTTGTTTGTATTTTCTATGATTGTGCCATTTCAGATGGTTATGTTTACAATGTCAAAAATCGCTAACATCTTACGGCTTGACAATCCTTTTGGACTAATTTTTATATATTTAGGCTTTGGCTCGGGGCTTTCGGTGTTTATTTTTTCGGGATTTGTAAAATCAATACCTTTAAGCCTTGAGGAAGCGGCAATAATAGACGGTTGTAATAAATTGCAAAGTTTTTGGCATATAGTGTTTCCGATATTGCGCCCCACCGCCATAACCGTTGCAATTTTAAATACCATGTGGGTGTGGAATGACTACCTGCTGCCGTACCTTGTAATCGGAAGCGACTACAAAACCATACCGATTGCCGTGCAGTATTTAAAGGGAGGCTACGGCTCTGTGGATATGGGTGCCATGATGGCTATGCTGGTGTTGAGTATAGTTCCGGTTGTTATTTTCTATTTAAGCTGTCAAAAATATATTATTAAAGGGGTAGCCGCCGGTGCTGTCAAGGGATAAAACCGAAAAAAGATATAGTGGGGTGCTATTGGCGATTTCATCGCTGCCGTCACCTTACGGTGTGGGTAGCTTTGGTATAGAAGCCTATAAATTTGTTGACTTTTTGTGTGACGCAAAACAACGCTTCTGGCAAATTCTACCGCTTAATCCATTGGGAGAGGGTAATTCGCCCTACAAGTCTCGCAGCACCTTTGCGGGTGAAATTCTTTATATTGATATCGACTTTTTGGTACGTGACGGATTAATCAAAAAAGGAGATATACCTCAACGCGATTTTCAAAAGAATGTGGATTATGATATAGTTCGTGAATTTAAAATACCGCTAATAAAAAAGGCGGTAAATAATTTTGATACGGGTAATAAAAATTATAAAAGCTTTTTAAGGGAAAACGGATTTTGGTTAGACGACTATTCGCTGTTTGAAACAGCATTTGAAGTATACGGTGCAAAGAGCTTACCCGAACTGCCGGATGGTTTCAAGTATAGGTTACCCGATTTTATAAGTGCTTTTAAAGAGAAATTTAAAAGTGAAATTAATTTTTATAAGGTGGCGCAGTATTTCTTTTTTTGTCAGTATTATGAGCTGAAAAGATACGCTAACCAAAACGGTGTGAAGCTTATAGGGGACATACCCTTTTACGTGTCGCCCGACAGTGCGGATGTGTGGGCTGACCCCGATGATTTTTTGCTCAACTGTGATTTTACACCCAAAATGGTGGCAGGTGTGCCTGCGGATATTTTTTCTGAAAACGGTCAGCTGTGGGGAAATCCAATATATAATTGGCATAATATGAAGGAAAACAGGTACCGTTGGTGGATGTCAAGATTGAAATTTTGTCGCGATATGTATGACGTTGTTCGGATTGATCATTTTCGCGCCTTTGCAAATTACTATCAGATACCTTGTGATAAGACGGCGGTTGAAGGAAGCTGGATTGCAGGCGAGGGTAAAGAGTTTTGGGACGAGGTAAAGCAAGCTTTGGGTAATATAAATATAATTGCCGAGGATTTGGGCGGCGAAGAAGACCCAATGGTAATAGATTTGTTAAAGCATACCGATTTCCCTAATATGAAAATTTTGCAGTTTGGCTTTACTGGGGATATGGAGAATATATATCTACCGCAAAACTACCCATATAATTGTGTATGCTATACGGGTACCCACGACAACGACACATCGCTTGGTTGGTACAATAAGGCCTCTACAAAAGAAAGGGTAGTTTTTAATACGCTTATACGTAATAACGCCAATTGTGTGCCGCACGATATGATACGCTCGCTGTCAAAGTCGGCTTCAATGCTGTGCATTATACCTATGCAGGATTTGTTATCCCTTGATTCATCTGCCAGAATGAACACACCGGGGACTGCGGTCGGCAATTGGATGTGGAGAATGTGCATAGAGGATATTAATAAAGATAATGCCCGATTACTAAAAAAACTGACTAAAGAAAGAAATTAAAAATGAGCCGATTTTTCGGCTCATTTTTGTATGTTGGGGTTGTCGGTTCTTTCAAGAAGATAGTCAACCGATATATTAAAATAGTCGGCAATTTTTATAAGCTCTACAATGCCAGGTTCCCGTTCACCTGTTTCGTAGCGGCTTATGGTGTTTTGATTTGTGTTTAAGTCCATAGCAAGCTTAAGCTGGGAAATGCCTTTTGATTTTCTGATTTCTTTAAGTCTCAAAAAAATCACTTCTTGACATTATTATCCCATATTGGTATAATACAAATATCCCGATTTGGTATATTTTTTAATGGTTACAAGAGGTGATAAAATGAAGTATTGTTCTACTTGCGGAAAAGAGCTTTATGATAATGCAGTGATATGTCCTTGTTGTGGTGTGCAGGTAAAAGCGGTAGATAAGCCAAGCAAAGGATTTGCCGCAATAGGTTTCCTTTGCCCTATTATAGGTTTGATTTTATATATAGTTGAACATAACAACTATCCGAAAAAAGCGTCATCGGCACTAAAAGGAGCTTTGTGTGGGATAATATTCTTATTTGTTCTTCTAATGTTGTCTATGATAATGTCTTTGGCACAGTAATCGTAAATTTTATATTATAGTTTATTGTTTATAAAAATTACACCTCGGGGAATAATAATCCCGAGGTGATTTTTTATGGCAAAAAAGGGAATGAGCAGAATAGACCGCACACATACAAAACCGCGTAATACCGAACCGCCTGTACCCGAAATTCAGGGCAAGGCAAGAAGTGGCAAAGAACACGCAAAACCGATAGTCGCGAGCACGCAGGGTCATAAAAAGGTTTATCACAGCACACCGCACAAGACAGAAAAACCGATATCCCCCGCGGATAAAGCAATTGATGCTGTTCTTGCGTGCGATAATCTTGAAAATGATATATCAAAAGCCGATTTAGAGGATATGTAAAAACAAAAGATCAAGCCAGGTGACTTGGTCTTTTATTTCTATTAAACTTTAACTTTTACTACAATCTTTTTAACAGTATCTTGATTTCCGCCGAGACAGATACCCGGCTTGTGCACATCGTGGGGGAAGAAAATACCGTACTCGTTATCGGTTAAAATACCCTTGTCTGCATTTTTATTATCTTCATAAAACATAACGTCTTTTACATCGTTGTAGTCGCTTTTGGGTGTGGCTTTAGATATATCAAAGCCCTCTATAACCTCAATGCCTGAAACAATAAACTGAATGTCTATATAATTTTTATGCGCTTCGGCCTTTGCGTCATCATAGAGCTTACTTGTGTATTCTTGTACTGATGCCCATAGCTCTTTACCGTCTATCTCATATTTACCTACGGGTAAATTTTCGGCTATTGCACGCCTTATAAAGTCAAAAGCCTCTTTAAATCTTGGGTGCATACCATAATACAGCTCACGGTTTTTAAGATTGTCAAATACCATAATTAAAACTCCTTTTTAATTTTTATTTAATTATATTATATTTTTGCGGTTTGCACAATAATTTTGTTTGAATTTTACATTGACTTTTTTAGGCTGTTGCAGTAGAATTGTCAAGGCTTTTCGGCAAGTTGTGGAGGATTTTCTATCTCCAAAACCATACTTCCTTATGGAACCGTGGCATATGTGTATTGCGCTTGTTGCGGCAGTTGTTACAAGTATAATTGTTCCTGTTGATCGTGAATATCTCGGCTATATCGACCTTAAAACCATATCCTGTCTTTACAGCGTATTGGCGATTGTTTGCGCACTTAAAAACATTCGCTTTTTTACACCCTGGCGCAAAAGATTGTAGAGTTCTTTAAAAATATACGCCTTTGTGTTTTGGCACTTGTCTACATAACCTTTATTGGTTCAATGCTTATTGCAAATGATGTGGCACTACTGACTTTTCTGCCGCTTGGTTTCTTTGTGCTTAATACGACAAATAAAAGGCAGTATAGCTAGACTTCTCATAAGGAAGTCTAGCAGTTTTATTCGCCTTTCGGCGAGTTCTATTGCTTCGCAGTGATATTCGGCTTTTGCCGAGTGGTATTCGCTTCGCGAGTTTTGGCGGCGAATAAAATAACACTGAAACCGCAAGGTTTCAATATCACTATTGCCTTATGGCAATAATATCACTCCGACAAAGTCGGAATATCACTTGAAAGACTGTCGGTTTTATGTATAATAATTTTAGGGGTGATAACTTTGGCTGATAGTATATTAAGAGATAAAGCGAAAGAGTTTGCAAAAACGGTTGTTTTTCTCTGTCGTGATATGAAAGCAAATCACAAGGAATCAGTTTTAATAAATCAACTTCTTCGTTCCGCTACTTCAATAGGTGCAAATTTACACGAAGCGCAATACGCACAAGGAACAAAAGATTTTATTTCTAAGCTTGAAATTGCTCAAAAAGAATGTTATGAAACAGAATATTGGTTAGAACTCCTATTTGAAACAACTTGTATGACTGAAGATGATTATAAATCACTACAAAATGATTGTGGTGCAATTCGCAGAATGTTAATTTCTTCGCTCAAAACCATAAAATCAAAATAAGGGTTTGGGCTTAGCCCTTGGTAGCATTTGTACGGACAATTGCGATGCTGGTTCTATCCGATTATACTCCGCAAAAAATATCGGGAAATACAAAACGCCTTTTGATAGAATATAGTTAGACAAGGAGGGATAATATGGATTGGATTGTTGGAATGCAGAAAACGATTGACTATATTGAAAATCATTTGACCGAAAAAATTGATTATGATATGGTTGCAGCGCAGAGTTTTTCATCAAGCTATCACTTTCAACGTGTATTTAGTATTCTTTGCGGATTTTCCATTGGCGAATACATCCGCAATCGCAGATTGTCGCTTGCAGGTTCAGAACTTGCAACAACAGACGCAAAAGTAATTGACGTTGCGTTGAAGTACGGCTATGAAAGTCCAGACAGCTTTGCAAAAGCATTTAAGCAATTTCACGGTGTGCTACCATCTCAAGTCAAGAATAATGGTAGTATGCTAAAATCCGTTGCACCCCTTGTTCTGAAAATATCTTTGGAAGGTGGTTCTGCTATGAAGTATAGAATCGAAGAAAAGCCCGAAATGATACTAACAGGATACAAAGCTCGTTTTACTGGTGTCCCTTACGGAGAAGAAAGAGAAAAACAGGAAGGTCAGTTGTTTGTATCAACAAGGGCAAAACAATGGTTGTTGAGAGGTGCAAAAGGCTCGTCAAGCGACACAAGTACAGATATGTGTCTAATAACCAACATCGATGATGAAGGCTATGATTTTTATTACGTTGCCGAACTTGACAAATACGAGCGTGACAATATGTATAACAGCGAAGTTACAGGATTTGATTATATGCATAAATTTGGTTTTGAAAATATTGTTGTCCCAAAGCAAACATATGCTGTTTTTACCACAGAAGAACAGGCATATCCTGTGAACGACTATACGGATATTAGGAAGCGTATTGTCTCAGAGTGGCTACCTGCAAACTCATATGAAATAAAAGATACACCCGAAATATCGGTTTATCATTGGTTTCCTAAGTATGCTAAGGAAAAAAGATATATCGAGATTTGGTTGCCAATAGAAAAAATAAAATAATAAAAATTACAGGCAGAAAATTTTCTGCCTGTAATTTTTTATAAACATCCTTATGAGAAGTATCCTTATGGCGTTTACTTTTATTATGCAAAATATTGCCGCGAATTTAGGCGGCGCGGGTACGCTTATAGCATCGCTTGCAAGCCTTATTACCTTTAGAGAATATACAAAGCATAATCCTAACGGAACGCTTGGATATATAAAGCAATTTACTGCTTTTAATTTTGGAATACTTGGAATACTTATTATATTTATGCTTTTAATAAAAGTTTAAAAAACTGTTAATTTTGGCGCACAAAATTGACAGTTTTTCTTATTTATGGTAAAATGAAAAAAACTGATTGAAAGGAATAAAAATGTTTAACTATTCAGAGATTACCCCATATATAAAAAAGCTTGCGGATAAATCATGCAATAACAATAATATACAGTATGATATGTATATGAAGCACAATGTAAAGCGCGGACTTCGTGACCTTGACGGCAAGGGAGTAGTATCGGGTCTTACCGAGGTTTCCTGCATAAATTCGCGCAAAATTGATGAAAACGGTAACGAGGTATCCTGTCGTGGTGAGCTTTATTATCGAGGCGTAAATATATTTGATTTGGTAAAGGGCTTTTCAGATGACGGTCAGTCAGGCTTTGAAGAAGCGATGTATCTGCTTTTGTCCGGTAATTTGCCAAGCAAAACGGAGCTTTCGGAATTTAGTGAACAGTTGTCAAACTATCGCTCTTTGCCCCCTTCTTTTGTGCGCGATATGATACTTAAGGCGCCAAGCCGTGATATGATGAATATACTCTCGCGCTGCGTGTTGGCGCTATATAGCTATGACGAAAATCCTGATGATATTTCGGTGCCTAATGTAATGCGACAATCTTTGCAGCTCATAGCTCAGTTTCCGCTCTTGGCGGTTTATGCTTACCACTCGTATCAGCACTATCATAAAGGCGAAAGCTTGTTTATCCACTATCCTAAAAAAGAATACAATACGGCTGAAAATCTGCTTTATATACTGCGTGAGGATGGTAAATTTACATCGACTGAAGCAAAACTGCTTGATTTGGCTTTGGTGCTTCACGCCGAGCACGGCGGCGGCAACAACTCAACCTTTACAACACACGTTGTAACTTCTTCGGGTACCGATACCTACGCTGCTATATCGGCAGCACTCGGTTCCTTAAAAGGTCCGCGTCACGGCGGTGCTAACATTAAGGTTGTGCAGATGTTTGACGATATGAAGGCAAGCATTGACACTACCGACGATGCTCAAATAAAACAGTATCTTGAAGATTTGCTTGATAAAAAAGCGTTTGATAACGCAGGGCTTATATATGGTATGGGTCACGCTGTTTATTCGCTTTCTGACCCCCGTGCCGAGATTTTACGTGAATATGCTAAAAAACTTTCGGAAGAAAAGGATATGATGGAAGAGTACAAACTTTACCGCAAGGTAGAGAAAATGGCGCCTGAAATCATTGCCGAAAAGCGTAAAATGTATAAGGGCGTAAGCGCTAATGTAGACTTTTATTCAGGTATGGTTTATCGTATGTTAGGCCTTCCAAATGAGCTTTACACACCGCTTTTTGCGATAGCGCGTATTGCGGGTTGGTCGGCGCACCGTATAGAAGAAATACAAAATGCAGGCAAAATTATTCGACCCGCGTATATCAATGTTAAAAATGAGGTAAAATATATACCGATTGATAAAAGATAATCGGAGTATGATATGGCTGTTTTTAAGAAAATATATGATGTAGTATGTCAAATACCCAAAGGTAAGGTTGCAACCTACGGCACTGTGGCACGTATAGCAGGCAATCCACGTTGGGCGCGTGTGGTAGGGTATGCTTTGCACGTTAACCCCGCTCCAGGTATAATACCTTGTCATAGGGTTGTAAACCGCGAGGGCAAAACTGCAGATGCCTTTGCATTTGGCGGTGGTAAAATACAGCGACAAATGCTTGAAAATGAAGGTATTGTGTTTGAAAAAGATGGCTTTATCAATCTCGAAAAATATGGTTGGCAATACCAAAAGAATAAAAGTTAAGTTTTTAGGAGTGATATTTAATGGGTCCGGGACCAGGATTTGGACCGCCGCCGTCAGAGCTCAATGATCGTTTTAAAGTTCCGCGTCCCAAAAGCGTGCGCGAGATACCCGAATACTTGCGCAAAACGGTTGGCGGCACGGCATACCGTTTATTTTACATATTTCGACTCGTATGGGAAACAAAGCCAATTATGATGCTGTTTATGGCGCTTTTGGCGCTTATGGGCGGTGTATTACCGCTTGTCGGTGCGTATATCAGCGCGTATTTGCTTGAACAGGTGGTCTTAAGTTTTTCGCAGTCGGTGAATCTTGTGTTGCCGTTGGCATTGCAGTTTGGTTATCTGTTTTTGGTTACACTTACCACCAACCTAAATAATATGGTTATTCAAATATCGGGTGAGGCAGTATCAAATCATGTAAAAGTAAAAATAATGAAAAAATCGAGGCAGGTTGATATAGCTTCTTTTGATATGCCCGATTTTTATGAACGACTTGAAAACGCTAACCGCGAAGCAGGACACCGACCGGTAAATATTCTTAGGTCAACTTTTGAGTTGGTTTCTAAGATAATCTCTATGGTAAGTTTTTTTGCAGTGTTACTTGTTATTTTACCGAAATTGCCAGGTGTTACAATACTTTATTTTATGGTGTTTTTAGCGCTTACCGTAACAAGTGCCGCTGTGTCGTTCCATTTCAGACGCAAGAACTTTGCCTATATGTTCCGCCGTTCAAAAGACCGTCGACAACTTAACTATTACAGCGATTTGCTTGTTAACAAGGATATGGTTAAGGAGGTGCGCCTGTTTGACCTTTCGGATTTGCTCATAGGTCGATATAATAAGGTTTTTGCGGGATATTTTAAGGGTATTCGCAGCCTTGTGTGGCGTGAAGGCTTTTGGAATATTATTTTATCATTGCTTACCGCGATAATGAATGCGGTATTGTTTTATATGATCGCAACAAATGTTTCACAAATTGCTGATTATTCACTATATACGGGTGCGCTTAACTCCATTTCAACCGGACTTACAGCAATTATTACAACGGTTGCCACAATATATGAAGGCTCGCTGTTTATTGATAATATGATACTGTTTATGAAGGAAAAGCCTAAGGTTGTGCCCGCGGTAGAACCTCCGATTAAACCAAACCATGATATAGGTCATACAATAGAACTTCGCGATGTATCATTTCGCTATCCCGGAAGCGATAAGAATGTAATAACAAAAATGAATCTGACACTTCACGCAGGAGAAACCGTAGCGCTTGTCGGTCTTAATGGTGCGGGCAAAACCACGCTTATAAAATTAATCACACGACTTTATGACCCTACAGAAGGTGTGATTTTATTAGACGGTAAGGATATAAGAGAATATGACGTTAAAGAATTATATAGTCTTTACGGTATAATCTTTCAGGATTTTGGAAAGTACGCGGTATCTGTGGGCGACAATATTGCTTTTGGTAATATTTATAAAGAGCGTACGAATCAGGCTTTAGATGAGGCGGCTGTACAATCGGGCGCCGATAAATTTATATCGGCTATGCCAAGGGGTTACGATACTCCGCTTATGCGGTATTTTGAGCCTGATGGTAAAGAGCTTTCAATTGGTCAATGGCAGAAGCTTTCGGTTGCGCGAGCGTTTTATTCGGATGCCGATATACTTATTCTTGATGAGCCGACCGCTTCGCTTGATGCCATTGCCGAGCAGGAAATTTATAATCAGTTTGATAAGTTAAGAAGCGGAAGAACAAGTGTGTTTGTATCACACCGATTGTCGAGCGCTACAACGGCGGACCGTGTTATTGTGCTTAAAAACGGCACTGTGGTTGAGCAAGGACCTCATAATGAACTGATGAAAAATAAGGGCGAATATTACAAGCTGTTTTCAACCCAAGCGGCACGATATCAATCAAAAAAGAACTGATAACAAAACGGAGACACTTCAATTATAGTGCCTCCGTTTAGTTATGCATGATAAAGCTTTTTGGTTTGATACTGTGGCTCGCAGGTGAGATTTATGCCCAATTTTTTAAAGGTCTGCTCGTCGACGCGAGAAAGAATTACGCTTGAATGAACTTCAAGTCCCCTGAGCTTATCTATTTGATCAAGCGCTATTTTTGCCGTGTTGTCGGTTGCGGCGCAAATTGAAAGTGCAATTAGAATTTCGTCGATATGCATTCTTGGATTATGATTGCCCAGAACGTTGGTTTTCATATTCTGAATGGGCTCAATAACGGTGGGAGAAAGCAATAAAACATCATCGGAAATGCCACCCAGTTCTTTAAGAACGTTTAAAAGCATGGCAGAACTAGCGCCTAACAGAGCTGATGTTTTACCCGTTATTATTTTTCCGTTTTCAAGTTGAATTGCTGCGGCGGGGCTACCTGTAGCATTGGCTTTGTCAAGGGCTGCTTGTGCTACAGGGCGGTCTTTTGTCGAAATGCCGAGTTGTCCCATGAGCAGCTCAATCTTGGTGACTTCACTTTTTTCGCCAAGCCCCTGTCTTACATTGCAAGCCGCCGAGTAATAGCGGCGGATAATTTCCTGCTTAGCGGCGTCGCATACTATGTTGTCGTTGCTGATAGCGCAGCCTGCCATATTAACACCCATATCGGTTGGGCTCTTGTAGGGCGACTCGCCTAAAATACGCTCCATAATAGCGTTAAGCACGGGGAAAATTTCAACGTCACGGTTGTAGTTGACTGTAGTCTGATGATAGGCTTCCAAATGGAAAGGGTCGATCATATTAACATCGCTAAGGTCGGCTGTAGCCGCTTCGTAAGCGACATTTACAGGGTGCTTAAGCGGTATATTCCAAATTGGAAATGTTTCAAATTTTGCGTAGCCTGCTTTTATGCCGCGTTTGTGATCTTGATAAAGCTGAGAAAGGCAAACTGCCATCTTACCGCTACCGGGCCCCGGTGCTGTAATTACAACCAGGTGACGAGAGGTTTCGATATAATCGTTTTTACCAAAACCGTCATCGCTAACGATTAGTGAAATATCGGAAGGATAATCTTTTATTGGGTAATGGCGATATACTTTTATACCAAGCGATTTAAGTCGGTTTTCAAATGCGATTGCGAGTGGTTGTCCTGTAAAACAGGTAATAACAACACTGCCGACATAAAGACCTATACCGCGAAAAGCGTCAATCAAGCGTAGAGTATCGAGATCATAGGTGATGCCAAGGTCACCGCGACGCTTATTCTTTTCGATAGCATCAGCATTGATAACGATAACGATTTCTGCCTCATCTTTAAGTTCTAAAAGCATTTTAACCTTTGAATCAGGTTTAAAACCGGGTAGTACGCGTGATGCGTGATAATCGTCAAAAAGCTTACCGCCAAACTCCATATAGAGCTTGCCGCCAAACATATCGATTCGGTCGCGTATATTTTGCGATTGAAGTGCTATATATCTGTCATTATCAAAACCGATTTTTGCCACATTGAATACCTCCCCATAAGGAAAAATAAATACAGAATTAGTATAACAAAATATATCGCTTCTTGCAAGTTAAATTTTTACATTTCTATCATAATATATTTCTTGCTTTAGATAGATTTTTATAGTATAATGTTATAGATTAACGACACAGAGGTTTTATAAGTGGATTTAGATAGAAAGATTAACGGTTATTCACCCGAGCAATGCGCTTACGCCGGTCGTGTACAAGCACTCCTTAAAGAGCGTGAGGTATCGGCTCCAAAGGCACATATTGTAACATTCGGCTGTCAGCAAAATGTAAGCGACTCCGAAAGAATCAAGGGTATGCTTGTGCTTTGCGGCTACAGTTTGACAGAGGATATAAATTCGGCTGATTTTATACTGTTTAACACTTGTGCAGTGCGAGGCCACGCAGAAGACCGCGTTTACGGAAATGTCGGCGCTACCAAAAAATTAAAGCAGTTGAATCCTAATTTGATGGTGGCGGTTTGCGGATGTATGGCACAACAGCAATCGGTAGCAGACAAGTTTTATAAAAGCTATCCTTACGTTGATATTGTTTTTGGTACGCAGCAGTATCATCGCTTGCCTGAGTTTATCTATCGCAGAATGACGGGAAAAAGAGTGTATGAGTTGTCGCTTAATAATGAGGATATTGTAGAGGATATCCCTATCAGCCGTGACGGCACATTAAAGGGGTGGCTTCCCATAATGTACGGCTGCAATAATTTTTGTACCTACTGCATAGTGCCTTATGTTCGCGGTCGTGAGCGTTCGCGCGACCCACAGGAAATTATCAAAGAAGCTACCGAAATGATAAATTCGGGTTTTAAAGAAATTATGCTTCTCGGACAAAACGTTAACTCTTACGGCAAAGGTGAGTCGCACAATGTTAACTTTGCAAAACTTTTGCGTATGGTAAATGATATACCAGGTGACTTTAGAATTCGTTTTATGACGTCGCATCCAAAGGATTGTACCGAGGAATTGCTTGATGCAATTCGCGACTGCGAAAAGGTTGAGCGACATATACACCTGCCGTTTCAGAGTGGTAGTAGTAAAATTTTGAAGCAAATGAACCGCCACTATGACCGCGAGGGTTATTTAAAACTGATTAACGCGGCGCGCGAGCGTATACCCGACGTTGAGTTTACAAGTGATATTATTGTTGGCTTCCCGGGCGAGACTTACGAAGATTTTTGCGAAACTTTAAGCTTGGTAAAAGAAGTTAAATTCACATCACTCTTTACGTTTATTTATTCTCCACGCGAGGGGACACCTGCGGCAATTATGCCCGACCCCGTAACGCGCGAAGAAAAAGGCAAGTGGTTTAACGAGCTGCTTGTGGCACAGGATGAAATATCTGAAAGCCTCAACAATTCTCTGATTGGTAAAAAGATGAGAGTTTTGTGCGAAGAGGATTTGGGCGACGGATTATATTCGGGGAAAAGTGAATACTATTCGAGCGTGACCTTTGAGGGCACTCACGATATGTTGGGTAATTTTGTGACCGTTTGTGTTGACAAATATGAAAACAATACACTTTACGGCACCGTAATAAATTAAAACATAATTTTGAAAGGAATTTTTGAAAATGGGAATTATTGAAGCAACAAGAAATTTAGGAGTAGAAATTCAAAAGGATGAGCGTTTTATCCGCTTTATAAAGGCTAAGCTTGCAAACGACAACGATGAAACCTTGCAGAACCAGATTGGCGAATTCAACACTGTTCGTATGAATCTTGACCGTGAAATGAACGCTGAGACTCAGGACGAAGACAAAATCAAAGAATTGAACGAAAAGCTTCGCGAGATTTACACCGCTGTTATGTCGAGCAAAACAATGCTTGAATACAACACCGCAAAGGCTGACGTTGACGCTATGCTTAACGACATTAACAGCATTATTATGCAGTGTGTTGAGGGCGAAGACCCAATGACTGCCGAGCCTCACACCGCGTGCAGTGGTTCTTGCTCTGGTTGTTCAGGCTGTCACTAATTAAAATTTAAACATTTAACGTTTTTAACCAAAGGGGATTAAAATTATGGCTGAGCTGTCACCAATGATGCGACAGTATATGGAAATAAAAGAGCAAAATCAAGACTGCATTATCTTTTATCGCTTGGGCGATTTCTATGAAATGTTCTTTGACGATGCCGTTAAAGGCTCGGAAGAACTTGAGCTCACCCTCACAGGCAGAGATTGCGGTCTCGATGAGCGCGCCCCGATGTGCGGTGTGCCATATCACAGCAGTGAGGGTTATATTGCGCGTTTGGTTGAAAAGGGATATAAGGTTGCTATTTGCGAACAGGTGGAGGATCCCGCAACAGCAAAGGGTATTGTAAAACGTGACATAGTAAGGATTATCACCCCCGGTACTGTAATAGAGGGTGAAATGCTTGATGAAGGTCGCAATAACTACCTAGCGGCAGTTTTTGAAAAATCGGGGAAAATCGGTATTTGTTTTGCTGACGCATCAACGGGTGAAGCACATATAACCGAGCTTTCGGGCGAGGATATGTATACCGACGTTCAAAACGAGATTATGCGTTTTAGTCCCAGTGAAATTTTAATTGATGCAAGGCTTAAAGATAAGATTTCAGCCTTTTTGGAAGAAAAAATCACCGCGGCAGTATCTATTCGAGACGACATTCGCTTTGATACAAACACTACCGAGGCGTTGCTTTGTCAAAACTTTGGTATTATCAGTCCTGAAAATATTGGGGTTGAAGCAGGTAGCGTTTCGCAAAGCGTTTTAGGCGCAGTAATTGACTATTTGCACGAAAACGGAAAAACCGGTACTATCGCCATAAAAAATGTAAATATTTACACGTCGGCACAGTTTATGCAACTTGACGTTACGGCGGTTCGTAATCTCGAACTTTGTGAAACAATGCGAACTAAGTCAAAGCGCGGTTCGCTTTTGGGTGTGCTCGATAAAACAAAAACCGCTATGGGTAAACGACTTATGCGTTCGTATGTGTTGCAGCCGCTTTTAAGTATTCCGGAAATAACTTCGCGTCAAAATGCGGTTGAGGAGCTCAGCAACGATACCGTTATGCGTTGCGAGTCTCAAGAGTATATGAGTGGTATACGTGATATTGAGCGTATGATGACTAAAATCGTATATGGTACGGCTACAGCAAAGGAACTTTTAGGTCTTGCGGCTACGGCACATCGTTTTCCGTATATAAAGCAATTGATGGCGTCGTCTAACTGTAAAATGTTGAAAAACATTTATAATGATATTGATACGCTTGATGAAATTGTAGCGCTTATTGATGCGGCAATTAATGAGGATGCACCTGCTACGGTCCGTGAAGGCAAGATAATTAAAAAAGGCTATAATGAGCAGGTTGATATGCTACGTGAAGATATGGATGGCGGCACCTCTTATCTTGCTGAAATTGAAGCGCGTGAGCGCGAACGTACCGGTATTAAAAATCTGCGTGTGCGCTATAATAAGGTATTTGGCTATTATATAGAGGTTACAAATTCCTTCCTTGATAAAGTTCCTGCCGACTATATCAGAAAACAAACGCTTACAAACTGTGAGCGCTTTATAACTGACGAACTCAAGCAACTAGAAAACCGACTTCTTACTGCAAAGGATCGTGTTTTTCAGCTTGAGTATGAAATATTTAACGGTATTCGTGAAACAGTGGCGGCGGCGGCTAACCGCGTTCGCATTACTGCCGCGGCAATAGCGCGACTTGACACAATGTGTTCGATGGCACAGGTTGCGGTTGAAAATAATTATTGCCGTCCGCTAATAAATAACAACGGTGTTATCAGCATAAAGGGTGGCAGACATCCCGTTGTTGAAAAACTGATAAAAACTCCGTTTGTTTCTAATGATACATATCTTGATAACTCGACCGACCGTTGCGCTATCATTACCGGACCTAATATGGCGGGTAAATCTACCTATATGCGACAGGTTGCAATAATTACTCTTATGGCGCAAATAGGTTCATTCGTTCCTGCTCAAATGGCGGAAATCGGTGTAGTTGATGCTATATTTACCCGTGTGGGAGCATCGGACGATTTGGCGTCGGGTCAATCTACATTTATGGTAGAAATGAGCGAAATGGCTCACATCTTGAAAAACGCTACAAAAAACAGCCTTCTTATAATTGACGAAATTGGTCGAGGAACCTCCACCTTTGACGGTATGTCAATAGCGCGAGCGGTACTTGAGTATGTTGCCGACAAGAAAAAGCTTGGTGCAAAAAGTCTTTTTGCAACCCATTATCACGAGCTTACCGAAATGGAAAACGAGCTTGACGGCATTAAAAATTATAATATCGCAGTTAAAAAACGCGGTGACGATATAATCTTTTTGCGTAGAATTGTACCTGGCGGCGCTGATGACAGTTACGGTATTGAGGTTGCAAAATTGGGAGGTATACCCGATTCGGTAATCCGTCGCGCTAAACAAATACTTAAACAAACGCTTGAAAGCGGCATTGTTACGTATAAAACGGTCGAAACAAACACCGACCAGATGTCACTCGAAATGCAGGGCGCTACCGATATTTTACGCGAGCTGCAGGCGATTGATGTAAATACACTTACCCCCATTGAGTCAATGGGAATATTGTTTGATTTGGCAAATAAGGCAAAATCAATGTAATGTTAATTTAAAGAGGTGAACAAAAGTGCCAAAGATTAACGTGCTTCCAAAATCTATTGCCGAGCTTATAGCGGCAGGTGAGGTTGTAGAGCGACCCGCCTCAATAGTAAAAGAAGCGGTTGAAAATTCAATAGACGCAGGTGCCACTCACATAACCGTAGAAATTCAGCGCGGCGGTATTACATACATCCGCATAACCGACAATGGTTGCGGCATAGCGAATGAGGATGTGCCAAAGGCATTTTTGCGTCACGCCACAAGCAAAATTCAAAAGGCTATTGACCTTGACAGTATTTCCACACTGGGTTTCCGTGGTGAAGCCTTGGCTGCTACAAGTGCTGTTTCCCGCGTGGAACTGTTTACAAAAGTTTTTAATGAGGATTTTGGTACCCACTATAAAATAGAGGGTGGCGAGGAAATTTTAAACGAAGAGGTTGGTTGCCCCGACGGTACTACACTCATAGTTCGTGACCTGTTTTACAATACTCCTGCACGTATGAAATTTCTTAAAAAAGACGTTTCGGAGGGTACAACCGTTGCGGCTGTTGTAGAGCGTGCGGCCTTGTCTCATCCCGAAATTGCTTTTAAGCTTATACGCGACGGCAAACAAACACTCTCAACGTCTGGAGACGGCAAGCTTGCATCGGCGTCTTACAGCGTGCTCGGTCGAGAAATTTCAAATACACTCATCCCTGTGGATCTAACACTCGATGGCGTAAGGGTTACAGGTCTTGTGTGCAAGCCTATTTCTTGTCGTGCGTCTCGCGCGTATCAATTTACATTTTTAAACGGCAGATACGTACAGTCGGGGACTGTGACCGCTGCTGTAGAGCAGGCATATAAAAACAGCACTATGGTAGGGAAATTTCCTGTTTTTGTCCTTCGTGTAAATGTTCCGTTTGAGACGGTCGATGTAAATGTACATCCAGCCAAAACACAGGTGCGTTTTTCTGACGAAAAGCGTGTATTTACGGCTGTATATAATGCGGTAAAAAATGCAATTCTTTCGGGCGATACCCGTCCCGAAATTACTGTAGCGCCGTCTAAAAATAATACATTTTTACATATGACTACCGAGCAGTATCGTCAAACTGCGGTTAATTTGCCCGTTCAAGAGACGGCATATAAATCACACGAGGATATAAAATCAAAAGCTGATTCCACAAGACTTAATGCCGATAAAACTCCGTTTTTCTTGCGTGATGAATTCAAACCGAATATACCCGAGAAAAAGGCGGTTTCGGTGGATATAAAAAAAGAAGAACCGCTGCCCGAAAAAAAAGAGGGCAAACAATCAGAAATTAAACCGATAGTTGAGGAAAAAGAATATTCGCCTAAGGAGGAAATAAAGCTGATCGGTGAAGCCTTTAATACCTACATAGCGGCACAAAAAGGCGACAGTATTTTCTTGATAGATAAGCACGCGGCTCATGAAAGAATGATTTTTAATAAATTAAAATCGAGTCACAACGTGGAAACACAGGCATTACTTGTACCGATAACCGTAAAACTTATAGGTGATGAATACAGCGCTGTTATAGATAATATGAATTTGCTTGAAAGCTATGGATTTGAACTTGAGGATTTTGGAAACGAATCGATATTGGTTCGCGCCATACCCGCTATGCTCAGACGTGATGATACCGAAAGCATCGTGGTTGAGGCCGCCCATAGCCTTGCACAAAAAGGAAGAGTCAGCATTGACCGCATTGATGATATACTTCATACAGTTGCTTGCAAGGCGGCAATAAAAGCGGGATATATCACGTCTGATGCCGAAAGGCTGAATCTTGCAATAAATGTACTTAATGACAATGATGTTATGTATTGTCCGCACGGTAGACCTGTTGCGTTTGAAATAAAAAAATACAGCCTTGAAAAATATTTTGGAAGAATACAATGAAAAAACAAAAAATAATTTGTGTGGCAGGTCCTACTGCATCAGGCAAAACGGCGCTTGGAGTAGCGTTGGCCAAGCACTTTGACGGCGAGGTAATATCCGCTGATTCTATGCAGATTTATTGCGATATTCATATAGCCTCTGCGGCACCCGATAAAAGCGAAACTGACGGAGTTCCGCATCATCTGGTAGAATTTTTGCCTTATGGCAGCACGTATACGGTGGCTGATTATGTTAAAGAAGCAAAGGAGAAAATTGCGGAAATTACAGAACGCGGCAAGCTGCCGATAATAGTGGGCGGTACGGGACTTTATATAAATTCGCTTGTAAATAACGTAGAATTTATTGAAAGTGAAACCGACCTTACACTAAGAGAGCGTATCACGAAAGAGTTTGACCTTGCAGGCGGAGAGGAAATGCTCCGCCGACTGCAAGAAATTGACCCGGAAGCCGCAAATAAACTACACGCAAACGACAAGCGCCGTATAATAAGGGCATTCGAAATTTATGAAAGCACAGGCAATACAAAATCCTTTAATGACGAGCTTTCTGTAAAAAACGATTCGCCGTATGCGGTTTGTATGATCGGTACTACATATCGTGACAGAGAAAAACTTTATGAGCGAATAAACTCTCGTGTTGATATAATGTTGGAAAACGGTTTGCTTGAAGAGGCGAAAACGGCTTATGATAAAAATTCTGTCGGCGGCGCAATTCAGGCAATAGGACACAAAGAGTTTTTCGATTACTTTAAGGGCGAGTTATCTTTTGAAAATGCGGTGGAAAATTTGAAGCGTTCTACCCGTCGTTATGCAAAGCGTCAACTTACCTGGTTCAACAGAGATACCCGTATGAATTGGATTTATATGGATGAAACCGATGATGCCGTGTCGGCGGCAATTGAGATAGCAAAGGAAGAGAAACATTATGCGTGAAAGCAAGGTGCTTAGAGTAATAATTTGTATTATTGCCGTGGTTTTTGTCGTGCATCAGATTTATTCTTCTGCTTACAAACCGATTACAACCGTTAGCGCGGAATATTATACTGCTGTAGAGGGCTTTCAAATAAACGGAATAATTATCCGTGAGGAAAAAATTATCACCAACGATACTACGGGTGCTTTGCATTTTATACTTGATGACGGTGAACGTGTAGCTAAAAACGGTATTGTTGCAAACATATATTCTAACGCCGAGACATCTGTAACGGTAAATCGTATTGATCATTTAAATGAACGAATAGCTGACATAGAGGAAATGTTGGGATATAACGACGTTGATGCAGCAGATATAAACCTTATTAACAGCAAGGTTAATAACTCGCTTAATATATTGCTTCGCGGTATAGCAGCCGGAGATTTTTCTTCGGTCGAAAATGATGCCTCCGATTTGCTTACTAACATTAGTCGCAGACAAATGATAACAGGCGAGCAAACTGATTTTTCGGCTCGTCTTGAAACGCTAAAGAGCGAGCTCGAGACGCTTAATGCCTCGTTGCCACAGCCTATAGGCAGTATCAGAGCTGATGAGTCGGGATATTTTGTTTCGGGAGCGGACGGTTATGAAACGGTGCTTTCATGTGATAATATAGATACGATAACGCCCGAATATCTTGATCAGATTGTAGCGGAGGAGATTCCTGATTCTTCTATTGGAAAAATTGTTTCAGGTTATAAATGGTATATAGCGGCAACGGTAAACATAAGTGACTCGCTAAAGTATAAGACGGGTGATAATCTGACACTTAAGACTACGCTTAAAACCACACCCGAGCTCGATGTGACTGTGGAAAAAATAAACACATCACAGAAGGATGACACAGCTGTTATAGTGTTTTCGTGTTGCCAGATGAACAGCGAACTTGCAACCATCAGAAAAGGCAGTATGACTATTATAGAAAATACATACTCAGGACTTAAAATTCCCACAAAGGCATTACGTTTTCAAGACGATAAAACAGGTGTATTCGTGCGTTCAGGTATGACGCTGAAATTTGTGGGGGTAAATGTTGTTTACCGTACCGATGAATACGTTATTTGTGAGCAACAGGTGAGCAATGATTCAGTTTTACGGTTGTATGACGACGTTGTGATTAAAGGAAAGAGGCTTTATGATGGAAAAATCGTCGATTAGTGTTTTTGATGAAAATTATAAGCGAATATCCGAAAACATTGCCCGTGCTGCTGAAAAATCCGGTAGATGCTATGAGGATATAACCCTACTTGCCGCCACTAAAACGGTTGATGTATCTGTTATAAATTATGCGATAGAATCGGGCGTTAAGGTTATCGGAGAAAACCGTGTACAAGAATTTTTATCCAAATATGCGGATTATCTGCCGGTTGACCGACACTTTATCGGACATTTACAAACCAACAAGGTAAAGGATATTATTGATAAGGTATCACTCATTCATTCGGTCGATTCCTATCGTCTGGCAGAAGAAATATCAAAGCACGCGATAAAACGCAATATAACGGCAGAGGTTTTGCTTGAAATAAATATAGGAGACGAGCAAAGTAAATCGGGATTTTCTTTTGACGAAGCAGCATTTGCAACGGAGAAAATTGCGAGGTTGGGCGGCGTAAAAATCAAGGGTCTTATGGCGATACCGCCAATTTGTGAAAATTCTGAGCAAAACAGGCGATATTTTGCAAAAATGAAAAAACTGTTTATTGACATTGATGTCAAAAAAATAGATAATAGTAGTATGGATATTTTGTCTATGGGAATGTCCGACGATTATGAAACTGCGATTGAAGAGGGCGCCAATATGGTGCGACTGGGTACGGCGCTTTTCGGTAGACGAAATTATAATTTAAAATAGAGGAAGTGTATTTATGAGTCTTTGGGACAGTATTAAAAACATTATGGTAATTCCGGATGAGGATGATTACGAAAACGAAGCAGCGGAGGAAAACGAGCGTCCAACACGTGAAAGAGCGGTTGAAGAGCCATCTTACACACAAAAAAAAGAAGCGCCTGCAAGGCTTATAAAATCAAAGACTATTAATTATTCGCAAAACAACGGTCTGCAGGTTGTACTTGTAAAGCCCGACCGTTTTGATGAGGTGACAAGCATTGCCGATCATCTTAATGAGGGTAAAACGGTAGTCCTTAATCTTGAGGAAAGCGCGCGCGATACAAGCCGCAGAATAGTTGACTTTTTAAGTGGTGTGGCATATGCTAACGGTGGTAATATGAGAAAGGTTGCCAAAAACACCTTTATAATTGTTGCCCGAGGTGTTGATGTTATGGGTGAACTTTTGCCTGAAGAATTTGAGGATGGTAAGATTTATTTTTAATGGATATAAATCTCTTAAGTGCCAGAATTAAAGATTTAAAAGAGCTTTGTCAAAAAACAAATTCGCCGAAATTCATCGGTTTTTTAACGGCTGAGGAAACGGCAGCAGCGCTTAAACAATTAAGTTTGAGTGACAAATACAGTATATTCGGCGGTTACGACGGTGCAGAACGCACAGTACTCGCTGTTTTACCCGATTGGTGTGAGGAAACGGTGTTTCCGATAACGGCAATTACGTTCGCATACCGAAAAAACGACAGCCTTACACATCGTGATTTTTTAGGAGCTTTGATGTCGCTTGGCGTTGCAAGAGAAACGATAGGAGATATACTTATCGAAGAGGGTAGAGCGGTTACCTTTGTCTTAAACGATGTTTCAAAATTTGTGCTTACACAAATTGATAAGGTGGGAAATGTCGGCGTAACTCTCAGTGAGGGATATTTTGAACCCTTGCCGCAGGTCAGCCAAAAGCAATCGCTTAGTGCAAGTGTGGCATCTGTTCGTCTTGATTGTGTTGTGGCGGCTGTTTGTAATCTTTCACGTAAACAGGCAAGTCAAAAAATTGCCGATGGTTTTGTTTCGGTAAATTCAATATGTGTTACAAAAGCGACTATTAATCTTAGGCGCGGAGATAAGCTCACGATAAGACAAAAAGGAAAGTTTCAGATTGTGGCTTGTGATGAATATTCAAAAAAAGGCAGAATGATTTTAAAGTATGATAAATATGTTTAGACGCGATGAGTTTGATTCACGTCAGCATAAGGAGGATATGTGTTATGTTAAGTGCAAACGAAATTAGAAATGTACGCTTTTCTACAGCTATGGGCGGCTACAAAAAGGAAGAGGTAGATGTTCTTCTTGATAAGGTAGAGGCCGATTACGAACAATTTGAGCGCACACTTCGTGAAATGAACAACAGAATCAATGAGCTCAAGGGTGAGCTTGAGGACTGCAAAAATTCTCAGGGCAACATACAAAATGTGCTTGTCAGCGCGCAAAAATTTGCTGATCAGATTGTTGAAGAAGCAAAACAAAAAAGCGCTGAGATTGTTGCTTCTGCACAGCAAAGCATAGAGAAAATTACTGAACAGGAAAAGGAATTAACATCTGCTTTTGATAAAAAGGCGGGAGAACGTAAAGAAGCACTACAAAGTGATATTGAAAAAATCATTGCCAATGCGGAGAAAAAACAGTCGGCAGTTGAAACCGCAACACAGGATTGCATAGATCGTCAGCAACAGCTCTTTAACAAAATGAAGGTAGAGGTAGCGTCTTTTAAGGCGGAGATTACCGCAAAATATAAGGAGCACCTCGAATTACTGGCTGCATTGCCTGACACTGTGCCCAATGACCCGAGTGAAATTGCAGCGGCAGTAGCACTTTCGTTTGACAATCTACCAACTGTTGAAGAATATGTGCAAAAACCCGAAAGTTTTGAGTCGGCGAAAAACGATATCAAGGATGAGACGGTGTCCGAAGAGCCTGCTGAAAAACTAATAGAGACTGTTGTGGGCACAGGCTTTGTTATAAATTCTGACGAATTTGATTTTGACGACGATTCATCAGATGATGAAGAGATTTAGGAGTGACATTTTTGATATCATATATTTTAGCTGCTGTTACAGGTGTTGTTGTTTTAGCAGCAGACCAATTTACTAAGTTTTTTGTAAGCAATAATTTTGAAATGGCAAAATCCTATGAATTTTTACCCGGACTGTTGGATATAACATATATTCACAATGATGGTGCCGCGTGGGGTATGCTTGGCGGTTATACTTGGTTGTTGTTGTCGATAAGTATAGTTGTAATGCTTGCGGGTATTGCGCTGTTGCTTAAATGGGGGCTTCGCGATAAGATTTTGTTTTGGTCGGCAGTGCTTATATTATCAGGCGGAGTGGGAAATATGATCGACCGTATATTCCGTGATGGAAATGTGATAGATTTTTTGCATTTTGAATTCTGGCCGACATTCCCTGTGTTTAACATTGCTGATTGCGCAATAGTTATAGGCGCGGGATTGATGGTGTTTTCATTGATTAAGAGCATATTTGATGAGCAAAGGCAAAAATCACACGCGGTTACTGAGACAAAACTGCAAGAAGAAAACAAAAATGAAAATATATAATTACATTATTGACGACGGCGAAAGCCGCCGTCTTGATGTGTTTTTAGCGGAGAAAGCTGAGATTACACGCTCTTATGTAGCCACGCTTATAACAGATGGTTTTGTTACTGTAAACGGTGAGTCGGTGGCTAAAAATAAAAAATTAAAAAAAGGTGACAAAATTAACCTTACGATACCTAATCCACAGGAATATGCGGTAGAGCCCGAAAACATACCTATTGATATCGTGTATGAGGACAGTTGTCTTTTGGTTGTTAACAAACCTAAGGATATGGTGGTGCATCCTGCTACAGGAAACTACAGTGGCACGCTTGTGAACGCTATACTTTATCATTGCGGCGATACTTTGTCGGGTATTAACGGTGTTATGCGACCGGGCATTTTGCATCGCATAGATAAAAACACGAGCGGACTGTTGATGGTTGCGAAAAATGATAATGCGCATTTGTTTTTGGCTGAGCAAATTAAGGAACATTCGCTGACCCGCGAGTATGAGGCTGTGGTTTACGGCAACCTAAAAAATGACAACGGCACGATAAATGCGCCTATTGGAAGACATCCGATAAAACGCAAGCAGATGGCGATAGTATCGGGCGGTAAAGAGGCTGTTACACACTATACTGTGCTTGAGCGTTTTGGCGACTTTACTCACGTAAGATTAAGACTTGAAACAGGCAGAACGCATCAAATAAGGGTGCATATGGCGTCGCTCGGTCACCCTGTTGCAGGCGACGATGTTTACGGACCACACAAGGTCATAACAAAACTCGGTGGGCAGTGCTTGCACGCGCGAAAGATAGGGTTTATTCATCCCGAAAGCCGCGAATATATGGAGTTTACAAGTGAATTACCCGAGTATTTTACGAAATTTTTAAACGAGTGCAGAGGAAAATAAATATAAAATGGGAATTTTTGATGGATGTTTACTTGCCTGCGATATAGATGGTACTTTAATTATCAATGATTATATTCCGCAAAAAAACATTGATAAAATTAAATATTTTGTAAGCGAAGGCGGTGCTTTTTCCCTTGCTACAGGCAGAACGGCAGGAGCCATATCGCACGCTACAAGTAAACTTGATTGTATATCGCCGTCCATAGTCGCCAACGGCAGTATGATTTACGATATAAAAAACGATAAAGCAATTTATGAGGTTTTTGTGCCGCAAAGCGATTACCATATTGTAAAGGCGGTAATTGACGGCTGCAAAACGGTAGGAGTTGAGGCGCATACCGGTAAAAAGGTTATTTTGCTTAACGAAAGTCAAGAAACGATTGACCACGAAAAATATGAAAATATTGATGCGATTCCTCTTGATTATGAGGCGGCATTACAGTATAATTGGAACAAGGTTTTGTACCTTTTTACCGATCTTGATGAGGCAAAAAAAGTTAAAGAAATCATTGCCGATTTTAATCATAATTCGGAATTTGTTGATACCTCAGCTATGATTGACGGTAAACGCCGATATTATCACGAGCAGGTGCCCAGAAACGTCTCAAAATCAACCACCCTTGAAATACTTTGTAAAAAGTTAAATATAAAAAAAGGCTGTTGCTTTGCAATAGGCGATTACTACAACGATATTGGAATGATAAAGGCTGCCGACATCGGCGCGACGCTTATCGACTCGCCCTCCGATGTAAAAAGTGCAGCCGACGTGGTAGTTGGAACAGTACAAAACGGCGCAGTTGCCGACTTTATAGATTATCTTACCGAAAGGAAATTAAACAATGGATGCAATTAGCAAAAAACAATTAGAAGAAATTGCCTGTAAGGTGCGCATCGGTATTATCGAGGGCGTTCACGCGGCAAAAGCAGGTCACCCCGGCGGATCGCTTTCTATCGCAGAGATACTTACATATCTCTATTTTAAAGAAATGAATATTGACCCCAAAAATCCAAAGGACGCCAAGCGCGACAGATTTGTTCTTTCAAAAGGACATGCTGCTCCCGCTTTATATGCAACCCTTGCTGAGCGCGGTTATTTTTCACCCGACGAGCTTTTAACTCTTCGTCAGATAGGCTCTCGTCTTCAGGGACACCCCGATATGAAAAATATCCCGGGTGTTGATATGTCAACAGGCTCTCTCGGTCAGGGTATATCTACCGCAGTCGGTATGGCGCTTTCCAGCAAGCATTTCGGTGATAACTATAACGTTTATACAATTCTTGGCGACGGTGAAATAGAGGAAGGTCAGGTTTGGGAGGCTGCAATGTTTGCTTCAAATAAGGGTCTTTCTAACCTTACCGCATTTATCGACCTTAATAATCTTCAGATTGACGGTACTATTGATGAAGTAAATAGCGCAAAACCCGTTGATAAAAAGTTTGAGGCATTTGGCTGGCACGTAATCATTATTGACGGTCACGATTATGATGCTATTGAGGCAGCACTCCAAGAAGCAAAAACAGTTGATAAGCCCGTTGCAATTATTGCTAATACCACAAAGGGTAAGGGCGTATCTTATATGGAAAATGCGGTTAACTGGCACGGTGCCGCACCTAATGATGAGCTTTACGAAGTTGCTATGACTGAACTTCGCGCAGCACTTGCTGCATTTAACTAAGGAGGTGGCTGATATGGCAGATATTAAAACAGTTGCAACACGTGTAGGCTTTGGTGAAACTCTTGTAGAACTTGGTGCTGAACGTGATGATTTTATCGTAATGGACGCTGACCTTGCAGCCGCTACACAAACAGGTAAATTTAAAAAGGCATATCCCGAGCGTTTTTATAACTGCGGTATTGCCGAACAGAATATGGTAAGCATTGCGGCAGGTATTGCGGCTACAGGCAAAAAGGTTGTTGTAAGCTCTTTTGCTATGTTTGCGGCAGGCCGTGCTTTTGAGCAGGTTCGCAACTCGGTGGGCTACCCACACCTTAACGTGATTATCGGCGCTACACACGCAGGCATTTCGGTTGGTGAAGACGGCGCTACACACCAGTGCAACGAGGATATCGCTCTTATGCGTACAATCCCCGGTATGACAATTATTAACCCTGCTGACGATACCGAGGCTCGTCTTGCTGTCCGCGCGGCATTTGAGTGTGACGGTCCTGTTTATATGCGATTTGGTCGTCTTGCGGTGCCGGTAGTATTTGATGAAACTTATAAGTTTGAGATAGGTAAGGGCGTTGAGCTTCGCGAGGGTAACGACGTTACAATTATTGCAACAGGTCTTATGGTTAAGGAGGCGCTCGAAGCCTACGACCTTCTTAAAGCCGAAGGCATTAATGCTCGTATTATCAATATGGCTACCATTAAGCCTATTGACCGTGATATTATTATTAAAGCAGCGAAAGAAACCGGTGCTATCGTTACCGCCGAAGAACATTCGGTAATTGGTGGTCTTGGTTCTGCAGTTAGCGAAGTAGTTTGCGAAACCGTACCCGTACCCGTTGTAAAGCTTGGTGTTTATGACGTATTCGGTCACTCAGGTCCTGCAGTAAAACTGCTTGATGAATTTGGACTTCGTGCTGTAAATATTGTAGAAAAAGCAAAAGAAGCAATAGCACTTAAAAAGTAATGCACAATAAATAGAACAAAAGACACTGCCTTATGCGGTGTCTTTTATCTTTCACATTGAATTAAACAAATCATTTAATTTTAATACCGTATCTATTTGTCTTATTGTAAGATAATCTTCTACACCCTTTAAGAATGAGAATTCCTTTATCAATATATATCCGCAATTTTTGTCATATTGCACCAAAGATAACAAATAAGTAATACAGTTAAGTTCAAAAACAAGATTTTCTAATTCGTCAAGTTGACTTCTCTTAATTTCAGCCAAGGTAGCATCTCCTTTATACATAACCAAACGGTTATAATACATTCATATTATACCTCGCTTGTGTTAAAATGTCAATACCAAACGGTTATTAAATTTGAGGTGTTAGTATGAATTCTTATTATTCACGCTTAAAGGATTTACGTGAAGACCACGATTTCTCACAAAAATATGTTGCAGAGTATCTTTCGATGAAACAACCGCAGTATAGTCGATATGAACGAGGTTTGCGAGATATACCTACGGATATATTAATTAAATTGGCAAAACTTTATAACACGTCTACCGATTATATTTTGGGATTAACAAATAACAAATAATGATTAAAAGCCTCTGCTCAAATTTATAGCAGAGGCTTTTGGTTTTAATAATTGTGCATTATGCATTATGCATTATGCATTTTTTTTGATTTTAAAAACTCCGGTATTTGTGCAAGCACTATTGCGGCAAAAACAAGTACGCAACCGATGATTTCGTTTCCCTTTAACGCATTGCCTGTGATTATCCAACCGCCAAGGGCGGCGAACACGCTCTCTAAGCTCATCGAAAGTGACGCTATAGCGGGCTCAGCATATTTTTGTCCTACAATTTGCAGTGTGTAGGCAATACCGCTGGATACTATACCCATATACAAAATCTCGGGTATTACCGAAATAATGTTAGAAACACTTATGGAGTCATGTTCAAATATGAGCGACATTATACCTGACACAATGCCGCAGAATACAAACTGAAATGCTGATAGTCGCACACCGCCTACGGCATCGCAGTATTTGTCAATTACAATAATATGTAGTGAGAACGCGAGCGTGCAGCCAAGTACTAATACGTCGGCAAAATAAAAACCGTTTACGCCTTCAAAAAGGCAGAGCATATAAAAACCGCCGATTGCCACAAGAGATGCAATCCATACCGCAAGAGGCACTTTTCTTCTTACGAATATTGACATAATCGGTACTATTATTACATATAGCGCGGTTAAAAATCCCGAACGTGCTTCTACGGGTGCGCCGTCGGGGTAGGCGGCGATACCAAACTGCTGAAAGTTGGTAGAAATTGCAAGCACAACGCCACATACAGCGCCACCTGTAAGAAGCAGCTTTTTATCCATTGTTTTCGGTACAATTGCATAATCCTTGTTTTTAACCGACATAATTGCCATAAAACCAAACAAAAATGCGGCGCCTATAAACGAACGCATACAGTTAAAGGCAAAGGGCGGTATTTTATCTGCCGCGCGGTTTTGCACTACAAAGGCTAGTCCCCACAATAGCGCCGCAAGGCAGAGGATAAGACTACCCTTTAAATTACTTCGTTTCATTTAGCTTGTCCTTTCTCATTGTGAGGGAAATACGCTTTTTAGTGGGCTCTACATTAAGCACCCAGACGGTAACAATATCGCCAACCTTTAACACTTCTGATGGGTGTTTGATATATCGGTTGGTTATCTGTGATATGTGCACAAGTCCGTCCTGATGAACGCCGATATCTACAAACGCACCAAAATCTATAACATTGCGCACGGTACCTGTAAGCTCCATACCGGGTTTTAAGTCTTCCATACTCATAATATCCTGTCTGAGCATTGGCTTTGGCAACTCATCACGAGGGTCGCGACCGGGTTTTTCAAGTTCTTTTGCAATGTCTAAAAGTGTGGGCACACCAACGCCCAGTTCCTCTGCCATTGCTTCAGCACCGCGGGTTTCAACTTGCTCGGTAATACCACTGATTTTACGCTCGGCAACATCATTTTCACTAAAGCCGCAAAGCTTTAAAAGTTTACCCGCAGCCTCATAGCTTTCGGGGTGAACACTTGTGTTATCAAGTGGCTTTTTACCGCCGATTATCCGTAAAAAGCCTGCGCATTGCTCGTATGCTTTGGGACCAAGTTTAGAAACCTTTTTAAGCTGTGCACGGTCGGTGAATATGCCGTTTTCCTCGCGGTAAGCGACAATATTTTTAGCTATAGCGCTATTTATTCCCGACACACGAGAAAGCAGTTGCACAGACGCTGTGTTAAGGTCAACACCAACCGAGTTCACGCAGTATTCTACAACACCGTCAAGGCTTGTTGCCAACTCTTTTTCGGGCATATCGTGCTGATACTGACCAACGCCAATAGCCTTTGGTTCTATTTTTACAAGTTCTGCTAGTGGATCTTGCATACGGCGTGCAATTGACACAGCACTTCTAAGTGCTACGTCAAACTGCGGGAATTCTTCGGCGGCAAGCTTAGAAGCCGAGTACACACTAGCTCCTGCCTCGCTTACTACCATATAGTTTAGTCCGTCGTTGATTTCCTTTATTACTTCTGCGGCAAAGCATTCGGTTTCGTGACTTGCGGTGCCGTTGCCTATAGCAAAGGTACGAACGTTGTGCTTTTTAACAAGGTTTTTAATTATCCTCTTTGCTTCGTCAATTTTGTTGTGGGGTGGAACGGGGTATATAACACCGGTATCAAGCACCTTGCCTGTACCGTCAACCACCGCTACCTTACAACCCGTGCGATAACCGGGGTCAAGACCTATGGTTACGGTGTCTTTAACGGGCGGTTGCATAAGTAATTGCTGTAAATTTTGAGAGAACACTTTTATAGCATCAGCGCTTGCTTTATCGGTAAGGGCGTTGCGCATTTCTCGTTCAATAGAAGGGAATATAAGACGGGTATAGGCATCCTCTGCGGCTTCTTTTACCGTCGCGGTGCAGGGAGAGCCCTCTTTTATGTGGTCGCGGCTTATTATAAACATTGCTTTATCGCGGTCAAATTCAACCGACACTTTCAAGAAGTCTTCTTTCTCGCCGCGATTTATAGCAAGCACGCGGTGATTGGCAATTTTAGAAAGCGGCTCGCGGAAATCAGCATACATTTCGTAAACATCAAGCTCTTCGCCTGCGGCTTTAACGGTAAGTATTCCGTGCGCCATACAAACAAAACGCATTCTTTTGCGTATGTCGGCGTCGTCGCTTATCATTTCGGCGATAATATCCTTAGCGCCGGCAAGCGCGTCTTCGGCGGTTTCTACACCGAGCTCTTCATTTATGAATTCAGCGGCTAAAACAATAGGTTCGGCACTGTCGGGCTTTTGGGCATATATTAAATCCGCAAGGGGAGAAAGCCCCTTTTCTTTTGCTACTGATGCGCGGGTTTTACGCTTTTTCTTATAGGGGCGGTAAAGGTCATCAAGCTCGGTAAGCGTCTGTGCTGCATCAATGGCGGCGGACAGCTCTTCGGTGAGTGCGCCTTGCTCTTCGATTGCCGCCTTGATTTTTTCGGCGGTTTCTTCCATATTTCTTAAGTAACTGAGGCGTTCTAAAAGTGCACGCAAGACCTGATCGTCAAGACTGCCTGTTACTTCCTTGCGGTAACGCGCAATAAAGGGTACGGTGTTACCTTCGTCAAGCAGTTTTACTGCGGCTTCTACCTGCCAAGCCTTTAAATTTAATTCGTTTGTAAGTTTTTCTATAATATTCATAACAGACGCTCCAAAAGTAATTTGTGATATTATACCACATTTGTTATGTTTTAGTAAATAATAATATTGCTTTTTTGTTATAAAAATTGTATAATACTTATGTATGTACACAAAAAACGGAGGAAGTAAATGTTACAACTTAAAAACATTTCTTTTTGCGCCGAAAATGAGGACGGGGCAAAAGAAATTTTAAAAGATATTTCGATGGATATAACCGACGGTTTTTTGGCTATAACAGGACCAAACGGCGGTGGTAAATCTACCCTTGCAAAAATTATTGCAGGTATTATAAAACCAACAAGCGGTAAGATTTTGCTTGACGGTGAGGATATAACTGACCTGTCAATTACCGAAAGAGCCAATAAGGGTATAAGCTTTGCTTTTCAGCAGCCTGTACGCTTTAAAGGAATTACCGTTAATGACCTAATAAGACTTGCATCAGGCAAAGAAATAAGTATGTCAGAGGCTTGTGATTATCTGTCGCAGGTTGGTCTTTGCGCGCGCGATTATATAAACCGCGAGGTAAACGCATCCCTTTCGGGCGGCGAACTCAAACGAATTGAGATCGCTACCGTTTTGGCGCGTGGTACAAAGGTATCGCTTTTTGATGAGCCCGAAGCAGGTATTGACCTTTGGAGCTTTGGCAATCTTATAAATGTGTTTGAAAAAATGCACGAAACTTTAGGCGGCTCTATTATAATAATTTCTCACCAAGAACGCATTTTAAATATTGCTGATAAGGTTGCCGTATTATCCGCCGGTGAACTTAAATCTTATGGCAAACGTGGTGATATATTGCCTGAGTTGCTTGGTAAAACAAGCGCTGTTTGCCCCGTGCTTACCAACAATATGAAGGGGGCGCAATAATGAACAACACAGAAAAAGAACTGTTAAAGATAATTGCTGATATGGATGGCATTCCATCGGGCGCCTTCAACATACGCGCAAACGGCTCACTTGCCGAGCGCCATACAACCACTAATGTTGACATCCGCAGCAAGACCGATAAAGACGGTATTGATATTATTATACGTCCGGGTACAAAGGGTGAGACGATACACATTCCCGTTATCATAAGCGAAAGCGGTGTTAACGATTTAGTTTATAATGATTTTATAATCGGTGATGATGCCGATGTTATCATTATGGCAGGCTGTGGCATACACAATTGCGGCGATGAGGAGTCGCGTCACGACGGAATTCACACATTCTTTGTCGGTAAAAACGCCAAGGTTAAGTATATTGAACGTCACTATGGCGATGGTGACGGCAAGGGTGGTAAAAATATGAACCCTACCACCGTTGTAAATGTAGCCGAGGGCGGTTATATGGAGATGGAAACCAGCCAAATAAAAGGTATTGATAACACAAGCCGTATAACCCGCGCTACTTTGGCAGATAACGCTACTCTTATTATTCACGAAAAGCTTATGACACACGGCACACAGCGCGCCGAAACTGACTTTTCGGTTGATATGAACGGTACCGATTGTAGCGCAAATGTGGTATCGCGTTCGGTAGCAACGGACAACTCAGTGCAGATTTTCCGTTCTAATATCAACGGTAATAACAAATGTGCGGGTCATACCGAATGTGATGCGATTATAATGGGCGAAGCAAAGGTGAGCGCTATACCCGAAATAAACGCAAACCACATTGATGCTTCGCTTATTCACGAAGCAGCTATCGGTAAAATAGCGGGCGAACAGCTTATAAAGCTTATGACCTTGGGTCTTAATGAGCAAGAGGCTGAAGAAGAAATTGTTAACGGCTTTTTAAAATAAAAAACATATTGATAATTACCGAATTAAATGGTATTATTAAACTGTTGAGATTTGTATGAAAGGGGCATTTTATGAGCGCTGAAATTTTGGTCTCGGCTTCTATCGTTACCTATAATGATATTAATCGCGCACCGGGTACCGTAAAAAGCATTGTAGAAAACACAAAAAAATACCCCTTGAAGCTTTATGTTATTGATAATGCGTCTACCGACGGCACAGCCGACCTGATTGAAAAATCAGGACAAGCCGCAGTTATAAAAAACCATAAAAATTTAGGCTTTGGCGCGGCGCACAATGTGGTGTTGAATGAGGGACTTGGCAAATACCATTTTGTGATAAATCCCGATATAACAATTGATTCTGATGTTATTTCAGATATGGTAGATTTTTTTGAAGCTAATCCCGATGTTGTTATGGCTATGCCTAAAATACTTAACACCGACGGAACTGAACAAAAGCTACCGAAAGAACGTCCCACTTTCAAAAGATTGTTTTTTGGCAGGCTGTCAGATAAAATCCGTAGTGAATATGTCTGGGCGCAAAAAGAAATAACCGAACCTACCGAAATAAAGTTTTGCACAGGCTGTTTCTTTTGTATAAGAACCGATGTGTTTAAAAAGCTTTCAGGCTTTGACCAAAGATACTTTATGTATCTTGAAGACGCCGATATGACGCTTAAGGCAGAGTCAAAGGGTAAGGTAATGATGTTGCCGCAATTCACGGTTACACACGCTTGGGAGCGCGAAAGTGCAAAAAGTTTGAAGTATTTATTTATTCATATTATTTCTTGCTTTAAATTTTTATTTAAGTGGAGGGGAAAAAATAAATGAAAATTATGATTACAGGCTGTCACGGTCAGCTTGGCAATGAGTTGCAGTCGATTATTGCAAGCGGCAAAAGTGAGATAGGGCCTACGCCTGAGGGTATAATCGGCGCTGAAATTTTGCCCGTCGACATTGACACATTGGATATTTCTGATATGTCGGCTGTAAGTGATTACGTTAATGTCAATCGTCCCGATGTTATCATAAACTGCGCGGCAATGACTAATGTTGACGGCTGTGAAAGCGATTATGAAACGGCATATAAGGTGAACGCGTTAGGTGTTAAAAATCTGGCAGTCAGCGCTGAAAAGATTGGTGCGAAGCTTGTTCACGTTTCTACTGACTATGTTTTTGCAGGAAACGGCACAAAACCATATTGTGAGTGGGACAAGGTAGATCCGCAAAGTGTTTACGGCGCATCAAAGGCTTTGGGTGAACAATATGCTATGTCTTTTTGCAAAAAGACTTTTGTTGTTCGCACTTCGTGGCTTTACGGTTATATAGGCAAAAACTTTGTTAAAACCGTTCGCCGTGTAATAAAGGCAAATGGTGGTATCGGTGTTGTGTGCGACCAACGCGGCAACCCGACAAATGCTAACGATTTAGCTCATCATTTGCTTAAGCTTGCAGTGACAGAGGAATACGGTATTTATCACTGCACAGGTGAGGGTGAGTGTTCTTGGTACGACTTTGCGGTTAAGATTGCCGAGTATTCGGGTCTTGGTGACACGGTTACACCCTGTACTACTGAGGAATACAATGCAAAATTCAATGTACCAACAAAACGACCCGAGTATTCATCATTGCGAAATCTCGCACTTGAATGCACGGTAGGCAACGAAATGCGCGATTGGGAAATCGCTTTAAAAGAATATATATCAAAGGTGGAGGACTAACTATTATGAAAACCTATTTAGTAACAGGCGGCGCAGGCTTTATCGGCTCAAACTTTGTAATCTATATGCTCGGCAAATACGACGACATAAAGATTATCAACGTTGACAAGCTCACATACGCGGGCAATCTTGAAAATCTCAAGAGCGTTGAAAATGACCCTCGTTACAGCTTCGTTCAGGCAGATATTTGCGACAGAGAGGCTATCTCAAAGATTTTTGCTGAAAACGAAATTGACTATGTTGTAAACTTTGCAGCAGAAAGCCACGTTGACCGCAGCATTACAAATCCTGAAATATTTGTTAAGACAAATGTTGAGGGTACCGTTAATATGCTTCAGTGCGCTAAGGTTGCCTGGACCGTTGGCGATGACCAGTACAAAGAAGGCGTAAAATACCTTCAGGTATCTACCGATGAGGTTTACGGTTCTTTGGGCGAGACAGGCTACTTTATGGAGACCACACCGCTTGACCCACATTCTCCATATTCATCATCAAAGGCATCAGCCGATTTCTTTGTAAAGGCATTCGGCGATACTTATAAATTCCCCATAAACATAACACGTTGCTCAAACAACTACGGCCCCTTCCAATTCCCCGAAAAGCTTATTCCTCTTATTATGAATAACACTTTACAGCACAAAGACCTTCCCGTTTACGGTGACGGTATGCAGATTCGCGACTGGCTTTATGTTGAGGATCACTGTAAAGCTATCGATATGGTAATTACCGGCGGCAGACTTGGCGAGGTTTATAACGTTGGCGGTCATAATGAAAAGCCCAACATCTTTATCGTTAAGTCGATTATTGAGTACATTAAAGAAAACGTTGACGAGACCGTTGGTGAGCATATGATCAAGCACGTTACCGACCGCAAGGGTCACGACCGTCGTTACGGTATTGATCCTCAGAAGATTAAGGACGAGCTTGGTTGGTATCCTGAAACCTGTTTTGAAGTTGGTATCAAGAAAACTCTTAAGTGGTATCTCGATAACAAAGAGTGGTTTGACAACGTAACAAGCGGCGCTTATCAGAAGTACTACGAAA
>CAZVWG010000002.1:0-50015 GCA_964630675.1 uncultured Ruminococcus sp.
TACCGAGGTTAACTTGTGGGGTGGTAGATGGGATTCGAACCCACGGTCTCCAGTGCCACAAACTGGCGCTTTAACCAACTAAGCTACAACCACCGTAACGAATGTTATTATAACATAATATAAATATTTGTCAAGTGATTTTTTAGTATTTTGACAAATTTTTTCTACCGCATATTTTAATATAAATATACGGTAGAAATTTTTTGATAACTATTCTAAAATCCAAAAAACTATGCCGTTGATTTCGTCGATCTGTTTTTTTATTTCTTCAACGGTTCTTATATTAGATACAGTAACATAAATGCCAATCGTGTTACTAAAATTACTTTTGGGCGGAACAGACTCTATTAGGGCATCTTGGTCCAATTTATCTCTTATCTCATCTAAAACATTATTGATATTACAGGTCAAATTTATCTCAACATATATATGCGTTGTTTCCTTACGTTTACGCTCTATTCTGCTCAAAAACGCTGCGGTAAAAACACAACCAACAGTTGCAATAATGGCACCACTGTAAAAACCATAACCAAGAGCTATACCTATAGCTGCTGTAGCCCACATGCCTGCTGCAGTAGTAAGACCTGTTACAATATTCCCGTTTTTATGAATAATCATACCTGCGCCCAAAAAACCAATGCCCGATACCACCTGTGCTGCAAGACGCATAACATCACTTGAAATACCAAGTGTCTCATACACAAAATATCCTGTAAGCGCGGACATTGCCGCGCCGATACAAACAAGAATATGTGTACGCAGACCCGCGGCACTTCCGTGTTTGCCTCGTTCGTTACCGATTATACCGCCTGCAATAATCGCAAGCAATAATCGTAACGCTATTGTTACATAGTTAAAATCACGTAAATAATTAAAAATATTCTCCATTGAATTCACCTCAATCATATAATTCAATAAAACTATGCTTTTCCCCACTGTCACTATCACGCCAACCAGGAATCGTAGCCATATTTACATTATGCAGACTGCGGAATATGTTATCATCAGCATCGGGGTTATTTTTGCGCAACTCTTTTACAAGATTTTTCATTTCCTGACGCTTTGATAGCATTTCATCCTCGGCGCTGTCGGCCGTAAATTTGCAAGCACAACGCAAAAAATGCAAATCATTATAATTTGCCCAAGAAATTATATCGCGCTCTTTCACTTTATATAGCGGGCGAATAAGCTCCATATCTTCAAAATTTGTGCTATGCAATTTAGGCAGCATCGTTTTAATTTCTGATGAATATAGCATACTCATAAGCAATGTTTCGATAACATCGTCACAATGATGTCCTAAAGCGATTTTATTACATCCTAACGACTTTGCCTTTGCATACAGTGCTCCGCGACGCATACGCGCGCACAAATAACATGGCGAGCCTCCAGCAGAATATGCCACGTCAAATATATCGCTTTCAAAAATTTCAGCATCAATGCCCAACGTTTTTAAATTTTCCTCTATTAGTTCTCGGTTAGGTTTTGCATAACCTGGATCCATAACTATGTATTTAAGCTCAAACGGTACTTCGCTATGTCTATTTAATAATTCCATACATTTTGCTAAAATCATAGAATCCTTACCGCCCGAAATACAAACGGCAATTTTATCGTTTGGTTTAATTAGTTCGTACTCTTGTACTGCGCCAACAAATCCGTTCCATATTGATTTGCGGTATTTTTTTATAATACTGCGTTCAATTTCCTGATGCTTTAAAAGTTCTCTTGCCAAAAAATCACCTAAAAAATAAAGTCGTTACCTATATTATACAGGTAACGACTTTTAATTTCAATAGAATTATAAATTATGCTTTATTTTTAGTTGCAAGCTTAATAATAAACAATGTAGCTACCGTTACTACTGCAAATAATGGTAATACAATCATCCAGTTGTTAACAAAACCTGCTACTATGTATGCAAAGAACGAAATACCCGCAACAGTAAGAGCATACGGCAACTGTGTAGATACGTGGTTAATATGGTTGCACTGCGCGCCCGCCGAAGACATAATTGTTGTGTCAGAAATCGGTGAGCAGTGGTCACCGCAAACAGAACCCGCGAGACATGCCGACATACCGATTGTACCAAGAGCACTGCCAACAGGGAAAATCGCGAGAACGATTGGAATAAGAATACCAAATGTGCCCCAAGAAGTGCCTGTTGCAAAAGATATACCGCAAGCCACAAGGAATATAATTGCGGGCAAGAAGCTCTGTAATGAGCCAGCGTTTGAAAGCGCGCTTTCAACAAAAGCGTCAGACTCAAGGAGTCCGGTCATATTCTTAAGAGAAGTAGCCATTGTTAAGATAAGAATTGCGGGAACCATTGCGTTAAAGCCCTTTGGTATACAAGCCATTGCCTGCTTAAAAGAAACAAGTCTGCGTGCAATAAAGTATATCATAACTACAATTAAAGCAATAAGACCGCCCCAAGGAAGCGCAACAGTAGCATCGGTGTTACCGAACGCGTCAGCAAAGCCAAGACCACCCGACTGACCAACATAATAAAGCGCAAATACACAAATAGCTATAAGCACAAGGATCGGGAAAACAAGGTCTATAACGCGTGCGTGTGACTTGTCAAGTACTTCTTCCTCGTCGTACTCTACCTCATCTTCGTCCTTAACCTCGCCGCCAAATGTGAACAGATCACCGTTAAGAGCATTCTTTTCATGCAAACGCATCGGACCGTAATCGAACTTCATAAGGGTGATAGCAATGATAAATACAAATGTTAAAAGCGAATAGAAATTATAAGGAATAGCCTGAATAAATAGAGAAAGACCATCCTGACCCTCGGGTACATATTCAGAAACTGCCGCCGCCCAAGAAGAAATCGGAGCTATCATACAAACGGGTGCCGCAGTAGCATCAATAAGATATGATAACTTTGCGCGTGAAATTTTAGCCTTGTCTGTTACAGGGCGCATAACCGCGCCAACAGTAAGACAGTTAAAGTAGTCGTCAATAAAGATAAGCACACCGAATACAAATGTTGCAAGTGCCGCGCCTACCTTGCCCTTTACGTGCTTTGCCGCCCAGTTACCAAATGCCTGTGAGCCGCCTGCATTGTTAAGAAGTGCTACGATAATGCCAAGCACTACAAGGAAAATAAAAATACCTGCAGTATCCGATACGGCTGAAATAAGGCCGTCGTTGATAATCATATCAACAGTATTAAGCGGTTTAAAATTAGCAGCCAACAATCCACCTGCAATAATACCGACAAAAAGCGAGGAATAAACCTCTTTGGTAATGAGCGCGAGGCCAATTGCCACTACGGGTGGGAAAAGCGACCATAATGTTCCAACAGGGCTTGTGATATTACCGGTAAATGCACAAAGCACACCAAAAGCCACTATGAAAACAAGTATGAGCACTTTAGGGATAATCTTTTTTGCTGTCATAAGTTTTCCTCCTAAAACAAAAACACGGTAACGCAGAGTTACCGTGAAAAATACAACACAGGATAGCACTCCACAAAAAATGTGACAGTATATTACATATTTTGTAATATACCAACGGTATTGCGGCGGATACCAAAACACCATTTCGGCGGCTTCCCCTTTTGCGTTGCTGTTTTATCCGAACACATTGCCACGCTACTGATGGTTGCCGCGCCTCTATCGTTATTAAACTGTTATAATGTTAACACAAAATTTACAACTTGTCAATATATTAATCACCAATGCAGGACCTACAGGGCGAATATCCTAATTCTTCAAGCTCTTCACGAGTTTGTGTAATTTCTTTTTTATTTTGGGATTTCATATCAGTAACCGATGAGCAGCTTGGTAAATGAAATTTTTTGGTATTTTTGTTTATCACATATGTAGTTATTGTGTTTTCGTCTTCGAAATCGCTTGATTTGCTGTTGGAGGCGGTTGATTTATTGTCTTTTTGATAACTTTCGCCCGTGGCATAATCAATCGTAATGCCGGGTTGAGCGTTATAGGCAAAAACATTAAAGCATATTTCAGCTCCATCATCCTCTACCGAATACCCTTCCATTTGCACACCGGTAGCCAAGAGATTATCACCCTCAAAAATAGGTGTTACACGGTATATAACGTGATTGTCGGTCTCTTCGACATATTCGGCAATCAAATTTTCAAACGGTAGCATACCTTCAATATTTAAATATCTTGTACCCGTAATAAGATTTTTGGTGTTGGCATTTTCACCCGTTAACTGATAACCAATCAAATGACAACGATTATACAGATATTTACCGTCCACAATATCATACTTTACTGTTTGCCAGCCGGTAGGCTTTACCATACCGATGGCGCCACGCTCTTCGGTGGGCATAATATCGGTGCCGACACACGCCATAACATACCCGCATCTTCCAAGAGTGTCAAGTGGTGAATAATATTCATATGAATCGGTCACTAAATCGCTTTCGGTAAACTCGGGATTATTGTCGTTAAGTATTACATACGGCTCATCACTGAACTTCGGTATATCCGACAGCGTATCAGCACGGGTATCGGTAATGCCGATAAATAACGCATTCTGCCCGCCGATGTCATTAGTAAACCAGACACCGCAACCCGAAAGGAATATGATAATACTTAATAATATAGATAAAATCTTAAATTTATTTTTCAAACCAATTTCTCCTTTGATGATGCTTGTTATTGCGAGGTCATATATAAACTCGCAATAACGTATTTGGTTTAATATTTAAAGCTCTCAAGTATCTTTCGTTCTAATATCTGACCTTCGAGACGAAGTGCACCTTTAACATTATAAACAAAATTACTTTCGCTGTTAATATTGCCATTATAACCGTACTGCTTTATCGCCGTTTTAAAATCATCCCAATCGCCGTGTCCTGTTCCTGCAAGCAGGTGCAAATCCTGACCGTGTATTGAATCGTGAATATGTAACGTTTTAACTCTATCACCCACAGCGGCAAAAAAATCACTTGCTTTACCGCCTTGACTTATAAGATGGCCTGTATCAAGACAAGCCAATAAATTGCTGTCACCTACGTCAGCGAGCATTTGCGCCATATCCTCACCTGTGCGGATAACGCCGCCAACACCCGGCATATTTTCAAGACAAATGGTGGTATTTGTGGCACTTTTGCAAATGCGACGAATATAGTCAATATTAAACTGCCACAATTTTTCAGGGTTCTCATCCTCTTTATTAAAAGCATAAACAAATGGATGAATTATTGTATATGGTATATTAAACTTGCTAACTGTCTTAACACAGTTTTCAATTGCCACTATTCTTTGCTCAACTTCTTCAGGTGTACTGCACCACAATGATATAGAGTGTGGCGCATGGCATTGACCGATTTTAAGCCCCGCATTTTCAATATTGGTAAGCGCTTGTTTTACAAATTTTATTTGCTCATCTTCGCTTTTTAAAAATATCTCAGGACTGTGTGACGTATCGTTAACATCCACCGCCTGATAGCCGACGTCTGCAAGCATTTTGCAGTATCCAATATCTATACCGTGACAGGTTCTACTAATTAGCATAAGCCGCTCCTCCCTAATTATAAAATTCATCGTATACAACAATATTAAATACGCTTAAAGTATATCACCGTTAACGTAAAAAAACAATATTTTTATATAAAAATAAAAGCCACACGATATTGTGTGACTTTTATTGGGTGTTTTGAACTTAGTGGCACGAATAAATTGTGCCTGAAAACAAGATTATCTATCTATATTATCATAAAAATCCAATAAAGTTTTATCAATAATCAATTCTCTTTCTATATAATAAGATATACCCGATAGCGTTGCTATTCCCTTTTCGCACATGATTTTGGGAATCCAATTAATTTCCTCACCAGTTTCTTTTACAAAACAATCGTCAATAGCGTCGTAAAACCCATAATCCAAATTTTTTTCTAAATCAGTTAAGGGAATGTTATCTATATTTAGAAAACTACCATTGCTCCAATATTGCTTCGTGACAACAGTTGGTCTGACGAGCAAATCATCATAATTAGGATTGTATTTTTCCATACTAATGACATCGGTTTTACATTTAAATATTACAATCACATTTTGGCCGTTTGTCCAATTGCTGTATGGATTACATATATTTGAACGTATAACCTTGCCGTAGAAATAAATATTATCCCTTGGACTAACTAAAAACACATCGCCTTCTTGAGGTTGGATTCGTTTTCTTTTAATAACCTTAAGCTTGTATTCATTAGGTTCTGCATCATAAAGCCAATCCAACTGCTTTTTGATTGATTCACTTTGTGCGTTATATCGCTCGTTCCAAGCTCTCGTAAGGATATTATCATTAAGATTTTTAATATTCATAAGTTTCACCACCGTTAAAATTATTATATGCTTGTGTCAAATTAGGAACAAATCGCCCTGGCTCCCTCTGACGAGGGAGCTGGATTTTGCGAAGCAAAAGACTGAGGGAGAGATTAACTACCCCTCCGTCACGGCATTGCCGTGCCACCGTCTCGCTGCGGCTCGGTCATTTTTTGGCTCTGACAGTCCACCGGACTGTCATTCACTACCAAAAAGCCGCTTCGCTCCCCTGACAAGTGGAGGCGTCCGTTTTTAACTTGTGGCAGTCATTTCCACAAGTTGAAAATTTCGCATAACAACAAGCATTTTCTTGAATTTAATATAACATTTTTCATTAGTATTTTCAAGTTATATATGTAAATAGAGTTATCCCGAATTTACGAGATAACTCTATTTTTATGGTATGACAAAAATCATACCAAGATATTAAAAATCATACAAGTGAAAATGCAGTTAAGAACTTTGTTTTTAAGCAGTAAAACCGCCGAAAGTATGACGGTTATTCCTGCCGTACCTTAGTAACCACACAATATAATTGTTTAATTTCACTTTTCAACCACCAACAGAACTCCTTCGGGACCAATTCGCTTTTTAGGTTGTGTTAAAATGTTTTCAGCAATGCATTTCTCGATTAGATCGTTCAAAACATTTATACCTGCAACAAGTAGATTGTATGACTTATATTCGTTGAGAAGGTGCTTTTGAATGTGTGATACCATATAGCCGTGCAATTCTTCAGCGATTTCATTACAAATATACTCAACGGAGTCATAATATCCACGGAGAAGATTTCGAAAGTTTTCCCATTCCTTAAGCTCGATAGAAACTATTTGTGGTTCTAAAGCATCTCCCGTTTTTCTTAAAAATCCACATTCAATTGCTTTAGCTGCAATTTCCTTTTGCTTTTCAGTAAGGTTGCCTACGGAAATTCCGCCGATTGCTTTTAATGTGAGATTCATTTTTTCATCATTGGTTATATCTTGACCTGCATAAAAATGTCTATCAATTCTATTACCATAGATGTTACGAATAAAAACATAAGAATAACCGCAAAAATCCCTCGTTTCATTTCCGTCGCAACCATAGAAACGACCACCGTAGGGTGTCCCATTCTTAACAGCAACAGCAACTGTCGTAAAGTTTCTCTCCGGCAATTTTACATTTTTAAAGAACTTTTCTTCGAGTATATCATCGACACGTTCCTTTATAAACCACACAGATTCATTTATCAGAGACCAAAGAATAAATCTCAAATCCGTTTGCGGACTCAAATACGGGAAATTCAAAAAGCGTTCCTTATTTTCATTTAAGTGGTTTTTGAGTTTGGCGCAAAGCTCTTCTAAATGTTTAGTATAAATTTCTCCAACTTCATCAAACTCGTTGTTATCAACGATAATTACATTAGCTATATACTTTTCTCCTTCTTTGCGCAGAAGCCCATAACTACCGTTTTCGCCTTTAATCTGAATATCAAGTTCATCTTCAATGTAAGGCATAGGAACGCATAATTCCTCCGATAATTCTTTTGCACTCTTGGCCTTATCTTTACACGCATAAACGATATTATGAGACAAAATACGCTCTGCCTTTGTTCGTGGATCATTACCACGAGGGTTGCCTGTGCCTATAAATGCCAAAGAGACAGGCTTTAAAGATAATGTTCTTTCACTCATAGTTTCAACCTCTTTTCTGACTGTATTACGTGCAGAAAACAAACGTTGTTTTACTGTTGTTTCGTTGACGCCGAGTTTTAATGCTATGTCTTTGACCTTCATTTCATCAATGTAGTACAGGACCATAACCTCTCGGTATACTTTGGAAAGAAAAGAAATCTCTGCAAAGATTTTCTTTATCTGTTCCTGCTCGGCGACTTCTTCGATAAAATTATCAATTTCATTCTCTTTAGATGCTAACAGCAAATCTCCGTTTTCAATACTAACCATTTGCCTAGTTTGGTTTCTCTTTTCGGAATAATCCGCATAGACTCTCCGTGCGATAGTCCAAACAAAAGCATAAAAGTTTTCTATGCTTTCCTGATTATGTACGGCAGATATTACGGCAAGAATTATGTCGGAGCATAAATCCTCTGCTTCATAAGAAGTATTGCATCTTCGGTATGAGAATTGATATATCTTATCAAGGAACTTTTTGTCGCCGATAAGTTTTAGTGTTTCGTTTGTTTTCATCTTGCACCCTTGCTTCAATCATGATTGTTACGCCTATATAGTCGGCAAAATTAGAGGTTGGTTAGGTAGTTTTAATAATTATAGCACAAAATTTTATTTTTGTCCCTATTGTAGCGCAAGCATAGCATAAAAGCGGCGAAAAATCAATGCGAAGCATTGTATATCATCAATTCCGCAAGGAATTGCATATCATCCGCCTAAAAGCGAGAGTATATCTCGCTTTTAGCGAGTATATCAACATTGCGAAAGTGTTTTTTGATACACGCTAAAGCGTGATGAGATACAACAACGGCATCGCCGTTGTTGATGATATACACACTGACGTGTGATGATATGCCATTGCTTTCGCAATGGATAAAAAAATCCTCGTTCCGAAGAACGAGGATTTTTTGGAGCTGCTAACCAGATTCGAACTGGTGACCTCGTCCTTACCAAGGACGTGCTCTACCACCTGAGCCATAGCAGCGTATTTTAGCGACTTGATTATTATATTATAACAAATCGCTAAAGTCAAGAACAATTTTTACAAATTTTATCTTTCTTTTCCTTTTGGTCTTGTCATCAATTCTTTTACTGCCAGATCAGCGCAATAGTTTTCATAAAGCACTTTATAGCATGAGTTAATTATCGGCAGCTCTACCCCATACTTTTCTCCTAATTGATATGCCATAAGCGTTGCATAATAACCTTCAACAGTGCCAACTTCTTTAAGCGCCTGCTCTACGGGCACACCGCTACCTACCTTGTTACCAAAGCGGTTATTGCGGCTATGCTGTGAGGTGCAGGTTACAACTAAATCGCCAATACCTGTAAGTCCCATAAAGGTACGCTCATCCGCGCCCATACAAACGCCAAGGTTTGCCATTTCACTAAGTCCTCTTGTAATAAGCGCCGCCTTGGTATTATCGCCAAGACCTAAGCCGTCACTTATACCTGCGCATACGGCTATAACGTTTTTAAGAGCGCCGCCAAGCTCGACGCCGATAATATCATTAAGCGAATAAATACGCAAATGCTCGCTTGACAAAACATCTCGCACAATATTAGCCGCTGTAAAACTTTTTGAGGTTGCAACAAGCGCTGTGGGTATCATACGCGCTACCTCTTCGGCATGTGAAGGACCCGATAAAACACAAATTTTATCATTTGGTAATTCCTCGTAAATAACTTCAGAAAGTCTTTTTAGCGTTTCTTTTTCAAAACCTTTTGCTACATTTACAACAATACCGTGATTTTCAACACCTGCCAACTGATTTGCAACACTGCGAACAGCAACAGAAGGACATGCAATAACCGTTATTAAAGAACCACTTGCACAGTTAATATCATTGGTAATTACAATGTTTTCGGGAATTTTTATATCGGGTAATAATTTAACATTTTCTCGATTTTCAACAAGGTCATTAACCTCTTGTTCAAAAGGAGACCAGATAGCTACCTCGTGTCCGCAATTAAACGCCGATATAGCAAGCGCTGTTCCCCAACCGCCTGAGCCTAAAACAGTGATCTTTGCCATATTATTTTTTACCTCCGATAGTGAGTTTCTTTTCGGTGCCTGCAATAAGTCTTTTAATATTTTCACTATGCTTTGCAATAACTAAAACACCCATAAGGGTTGCAAGCACTGCCTGCGGCCAAAATAACGCAGGGTCGTTTAGATTATGGAATATCATAGTACAGCTTACAACGGTAACAGCCGCCGCGATTGAGCTTATTGATACAATACGTGTAATTAGAACGCCCAAAGCAAAAACCGCAAGACCTATAAGTATTGCAGGCCAACAGCAAACTGCAAAAATGCCAACGCTGGTAGCAATTCCCTTGCCGCCTTTAAACTGAAAGAATATTGGGAATACGTGACCTAACATACAGGCCACACCGCAAATAAACGCGCCGTAAACCGACCACTCATCACCGTTGATAAAAACATTTTTAAACACAATTTTGCCGACATAGCACGCTACAAAGCCCTTTAAAACATCACATAAAAATGTAAGCGCACCAAGCTTGAAGCCGCCTGTACGCATAACATTTGTAGTTCCTGCGTTACCGCTTCCAAGCTCGCGAACATCTTTTTTCATAAAGGCTTTTGAAAACACAACCGCAAAACTTATACTTCCTAATAAATAAGCAAAAACTACAGTTAAAACAGCGTAAATCATTTTGCGTTTTTATCTCCTCTCTCACGGATAACAAACCTTACGGGTGTACCCTCAAGGCCAAAGGTTGAGCGTATCTGATTTTCGAGATAACGCTGATATGAAAAGTGGAATAATTCTGCATTATTGCAAAAACAAACAAAGGTTGGTGGACAGGTCGACGCCTGTGTCATATAGTAAATTTTTAGTCGCTTACCCTTATCCGACGGAGGTTGCACACGCGCTGTAGCATCGGCAAGTATATCATTTAACTTACCTGTTGAAATACGCATTGTATTTTGTGTGCGAACATAATTTATAAGCTCAAAAAGTCGGTCAAGTCGCTGCCCTGTTTTTGCAGATATAAATATGATTGGCGCATATGGCATAAATGAAAAATCAACCATCAACTTTTTACGATAATTGTCCATAGTTTGACCGTCTTTGTCAACAATATCCCATTTATTAACAGCAATAATGCACGCCTTTCCCTCTTCGAGAGCAAGTCCTGCCACTTTAGAGTCTTGCTCGGTAAAGCCATCGACACCGTCAATCATTATAACGCAGACATCAGCGCGCTCGATTGCCATTTTTGCACGGATAACGCTGTATTTTTCGATTTTATCTTCTACGCGACTGTTACGGCGAAGACCTGCGGTATCAATAAAATTAAATTTGCCGAATTTATTTTCAACAAGAGTATCAATAGCATCACGGGTTGTACCGGCAATGTCAGATACAATAACGCGCTCTTCACCGGTGATTTTGTTAACAAGCGAACTTTTACCCGCATTTGGTTTACCGATAACCGCAACATTTATGATGTCTTCATCATCTTCATCATCGGTCTCGGGCAAGAATTCATATGCGGCGTCAAGTAAGTCGCCCGTACCGTGACCGTGCACAGAAGATACAGGTATAGGATCACCAAGACCTAAATTGTAAAATTCATAAAATTCAGGCGGAACTTCGCCGATTTTATCACATTTATTAACACACAAAACAATTGGTTTGCCGCTTTTGAGAAGCATAGATGCAATTTCGCTATCGGTTGCGGTAACACCTGTTTGCATATCACAAACCATAATAATTACATTTGCAGTGTCGATTGCAAGCTGTGCTTGTGAACGCATACCGGATAAAATAATATCATTGGTTTTAGGTTCAATACCACCCGTATCTACAAGCATTACCTTTTTGCCCTGCCACTCGGTATCGCCGTAAATACGGTCGCGTGTTACGCCCGGAGTATCATCAACAATTGACAATCGTTTGCCTATTAATTTATTAAACAAAGTAGACTTACCAACATTTGGTCTACCAACCACAGCAATAATCGGTTTTGCCATTTTATCTATCTCCTAAATCTTCAAAATCGCATTTACTAATGCGTATCCGTCATTATCAATTGGTATAATTTTTACATCAAGTTTTTGCGACAATTCATCAACCGTAACACTATCAAGGAACATATCGCCCTCAGCACGTAACATACTTGACGGTATAAGTAGAGTATCGCCTAAATTTTTATCTTTTAACTGATTATATATATCGGTTGCGGTAAGTAAACCCGCAACGGTTATTTTTTCACCGAAAAAATCATTTTTTATAGCAAATACATCACATTTTAAACCATTTACTTTTTTTTCACATAAATCGGCAATTTCACGTAAAAGCGGATATGCCGCAACACCTGTTGCAATTGATATGTGATGGCAAGAGGAAAAATCATCAATATCAGCAAGCGCATCGTTTACTTCAGATTTTAAAAGCGCCCAAAGACCCACACCATTTTCGAGTTGCAAAAAATCACCGTAAAATTCGGCATCAGGTATTTGTCTGCCCGACAAAAGATAAAATTCATCAGAGCCGTAAATACGCCTGTCACCGTATTTCCGAATAGATTTTTCAGCACATTCATCAATAATATCAAGCACCTGCGCTGCAGTATCCTTATTGAACGATTCAAGCTCTGCAAGACCTTCACGGTGCCTTGTGAGACCAACGGGTACTGCGGCAATACATTCCATATTTTCAAGATTTAACAAATCTTCTAAGCTGCGGCGAAGCTCATCACCATCATTAATACCCGGACACAATACCAACTGACTGTTCATTTTTATGCCCGCATCGTTAAATCGACGCATAATATCCAGCACTTTACCCGCGTTTTTATTGGTCATCATTTTAATACGCAGTTCGGGATTGGTGGTATGAACCGAAATATTTATTGGGCTTATATGCATATTTATAATACGCTCAATCTCGTGCTCGGTAATATTGGTAAGAGTTATATAATTGCCAAATAAAAAGGATAAGCGCGAGTCATCATCCTTAAAATAAAGGCTTTCACGCAGTCCCTTTGGCAACTGGTCAATAAAACAAAAAATACACCTGTTTTTGCAAGAGCGTTTTTCGTCCATAAGATAGGTATCAAAATCCATACCAATTTCGTCATATTCGCCCTTTTTAATTTTTACCTTTTTGAGTTTGCCTTTCGAATTTGTGATTTCTGCGATTATTTTTTCGTTATTCTGGTAAAAACGGTAGTCAAGCACATCCATTATAATGTTGCCGTTTAATGATACAAGTGTGTCACCTGCTTTAATACCTGCTTTACTTGCTGGACTTTTATTTTCGACAGTTTTAATTATAACAGACATATATTTCACCACCTTAATTTAATATTATACGATATTTTTTTGCAAAAAACAAGAGGAGGATTGCTCCTCCTCTCAAAAAACAAATTATTCTGCAACCTCTACAACCTGACGGCCATTGTATTTGCCGCAAGCAGTGCAAATTCTGTGGGGACGCTTATATGCGCCACAATCGGAACATCTTACCAATGTAGGAGCGGTAAGCTTCCATAAGTTGTTTCTTCTCTTGTCTCTTCTTGCTTTTGATGTTTTTCTCTTCGGTACTGCCATTTTCAGCACCTCCTTAACTTAATAATTAATAATGAAAGAATTAATCATCCAGTAATTCCATAAGCTTGGCAAGACGCGGATCTACTTCTTTGGTAGAGCAACCGCACTCACCTTCGTTCAGATTTTTGCCGCACTTTAAGCAAATGCCCTTGCAATTTTCATCGCACAAGTGTTTGCTCGGCAAATCTAAAATGACTTCAGAATACACAAACTCGTCCACATCTAATTTCATATCCGGTACGGTGATAATTGTGTCACTTTCCTGTCTCTCTATAGCAGTGGCAAGCAATTTATCAACAATAACGGTATGGTTGTGTTGGGCAAAAACGCCGCATCGGTCACAGTCAGCCGCAAATGTATATTCAATAATTAAATTCAAAGACACAACACTCGCCCTATTAGAAACAGAACCATTGATTTTAACAGGAGTTTTGAGCGGATAGTTCCCGAAAAAATCTACATCACTCATATCAAGTGTGTGTTCAATTTCCATAACCGAATTTTCGGTAGCAAAGATGCGTTTTAAATCAAGAATCATACTGCACCTCACAAAATGACCTTAAGTCACGAAGTATATTATATATATCGACCACCCTTTTGTCAAGCAAAAATTTACTTATTTATAATAAAAAATTATCAGATTTTACTTTTAATTTTTATATATAAACACATTGACAATTTCTCAGAAAAAAGATATAATTTAAAAAATACAAAAAACTGAAAGGTGTTGTACGTAAATGGCTTATTTTTTTAATGAAGTTTCGCACACTTTTAATGAATATCTTTTAGTTCCCGGATATTCCTCTGCTGAATGTGTGCCTGCAAATGTATCTCTTAAAACTCCACTTGTTAAATTTAAAAAGGGCGAAGAACCTGCTATATCGATGAACATACCAATGGTATCTGCAATAATGCAAGCAGTATCAGGCGAAAAGTTAGCCGTAGCACTTGCTCGTGAAGGCGGTGTATCATTTATATACGGTTCTCAAACTGTTGAGGACGAGGCAGCCATGGTTGCGCGTGCAAAAGCATATAAGGCAGGATTTGTTGTTAGTGCGTCTAACGTATCACTTGACAGTACTCTACAAGACATTATTGACCTTAAAGAAAAAAACGGTTTTTCAACTATTGCAGTTACATCAAACGGTTCGGCAAACGGCAAGCTTCTGGGCATCGTTACAAGCCGTGATTATCGTGTAAGCCGTATGGATAAATCAACACCTGTTGCAGATTTTATGACGCCTTTTGAAAAATTAGTTGTTGGCGACGAAAACACTACATTAAAACAAGCAAATGATATTATATGGGACAATAAATTAAATTCATTACCAATTGTTGATACAAACGGCAATCTTAAATATTTTGTTTTTAGAAAAGATTACGATGCTCACAAAGAAAATCCAAATGAGTTGCTTGATAACAAAAAAAGATATGTCGTTGGTGCAGGTATTAATACCCGCGACTATGCAGAGCGTGTTCCTGCATTGCTTAACGCAGGCGCTGATGTGCTTTGTATTGACTCTTCAGAGGGTTTCAGCGAATGGCAAAAACTTACTATCGCATGGATACGCGAGCACTACGGCGACACAGTCAAAGTAGGTGCCGGTAACGTTGTTGACGCTGAAGGTTTCCGTTTCCTTGCAGACTGCGGCGCTGACTTTATTAAGGTTGGTATCGGCGGCGGTTCTATATGTATTACTCGTGAAACAAAAGGTATTGGTCGCGGACAGGCTACCGCTCTTATTGAAGTTTGCAAGGCACGTGATGAATACTACAAGGAAACAGGCGTTTATGTTCCCGTTTGTTCAGATGGCGGTATTGTTCACGATCATCATATTACCCTTTCACTTGCAATGGGTGCTGATTTTGTAATGCTTGGCCGTTACTTTGCACGTTTTGATGAAAGTCCTTCAAACAAAGTCCGTCTTAACGGAAGTTACTATAAAGAGTATTGGGGCGAAGGTTCTGCTCGAGCTCGTAACTGGCAACGTTATGATCTTGGCGGCGATAAAAAATTATCATTTGAAGAGGGCGTTGACTCCTATGTACCTTATGCCGGCTCACTTAAAGACAATGTTGCTTTGTCGCTCAGCAAAGTTAAATCGACAATGTGCAACTGTGGCGCACTTACGATTCCCGAATTCCGTGATAAAGCCAAGCTTACGCTTGTGTCTGCTACAAGTATTGTAGAAGGCGGCGCACATGATGTAATCCAAAAAGAAACATCCTTGGGCACAATAAAATAATACTTAAGCACAAGTCCCGACCGTACGGTCGGGACTTTATGTATTTATACACTTTGCTTTTTAATACCAAATATCATTCTTAAAAAACCGCTGAGTATTTTGGGACTCTTAACTAATACAACTTTCATAAAAATATCTCCTTTAGTGCTTACAGCAGGATACACCTAATACTATTACCCATATTGCGAGTATTCCTACTAAAAATTTTGGAGGGCAAAAACAACTAATCAACAATCCAACAGCAAACACTATCGCTATAAGACCTTTATTAGTATTATTACAATTTCTACGCATTCTCATCCCTCCGTTATTATATAATAATCAGAAAATCTGTTTTTGTTACAAAAAAGCGATCTGTTATTTTAAAAAAACAGATCGCTTAATTAATTTAAATTATTTTGATTTACAAAGGGATTTTACTTCATCAAAAGTTTCGGTAATTTCTGCCTCGGGCTTCTTAGTAACCAAACTTACAACAATTATTACAGCCACACCAATTACAAACGCTGGTAACAACTCATAAATATCAAAAATTGTTCCATCAATAAATCCACCGATAAGTTTATCTCCAAATGTAAATCCATCGCACAACCATTTATAAACAAATACAACGACACCGCCCGAAATCATACCCGCAATTGCACCCTGTCTTGTTGTGCGTTTCCAGAAAAGCGCGCACAGCATAATCGGACCGAACGCAGCACCGAAACCTGCCCACGCAAAAGACACAATACGAAATACCGAACTGTTTGGATTCCATGCCAAGAAAATAGCAATAACCGAAATTAAAACAACCGATATACGAGCCACCCACATAGAGATTTTTGTTGACATTTTGATACCAAAAGTTTCCTGTAAAAGATTTTGTGAAACACTTGATGCAGCAGCCAACAACTGTGAATCGGCAGTAGACATAGTCGATGCCAGAATACCTGCAAGTATAATACCGGAAGCAAGAGCAGCAACATAACCGTATTCGCTTAAATATTTTGAAATATCAACAATAATAGTTTCTGCAGCAGATGCATCAGCGTAAGCAGGTAATACACCTTTTTGCATAAGTGTATAGCCAACAATACCGATAAGTACTGCAACACCCATTGAGATTACCACCCAAACAGATGCAACGCGTCGCGAAAGTTTGAGTTTGTTTTCATCTTCAATAGCCATAAAACGAAGTAAAATGTGTGGCATACCAAAGTAACCAAGACCCCACGCGAGTGTTGAAATTACAGGTAATGTGCCGTAACTACCGGTTTCATTCGCGGCAACGCTAAATCCCTTAAACAAATCAAGGTATCCGTTTAGGTCCTTAACATTGGCAAAAACCGCGCCAAAACCACCTGATATCCCCTCGCCAAAGCCTACAACAACAAGCAATGCAATTGTCATAATAATGCTCTGAACAAAGTCGGTTGTGGATGCTGCGAAAAATCCGCCCAAAGTACAGTACACAATAATTACTATAGCACTAAGTATCATCGCAAGATGATAATCCATACCAAAAAGCGAAGCAAATAATTTACCGCAAGCCGCGAATCCGGATGCTGTGTAAGGCACGAAGAAAACAATTATTAGCAAAGCCGCGACTGTTGTTAATATTTTTTTGTTATCGCCAAAACGCTTTGTGAAAAAATCAGGCAAAGTGAATGCACCGATGCGATTACTGTATATTCTGAGACGTTTTGCAACAAATAACCAGTTTAAATATGTACCGATTGCAAGACCGATTGCAGTCCAACTAGCTTCAGCAAGACCGCCCATCATTGCAACCGCGGGTAAACCCATAAGCAACCAACCACTCATATCAGAAGCCTCCGCGCTCATTGCGGTAACAAGTGGACCCAATTTTCTGCCGCCCAAATAAAAATCATCAGAAGTCTTGTTTCTTCCTGATACGGCAAAACCTATTGCAACCATCATAACCATATAAACGGCAATGGTACCAAGTATTACCCAATCATAACTCGTCATTATTAAAAACACCACCAAAAACTTAATGAGTTGTATTATAACATATCAAAACGCAAAAATCAACACTTTAAAGCGTAAAATTATTTGATACTTATAATTATATATATAAAACAGCGTATATAAAATAATATATTTTTTTGTTGCATTTTTTTAAGTTATGAGTTATAATTTTTTGTAGCCTGTATATTTGGTCGTGCGAATGAGCGGGTCCTATACGGCGGATGGCTGTGAACCATGTCAGGCGGGGAACCGAGCAGCATTAAGCAGTTTCTTCCGTGCGAATAGTCAATCGGTTCATTCGTACGACCAAGGATACAGGTTAGATTTATATTTGGGGTGAATTTTTAAATGGCATATCAGGCTTTATACCGCAAATACCGACCTTCTACATTTTCTGATGTAGTAGGTCAGGATCACGTTACCAAGACCCTTAAGAATGAGCTTGACTGTGGTAAAATTGTGCACGCATATCTTTTTACAGGTACACGCGGTACAGGTAAAACCAGCTGTGCAAAAATACTTGCAAAAGCCGTAAACTGTCTTAATCCTGTAAACGGCGACCCCTGTGGTGAATGTGAAATCTGCCGCCTTATTGCAAATGATGAAATAACAGATATTGTTGAAATGGATGCCGCATCTAACAATGGTGTAGATGATATTCGTGAGCTACGCGAGCAAGTAAACTTCTCCCCTGCTACTTGCAAATATCGAGTATATATTATAGACGAGGTCCATATGCTGTCAGGTGCTGCATTTAATGCACTGCTTAAAACTCTTGAAGAACCACCCGAGCATGTTGTGTTTATACTTGCCACTACAGAGGTTCACAAGTTACCCGCTACTATTCTTTCACGTTGTCAGCGCTTCGATTTTCGCCGTATTGACAGTGCAGAAATAGTAAACCGCCTAAAGTATGTAGCTGAACAAGAAAACTTAAATCTTACCCATGATGCCGCAACACTCATTGCTTCTGCCGCCGATGGTGGTATGCGTGACGCACTTTCAATCCTTGACCTCTGCGCATCGCACAGCAGTGATATTACCGAGGATACTGTCTCCAATGTATGCTCGATGGCAGGAAATGATTATCTTATAAAAATGGCAGAGCATATATATTCTCACAAAACTCAAGAAGCTCTGCTTCTTATTGATGAGCTTCACAATTCGTCAGTGGATATGTTGCGGCTGCTTTCAGAGCTTACACAACATTTCCGCGACCTTATGATAGTCAAGGTTGTAAAGAATGATAATAAACCACTCGTTTGCTCAAGTAGTAAAATGCGTTCGCTTGAGACTCAGGCAAAAAACTTTGACATAAAAGAAATTATGTCGATTTTAAGTGTATTACAAGCCTCTGCATTTGCTATGCAAAACGGCAACCGTCGTTGCGAAATGGAAATGGCAATAATCCGCCTTTGTAATCCTGAAATAAGACAGGATCTCGCATCACTCGAAAGACGAATCACTGCTCTTGAAAATAACACTCATACTACAATTGTAAACAGCGACACTATAAAAACTGTTCGGACAACAAACGATGTTTTTGATGAAGATATTCCTCTACCTGAGTATAGTGAACTTCCTGCAGAAATGGCAGATGATGTTTTATCTTCCGATGTAGCGTCAATATCTATGCCCGATGGTATAATACCCGTTACAAATTGGGGCGAAATACTTGGTGTTCTTCGCAAGACTTGTCCAATAATCGCCGGTGTATTGCAAGATTCAAGTGCATACATTCAAGGAGATAGACTGCTTATCGATACAAAAAATTCACAGTTCCGCACTCTTGTAAACGGCAACAACGCAATATACCGCGACTCTATACGCAAAGCAGCTCAATCTGTGCTAGGTCAAGTGTATAAACTCGGTCCCTATCACGCACAGTCTGTTCAATCAGAAAATGTTGACCCGCTTCAAAGCTTTGCGCAAAAGCTAAAACAACTTGAAAATAATTAATCTTTAGGAGAGTATATAAAATGAAAGTACGCATTCCAAATTCCGGTGGTCCCGGCAATATGAATCAAATGCTTAAACAAGCGCAAAAAATGCAGGAAGATATGGCAACTCTGCAAACCGATCTTGAAACTCGCGAATATACCGCTACATCCGGCGGCGGTGCGGTCAGTGTTACCGTTGATGGTAAGCATTTAATAAAATCTATAAAAATTAATCCCGATATCATTGATCCTGATGATGCCGAAATGATCGAAGATCTCGTAACTGTTGCGGTAAACGAAGCAATTAATAACGCAACCAAGACCGCCGAGGATGAGATGGGCGCTATCACTGGCGGTCTAAATCTCCCGGGAATGTTTTAATTATGAATTATAATATTGTTCCGCTTACCGAACTTATCAACCAGTTTGCGCGTCTGCCCGGAATAGGAAAAAAAACAGCACAGCGTTTGGCATACAGCATCTTAGAGCAACCACCAGAGCGTGCTACGCAGTTTGCCGAAGCTCTTGTTAACGCACGTGAAAAAATACATTTTTGCAAAATATGTCAGTCTTTTACTGATTTAGATATTTGTCAGATTTGCGCAGATGAACGACGTGATAAAAACATTATCTGTGTTGTAGAAGATCCACGTGATGTTATGGCATTTGAACGCACGCGTGAGTATTCAGGTGTATATCACGTTCTTCACGGTGTCATATCACCACTTGATAATATAGGACCCGATAAGCTGCGCATAAAGGAACTTATGACACGCCTTGGCAGCGGTGAAGTTAAAGAAATCATTATGGCAACAAATCCCACCGTTGAAGGCGAGGCAACAGCAAGTTATATATCACGTCTTGTTAAGCCTATGGGCATAAAGGTAACTCGCCTTGCTTACGGTATACCTGTCGGCGGAGACCTTGAGTATGCCGACGAATACACCCTTGTCCGCGCGCTTGAAGGAAGAAACGAAATTTAAAACGGAGATAATTATGGAACAAAGCAAAATTGATAGAATAAATGAACTTGCTCGCAAGCAAAGGGCAGAAGGTCTTACCGATGAAGAAAAAACTGAGCAAGCAGCACTTCGTCGCGAGTATATTGAGGGCTACAAAAAAAGCCTTATGTCTCAGCTCGACAATATGTATATAATAGAACCTGACGGCAGCAAGAAAAAGGTAGTGCCTAAGCAATGATGAAAATATTAATCGCAGATTGCTCTACCCTTGCACAAAACAATGACCTTGATATCACCGTATTCCAAAAATACGGTGATGTTGTTTATAACGAGAATATTTCACGTGACGAGTTACTCCAAACCGTGAGTGATTACGATATGATTTTGTGCAACAAAACCATAATTGATAAGGCGGTTATCGAAAAAGCAAAAAAACTTAAATATATCGGTCTTTTTGCAACGGGCTATAACAATATTGATATTACTGCTGCTCACAAGCATGATATCACCGTGTGCAATGCGGGTAGTTATTCTACAAGTGCGGTCGCACAGCAAGTTTTTGCCTACATTTTGAATCAATATAACGCTATAAATAAATATAACGATTTTGTGCAAAATGGCGGATGGCAACAGTCTCCTGCTTTTTCGGTGTTGTGCTTTCCTACAGACGAGTTAAAAAATAAGACAATCGGCATTATCGGTTACGGCAGCATAGGAAAAAGAGTGGCCGAAATTGCGCACGCATTTGAAATGAGAGTTTTGGTATACACAAGAACACCTAAAACTGACAATAAGGTTATATTTGTTTCATTTGACGAACTGCTTAAACAAAGCGATATTATAACACCCCATTGTCCGTTAAATGATGATAGTCGTGAAATGTTTAACTGCGACACATTTAACAAAATGAAAAATGGCGCTTTCTTTATTAATACCGCGCGCGGCGGTGTTGTAAACGAGCAAGACCTTGCCGACGCATTAAAATCGGGCAAGTTATCGGGTGCGGCAATTGATGTTTTAAATGAAGAACCAATGTCACAAAACTGCATTTTAAAAAACATCCCAAACCTTCTTGTCACTCCACATACAGCGTGGGCTCCGCTATCAACAAGACAAAGGTTGATCAATATTGTCGAAGAAAATATAATAGCCTTTTTAAACGGAAGTCCCCAAAACGCCGTAAACTACTAACAAAACCTCTGTGTGTCATCAACACACAGAGGTTTTTCTTAAATAACAAGTACTGCCGCAATACCAAAGTATATAAGCAATGACACTGCATCAAGTATTGTGGTAACCAACGGATTTGCCATTACCGCAGGGTCAAAGCCCAATTTCTTTGCAACAATAGGCAATACCGCGCCCAAAAGTTTTGCAACAATTACAACCAAAATCAGCGTTATGCAAACAGTAAACATTTCAACAAGTTCATAACCTGTATCAAAGCTATGCAACCACAGGTAATCAATCAGATATAGCTTAACAAAGTTAACAGCACCTAATACAATACCTGTAATAATAGCAACTCGCAATTCTTTCCAAATAACTTTTAAAACATCTTTAAATTCAATATCTCCAAGTGATAATGCACGTATTACCGTAACAGATGCCTGACTGCCCGAGTTACCTCCGGTGCCCATCAGCATAGGAATAAAAGCGACAAGACCTATACAAGTGGCAAGACGGGATTCGAATGTAGAAATTATAGCGCCGGTAAATGTGGCAGAAATCATCAAAAACATCAGCCACGGTATACGCGACTTAAATGTTTCGAAAACACCGGTTTTGAGATAGGTTTTTTCGCTTGGCAAAATAGCCGCCATTTTTTCAATATCTTCTGAAGCTTCTTCCTGAATAACATCAATAGCATCATCAACCGTAACGATACCGACAAGTCTGCGTTCTTTATCAACGACAGGCAGTGCCAACATATCATAACGATCAAAAAGCAAGGCAACCTCCTCTTTGTCGTCAAGAGTATTGGCAAAAATCACATTTTCATCCATCAAATCCTTGACTATGCAATCTTTTGGATTTAGAAGTAACTTACGCAAAGAGACCGTACCTAAAAGATTTCGGCGGCTGTCTATCACGTAGCAGGTATATATTGTTTCAGTATCAAAGCCTATTTTTCTTATTCTATCAAATGCCTCGTCAACCGTCATATTCTTTTTAAGGTCAATATACTCAGTGGTCATAATACTACCGGCACTATCTTCGGGGTAAGCAAGCAATTGATTTATCATGCGGCGTGTATTAGCATCTGTATGCTTCAAAATACGTTTTGCAACCGTTGCGGGCATTTCTTCGATAAGGTCGACAGTATCATCCATAAACAATTCGTCTAAAACCTCACGAAGCTCGCTGTCACTAAATGAATTTACAAGTATTTCTTGCTTATCGCTTTCAAACTCTACAAAAACCTCTGCCGCAAGTTCTTTCGGTAAAACACGAAACAATACAGGGATATCCTTATCCGTTGCCTCTTCAAAAATTTCTGCAATATCAGCAGGCTGCATTTCCGAAAGGATTTTTTTAAGCTGTACAAAGCGTTTGTTCTTAATAAGTTCAAAAACATTCTCTTCCAATACTACAATCTTATCTTCCATAACACAACCTCCTATTTTAGTAGCAAAACCCTATCTTTTATGATAGGGTTTTGTTTTCATTACTATTATAATATTTTGAGCTATACTTGTCAAATTATTTATGCAAATTATGCTTTGCCAACAGAACCAAAAAGTTCCATCTTTTCTTTAACAGTAGCTTTAATAGCCTCGAAGCCCGGTGCTAATAACTTACGTGGGTCAAATCCCTTGCCCTGAAGATCTTTACCATCTTCGATGTACTTGCGTGTAGCATCGGCAAATGCCAACTGACATTCAGTGTTAACGTTAATTTTTGATACACCCAGAGAAATTGCCTTTTGAATCATTTCAGCAGGGATACCCGTACCTCCGTGAAGAACCAAAGGCATATCGCCTGTAAGCTGCTGAATAGCATCAAGCGTATCAAAGCTGAGACCTGCCCAGTTTGCAGGATATTTACCGTGGATATTACCAATACCGGCAGCGAGCATTGTAATGCCTAAATCGGCAATCATTTTACACTCATTGGGATCTGCGCATTCACCCGCTCCTACAACACCGTCTTCTTCGCCACCGATAGAACCAACTTCAGCCTCAAGCGAAAGGCCGAGTTCATTGCAGGTTGCAACCAATTCCTTAGTTTTTTCGATGTTTTCTTCGATTGGATAGTGCGAACCGTCAAACATTACAGACGAAAAACCTGCTTCAATGCACTTTTTAGCACCTTCATAACTACCGTGGTCAAGATGGAGCGCTACAGGTACTGTGATACCTAGTTCGTCAATCATTGCCTTAACCATATCTGCTACTGTTTTAAAGCCGCACATATATTTACCTGCACCTTCTGATACACCCAAAATAACAGGTGAATTCTGCTCTTGCGCCGTAAGAAGAATAGCCTTGGTCCATTCAAGGTTGTTAATGTTGAACTGACCTACGGCATATTTGCCTGCCTTTGCTTTAGTAAGCATTTCTTTTGCTGAAACTAACATTATAAACGTTCCTCCGTGTGTTAAAATTTTACCAAACTATTTTATACTAATTATGTATTAAAATCAAGTACAAAACTTACAATTTTACAAGTTATTCAATATTTATGTCAGTGGGTGGTGCTTCAAGCAATTCGGGATTACGCAAATAGTGACGCATTTTTCTAAAAGCAAGCGCAAAATAACTGCCCGAAGCGATTCTTTCGTCCATAGTAACACCTATCGGCATACATTTTTCAAACACTATCTCATCGCCCTTACGCTTTGGCACCTCACGTGTATTACCCATAGCCATAAATACGCTTGTAGTACCAAATTCATAACAGTGATGATATATATGATTTGTTCTGATAGAAGCCAAGTTTGTAATACCCAGACTCATATGGAACGGCGATGCATCAATAATACTTTTGGGTAGCAAACCGTGTCTGTCAAGCCACTTAAATATCGCAACACCTATCGGTAAAATACCGGGGACGCTTAAAAGAACCTTTATCAATTTCTCGGTACTGTTATTATCAGGGGTTTCGCGATTTTCAGCGACATACTTGTTAATAATATCGTTAACCTCAAAAATGGTATTATTATCGTTAAAATACATTTTAGACATGGTGCCGTTGTCGACCTGACCGGATTTTAGAACAACCATACCAACGGCAATTTCACTACGCTGATATATTTTTTTGTTTATAACAAAACGGTTAAGCTCGGGAAACTCTTTCATAGTACGCAGATATGCCGCAAGTATTACGCACATATGACTGATGTTTATACCCTGTTTACGTTTTTCATTAAGATATTCTTTAATAGGATCAACAGGAATATCAATCGTTATCATATTCATTGAATCAACACGTTTATCCATAATATAAGCGGCAACTGTATACATAGGATCCGCATTCCTTATACGTTTACCATCTGCTCTCATATAATACCACCTTTCATACCTAAATATGATAACACATTTCAATTAAAAACACAACAGTTTTTTAATAAATTATGAACAATGCGATTTTACAAATTCAGAAATATGATTTTTAATATTATCGGTATCCACCAAAAAACTAATGCCGTGGTCAGCGTCTTCAACCAGACAAATATATTTTTCGGCTTTTGCGGCTTTGTGGGATGCTTCGGTCATTTCACAAGGAACAAATCCATCTTTTTTACCGTGAATAAAAAAGATTGGTATATCCGAATGTGCCAACGCTTTTAGGGTTGTAGTTTCATAAAGACTAAATTTTCCAAAAACTCGGCACAATAGATTTAACACCGGCAAAACGGGCGTTGCGTTGATTTTAAATGCCTGACGTGATACTTTTTTAATAATGTCTGGTGCCGAGGTGAAACCACAATCGGCAATAATACCTTTAACATTTTTCGGCAAATCGAGTTCTGCCGCCATCATAACAGTTGTAGCTCCCATTGAAACACCGCTTAAAAAAATATTTTTGGGCGAATATTCCTGATTTATAAATTTCGTCCAAACAACTGCATCTCTACGTTCTTTAATACCGAATGTAATGAGCCTACCCTCACTTTCACCGTTAGTGCGTTGGTCAACCACCAGAACATTGAGCCCTAACTCAATATAAAACTTTACAGCACATGCAAAATCAAATCTGCCATCCGAACGATAACCGTGAAATAGTAAAATAGTGGTATCGGAGTTATTATTATAATAACTTCCTGCTAGCCGAAGTCCATCAAAGCTGTCTGTATATATCCTCTCACTCTGAAGACCGTCAATATATTCGAGATTTTCCCTAAAAACATCCCTGTATTTTGCAAGAGGACCTGATTCAAAGCTTATTAATCGAACATCACTGCGCATAAATGCGGTTTTAAACGCCCAGAACAGAGCCAACACAATCAAAATAACAAGTACAATTAATATTATCCAAATCCAAGTCATATAAACACCTCGTAAAATCCGTACTATATATAATATCACAAAATTTTAGAATATTAAACACCATTTTTTAAATTTATTCGATTGACAGTAGGTTTTTTATATGATAATATTTAGTAGAATTATGCCGAAAGGAGAATTTTTAAAATGAATAATATTTTTGTATCAGATTCTCCTATAGATACCAAAAAAATCGCCTCATCTTTAGCCGCTACATTACAAGGCGGTGAGGTCATCGCATTTTACGGTGACTTAGGTATGGGAAAGACCTGTTTTGTAACAGGCATTGCTGAGGGACTTGGTTTTTTGGGTGAAGTCTCCTCCCCTACCTTTGCCATTATTAACGAATACTTGGGAGGCAGACTTGATTTATATCACTTTGATATGTATCGAGTAAGCGGTTGGGACGACCTTTATTCAACGGGATATTTTGAATATATGGAATCAGGCGGCGTTCTGGCTGTTGAATGGAGCGAAAATATAGAATCGGCATTACCCGAGGATGTTATACGAGTAACAATTAAACGCCTTGATGAAACCAAACGCGAAATAACTATTGAAAGGTGAAGATAAATGAAAATATTAAGTATTGAATGTTCAGCTTCACCTGCTTCGTGCGCTATTATTGAAGACGGTAAAATAAAGGCAAGTTCTTTTATAAATGCCAAGCTTACCCATTCGCAAACACTTATGCAGATGATTATAAATACGCTTGATAACTCTGCAACAAGACTTTGTGACATTGACTGTATTGCTGTGGCAGTGGGTCCCGGTTCTTTTACGGGTCTTCGTATCGGTATAAGTGCTGTAAAAGGGCTTGCCGCGCCCACAAAAAAACCTTGCGTTGCGGTATCGACCCTTGATGGTATGGCAGAAAATTTCATTGATCGTGACTGTGTTGTTTGCGCTGTTATGGACGCGCGTTGCAATCAGTTTTATAATGCGCTGTTTAGAGTTAAAAATGGTAAAATAACCCGACTTTGCGACGATAGAGCATTAATAGCCGACGAATTAAGATCAGAAATTATAAATATATCTTCTGACACACAAATAATCATTTGTGGTGACGGCGCCGACCTGTTTTATAAAAATGTTTCTGATATTGATAACATCGCTTTAGCGCCCGAAAATTTGAAATTTCAAAATGCCGTTGGCGTAGGACTTTACGCATATAAAAATGCCGATAATCTTGCAACTGTACCGCCCCAAAATTTATTACCAGTATATCTTCGCCTGCCACAAGCAGAGCGTGAATTAAAAGCAAAGACTAATCAAACGGAGGCAAGAAAATGGAAATAGCAATAGGTTGCGATCACGGCGGTTTTGAACACAAAAACGCAATCGCCGAGCATCTTAAAAACAGAGGTTTCGAAGTAGTTGACTGCGGTATTTATGAAAATAAATCGGTGGACTACCCTGATATTGCCGTAAAGGTTTGTGAGCAGATCACATCAAACGCTTGCAAGCGCGGTATTTTGGTATGCGGCACTGGTATTGGTATGTCGCTTGCCGCAAATAAAGTTAAAGGCATCAGAGCGGCTTGCTGCAGTGAGCATTTTTCTGCAAAATATACCCGTCTGCACAACGATTCAAACATTCTTTGTATCGGTGGCAGAGTTATAGGTGTGGGTACCGCTATTGAGCTTGTCGACCTTTTTGTTGACACCGAGTTTGAAGGCGGCAGGCACCAAACCCGTGTAGATAAAGTTATGGCTATTGAAAACAAATAATACAGAGGTTTTTAAAATGAATAACAACGTATTTGTAATGAACCATCCACTCATTCAGCACAAGCTCACCATTTTACGTGACGTGCGTACAGGCACCAAGCAATTTCGTGAGCTTGTAAGTGAAATTGCAATGCTTATGTGTTACGAGTCAACCCGTGACCTTCCACTTCGCGAGGTTACCACCAAAACACCTATGATGAGTACCAAAACCAAAGTCCTTGCAGGCAGAAAAATGGCTTTTGTTCCTATTCTACGCGCAGGTCTTGGCATGGTAGACGGTGTACTTAGCCTTATACCCTCCGCCAAAGTAGGTCATATTGGCATGTACCGTGATCCCGAAACACATCGACCTATTGATTACTACTGTAAATTACCCGCCGATTTAAACGAACGCGATGTATTTGTACTTGACCCGATGCTCGCTACAGGCGGTAGTGCAATAGATGCTGTAAGCCGCATTAAAGAATTTAATCCTAAAAGAATTAAGTTTATGTGCATAATAGCAGCACCCGAAGGAATTGAAGCATTTACAAAGGCTCATCCCGACGTACCGGTTTACTGTGCAGGGCTTGACGATTGTCTTAATGACCACGCTTATATTCTCCCCGGTCTAGGTGATGCTGGTGACCGTATTTTTGGTACAAAATAATATTTACAAATACACACCCCATATATTGCAATTTGCGATATATGGGGTGTGTTTACTTATCTTATTATCGACAACGCTTCTTTAATATTTCTGACTCCAATCAACTCAATACCCTCAGGCTTTTTTGTTATTTGTTTTATACAACTTTTAGGTAAAACACACTGTGTAAAGCCAAGGCGCGCCGCCTCGCTCACACGGGCTTGTACGCGCGATACACTGCGTATTTCACCCGAAAGGCCAACCTCGCCAAAGGCGATTAGTTTTTCGTCGAGCGGTGTGTCACGCAGTCCCGATACCAACGCCATACAAACGGCAAGGTCGCAGGCAGGCTCGTCCAACCGCATACCGCCTACAACATTTAAGTAAGTATCAAGATTTGAAAAATAAAGACCCTGACGCTTTTCAAGTATGGCAAGCAACAAATTAAGACGGTTATAGTCAAAACCGTTAGACATACGGCGCGGATTACCAAAACCTGTTGTTGTAACAAGAGCCTGTACCTCTGAAAGAATCGGTCGTGTACCCTCAATAACGCAGGTTATACAAGCGCCGGATACATCACTCATTCTACCCGAAAGCAGCATAGCAGAAGGGTTTTCAACCTCACAAAGACCTGTGTCACGCATTTCAAAAACGCCGATTTCATTGGTAGAGCCAAAACGGTTTTTGATAGCGCGCAATATACGGTAAGACTGATTGCGTTCGCCCTCAAAATAAAGCACGGTATCAACAATATGCTCGAGCACCTTCGGACCTGCAATGTCACCGCCCTTGTTTACGTGACCTACAATAAATATAGGAATACCAAGTGATTTGCCCGTGCGCAGCAGCATATTAGTTGATTCACGCACCTGTACAATACTGCCTGCCGAAGACGAAAGCTCGCTTATCTGAAGTGTTTGTATAGAGTCTATCATAACAAGATCGGGCTTTTGCGCCATTATATATTCGCATATTGCTTGAGTGTCAGTTTCGCTCATAATGGTAACATTGTCACCCGAAACGCCAAGACGTTTTGCGCGCAGTTTTATCTGTACGGGCGATTCTTCACCCGAAACATAAAGTATATTTAATTTATCGCGCATACTGTGACAGATTTGCAAAAGTATTGTCGATTTACCAATACCGGGGTCACCGCTAAGCAGCACCACCGAGCCTTTTACAATTCCTCCGCCAAGCACGCGGTCAAGCTCGCTGATTTCGGTAATATAACGCTCTTCATCGGTTATATTTATCTGAGACAGTGTTTTTGCGCTTGATACAACCTTTTTAACTGCAGACGACAAAGATCCAATCGACTTTTTATCAGCAATAATTTCTTCCTCCAGAGTATTCCACTCATTGCAGTTAGGACATTGTCCCATCCATTTCGGTGTCTCATAACCGCATTCGCTACACACAAAAACAGTTTTAATTTTTCCTGCCATATTTAACCTCACTATTTATTATAAAAATCTATTATACCACCCACAATAGCCAAAGCCATTTGTGATTGATAATCATCACTCTTTAATTTCTCAAGTTCTGCCTTATTGCTTAAAAAACCACACTCGACAATAACTGCAGGTACCGGTGCATTTTTAAGGAGATATGTACTGCTTGTTCCCTGCTTAACGACGCGAGTATTTTCGGGCTGAAGTAGGCTCGTAATACTTTTTTGTACCGATTGTGCCAAGGTATACGCCTCTGTATAATTTGCGGTATAAAACACCTGCGCGCCGCTTGCCGCCGATGTTGTAAATTTGTTAAGATGAATACTTACAAAAATAGCATCGGGATTTTCCTTCATTATCTGCAACCGATTTGACAGATCGCTTTTTTTACGTTTGGCAATAGCTTCGGCTTCGTCGTCTTCTGTACCCGTATCTTCGGTACGGGTCATAATTACATCATAGCCATTAAAATGTAACATCTGTGCAGTTTTAAGGGCAATTTGCAAGTTTATATCTTTTTCAACAGTGCCATCTGCAGCCGCCGCGCCACCGTCAAACCCACCGTGGCCTGAGTTAGCCAATACTATACTTTTTTAGTAATTCTGTATATTTTGTCGTTTTTTGACTGTGGAAAACCACTAAATTTTCCACTCAATCTTAATTTCTCTTTTGCCACTCTTTTGGAGCTTCCCAATGAAAATTTTGCTTATAAATTCATCGGCAATCTCGAATGTAAGAGTGTCAATTTTTCGGTACTTTTCGAGTAAAGATTTAGTATCCGTTTTTGTTTCTCCGCCTGATAATGCGGTAAGCTTTGATTTCAAAATTTCGATGCGTTTTTCTGTATCTTGGGATTCTTTTTGATAGCTTTCTCGGTATTTAGCAAACTCTTCTACGGTGATAATACCATCTAACTTGTCGGTATACATCTGAGCCATTCGGTTATCGTTTCTCTTTACCTTTTCTTCAAGTTCAGCAATCTGCGATTCCAAGGTTTTAGCACCGTTCTTTTTACGTTTAGGTGCATCTAACTTGCCAATCTGCTTTTTATCGTAGTATTTATCGAGTAACTTATTTATTTCATCTACTACGATTTGCTCTAACTCGTCAAGGCGAATACTGTGCTCGTTATCGCAAACTCCGTTAGTGATTTTACGAGTTCTGCAAGAAAGGTAGTTATATCTTCCGTCACGCAGCTTATAACTCATTTTCCACATTGTGTTACCACACTCGGCACAAAACACCTTTTTAGCAAGCGAATAACAACTGCCACTTGGGATTTTTTGACCTCTACCACGTGATAACCTAATCTCCTGTGCCTTATAAAAGGTTTCTTTAGAGATAATCGGCTCGTGGGTATCCTCTACAATATCCCACTCACTTTGCGGCTTTTTACGGCGTTTGCCCGTTTTGTAGTTTACAACCTCTTGTCTTCCTTGTACCAAAGCACCTGTATATTCGAAACGGCGAAGAATTGCATAGACCGCCGAATCGGACCAGGTTGTCCTTGGTGCATTGTTCTTCTCGTAGTTTCCGTTATAATACTTGGTGCCAAGCTCCTTTTTGCGAATGCAAGGCGGCGGAATCATTTCATCATTCAATATTTTTGCAATGCTTATGTACCCAAATCCACCGATATATAAATCAAATATCCGCTGAACTGTTGGTGCCGCAACCTCATCAATAATTAAATGATTCTTGTTATCGGGGTCAATTAGATAGCCGTAAGGTGCAAAGGAGCCGACAAACTCGCCGTTTTTCCGCTTAACACTTAACGTTGCCTTAACATTTTCCGATAACTCTTCCAACTGCCATTCGTTGACAAGTCCGTTAATCTGACGGGCTTTTTTGTTGCCTTTAACATTAGTATCAATATTATCAACAACCGCAACAAACCGCACACCCCATTCGGGAAACTTTCCGTGAATGAAGTGTTCAATCATCTCCATATCACGTGAAAAACGGGATTGTGTTTTGCAGACAACTATCGTGCATCTGCCTTCTTCGCAGTCTTTTAGCACCTGATTCCAAGCAGGTCTTGAAGCGTCGGCACCACTGTAATCCTCATCACAGTAAATGCCGTTGATTTGCCATCCTTTCTCGATACAGTAGTTTATTAGCATCGTCTTTTGATTTTGGATACTTTCGCTCTCGTCAGTCTTGTTTTTCTTATCCCTATCCTCTGAAGAAAGGCGAACATAAATATCCGCAATTTCAGTTAGCATTTTCAAAGCACTCCTTCCCACTTAGGTCCTGAGTGCTGCCGTGAAATGCAACACTATTATTATAATCTAATTCGTATAATTTTTCAATATCCATAACGCAAAGAGTTCTGATTGCCTTATTAATTTTTTCCTTGCGCTCTGCCTCACTAATTTCGGAGAACGCATTAACTACAATATATTCTGTTTTATTTTTCTTCATATAACACGCCCTCCTTACCTACATAATGTTTATGCCGTAAAAAATGTTTTAATGTTTTTATCATTTTCGTTTCCTCGGCAAATTCATAGCAAGGTACATTCTTGTTGTACTTCTGCGGTTATGTCCGAGATTGCGTGAAACTTTTGCCTCAGCATCAAAACCCTGTGCTTTATAATAGTTGTAGCACCACTGTGCATAGGTATAACGAAGTCCATGCCAGGTTAATTCCTTGGTATATGGCTTATAACCTTTTTTAACAATCTTATCTCTATCAGGTGTGGTAAACTTATGTCTATGATTTCGAAGCCAATGCTCCAGTCTTTTCTCGGTTTCTGCGGGACCATATTTGCGGCTTTCACTAATAACAAACTCACCGGGTTGCATGCCCTTCTTTTCACATTTGGCAACAAGGCGTACTAGCACCTTTCTCTGTCCTTCCAAATCTATAGGAATATATCTCGGTCTGCCACCCTTGCCACTTCTAATGTGAAGTTCACCTGCGAAGATTGCTTTTTTAACATCCTCTAGTCTTAGACTACACGCCTCGCTAATTCTAAGACCAAAGTTCACTCCAATATCAACAAAATCACAAATATAAAATTTGCCTTGTTTTGTTGCTTCGGCCTTACAACCTTCAATATCAGTCGGATAAATCCAACCTCGATTAACAGTTCCATTAGTACGCTTATCTAAGCTTAGTTTAGAATTGTCAAGCAACATGTTTTTACTGCCCGATAGGTTGTGTGCAAACCGTATGGCTGAAATACGGGATATAATTGTAGCCGGCGCCAAGTCATTACCTTGCATATATTCGACATAGTCTACAAGGTGCTTTGCTTTAACATTTGCAATGCTTTGTATTCCGTAATTATCGGATACATAATAATAAAACTGTCTTACATTACACTCATAAGTATGTCGGGTGGATGCCCCGTTGTGATTAGTGGTTCTAAACAGCTTATCAATTTGCGGGTCTATATTCCGCCTGTTGTTGATTTGTTTTTCAGTTAAATGTTCTTCATTTCTCATAATTTTTTCTCCTTAAAGTTTTTAATTTTGCTTCCGAAGAAGCTTGTATTAAAAACTTGGGGAAAATCGTTTTTTCATTTCAAGAAAACTTTAACCGACAAATTTTTAATGTTTTATAACAATTTATGAGTATAATTATAGTATTTGAGTATTGATAAATACTCAAATGTATGCTAATATAAGCAAAAGGACGTGATATTATGAAAAAACAAGTAGTTGTAACACTTGACAATAATATTTATAATCACCTACAAACTGTGCTTAAGGCCTCCGGTGAAAATGTTAATACGGTTACGGAAAACCTTATTAAGCTTTATTTGAAGGAATATTTTGAAGAGGCCGCCAAGGAATGTGAAACTGATATTAAGCTCACCAAGAACAATATCGGTGGAAAGGCTGCTCGTAAGTTGCCACGTTGGGCCGAAAACAAAGAGCTTAATGCTCATAAGATTATTCGTGCCTTCCTACTGTTAGAGGATGCTCATAAGAACGTAACTCTTAGTATGCTGAAAACCGCCTGTAGCGATAAAACTCGCGACGATATTTATGTGCCAAAATTCAACATCAATTTTGCTCAGATGAAATTAGATACGGAGAAGAGTCTCGGTAAAGTCTTTATTGAGAAAGACGGTTATGTTCGCATATCGCCTGATATTCGTAAACATATAAACAAACTCAAAAACAGGTTTGCACCCGAATTAAGCGAGAAAGAGAGTTCTTATGATTTTTCAGCATTAACTGTTCCTGAACTTATAAAAGGCCATTTCATCGATATATTACAATCAGACAATGTAACTCAAGATGAAATTGAATGGTTATGTAAAAAGGAAGCGGCTGAGTTTTTTAACATTGACTCAATAATATTAGTTAACGCCGATGCTCCCATGCCTCAAAACTACTACGCTAAGACCATTACTGCATATGGTAAGGAATACTATCTTGCGGCAAACTGGACCAAGCGTTCTCGTAAACAGCTCATTAAATGGATTGAAAAATACATTTAATTTATTGACGAAAATTATATTTTTAGCCGCAAATACAATCGGCGGATTTATTAACGAAAATTTTTAATTATAAAAAAATCTTGGCTCCCACAGACTGATTCACAGTCTATGGGAGCCGTTCTATAAATGATAATCATCTTTCCCGCGCTCATTTCGAAATGATAGCCATAAATCATTTCAAAAAGATAGGATAGATTCTTTTATGGGATTATTGCAGATGTGGGTGCATCCACTTTATATATCTTTGATTGCTCTTATAAGATTCTGTTCAGAGCATTTCAAAAAGATAATCATCTTTTCATACTAAGCACAGATAGTTTATCTCGAAACGAATTTCGAAAGGACAGTCAACCTATCATTTCTAAATGTATATCATCAATCATCGGAAAATATCATCTCGAAATCTTGTCATATATCATCGGAAAATGATAGAAAGGCATAGTACGCCCTTGGTGTATATATCAAAATTTTGATGTCGTTTTTATGATTTTTTATTTGTACAGGCGTACTATGCCTTTGCAGCCGCCCCTCCGAACACTGTTCTCCGGGGCGTTTCTATTGAGAAAATCTCCCAATAGAAACCGGCTGCCTCTCAAAATGAAAGTCATCATCATTTCGAAATGTAAATCATCTTTATCATCTATCATTTCAAAATGATTGTCATACCTCTCGAAACGAGAAGGATTTCGAAATGAGTTACTCTCAAAAAGAGCATCATATTTCTTTCAAAACGAGTATCATACTTATTTAGTTTTAGCATTGGTTAGTCCGATGAGCTTAACATAAATTTTTATGTTATCTCCAGCGCATACCTTCATTGAAGGCAGATATATAAAATCCTGCGCGATGCCATACGACCGAAATTATCGGCAAAGTGTAAACTTTAACGGCAAAGGCTTTTTACTGAAAGCCTACGGCAAAACAGGTTCTCGCCCTGCATAAACGCTAATACAAATCGGGACTTTGATTGTATAAAGTTATCTCCTTAACTTCAAAAGGGCTGCTTTTCTTCGTTCACAATATTTCGCAGAACTAATACTGTATATCATACCTTTGTCTGCTTGCTAACTCAGACCGCCGTATGAAAGCCGTGCTCACCCAACCGAAAATACTGAGGTGAGCTTTCTTCCTACATTCTTTTCTAGCTTCTAATTAAACCTTCATTTTGAATAATACCTTCATAAATATTAAAGACTACACTTATATTTTATAATACATAAGATTAATGTTCAAGTAGGCCTTAACCGTTTGTATGACTTTATAAATCAAATGTAAAAAATTCAGCAGGACTTATGTCGAAATACAACATCGTATCCATCATAGATTTGAATGACGGGTCAATCTTTCCTTTGAGAATTCGGCTGATATACCCCTCGTTATACCCGAGCGATAAGCTGAGTTCACGACCAGTTATGTTATTTTCAGCCATTAATTTTTTAAGCCTTTCTCTGTAATCATTTTCCCAAACTGCTGTATCAACGTACTTTTTCATTGATTTTTAACCTCTTTTCATAAAAAATATGATCCTTAAAGCCATAAAACTTTAAAGGTCACATTTTTATTACATAAGGTTATTATTTGGTTTCAAGAAAAGATTAAGAATCCCTACAACCACGCAGGGATTCTTAACTAAATTGTTTTATTATCTTTCTTGCTTACGCTTTTTGAAAATCACCAAGAAAACAATCGCCGCTGCAAGGAAGATTACTCCGGCAATTGAACCCCAACGGAGAGGTTTGTTTGCCCAGAAAATCATGAATGCACTTGAAGAAATAGATACATTTGAATAAATTTCATCTGTTTCAGCACCGCTAATGTTTCCGGCATAATCTTCGCAGATGATTTGAACATTCTGGTAAAGACCTTCGCCAAGTTCAAATGTAATATTTCCATTGGCAAGAGCTTCAAGCAACTCATCGCCAGACAGATTTATTAATTCCTCAATAAGTTTTCCATTTTCGTCTACAGTACGAACAATCAGACTCTTTAACGAACCGCCATCATCAGAAGGAACTAGAGTAACAACCTGTTTGTCTACCTGATATCTGCCATTTGTTTTAAGACCTGCAACAGTAACAATGGGAGCCGTTCTATCTACAACAAACTTAACAGCAACATCCTTAACATCACTAAATGCTTCATTGGTTGCTTTATCCTTCGAAGACACAACGATATTATACTCGCTTTCGCCATCAAACAATGTCTTGTTTAGACTGTATGAATATTTATACCATGAACCGGCATTGTTATCAAGGGTAACGGTATAATCAGTATTCTCAACAAGTGTTTTGCCATTAAGTGTTACTGTATTTTCTAAAATCGGATCCGCATTAATTTCTATAATAGTAACATTTTCTGTAACATTCTTTACATAATAGGTCTTTATAAGCTCATCGGTATAGGAATCAAGAGTAAACACAGAACCATTTCTGTTTACAGAGAAAGTTACAAGTTTATCGTTACCAGAGCGCTTTTCGACATAAGTCTTGCCGTTAGCATCTTCAAGTATTACTTCACTATAAGCATTTCCGGCCTTATCAACAACGGTACACGTAATACTATAAATACCATCTATGTCTATGTTTGTAACTGTATATTTTTGTCCGTTTGTAACATCTTCAGTATTACCGATAGTAAGATTCTTTGATTCAAATGCACCGTCTATCATTACAACTGCTGATAACACAGGAGCAAAACCATCAAAGTTATCATCGGTTGCGGTAACAGAGAATCCTATGTTTCCATCGTCATTGTTTGCGGACTGGTCTACAACGCCAGAAATAGCTACTTTCGGATTTGTTTTATCAATATAGAACTCTTGAGCAGCAAAATCAGCAATGCTATTGCCTGCCATATCCATAAACTCTATATCCAATGTGTACTTTCCGTCTGTATTATAGGTAATAATTGCGGTATGTACATCACCTTCGCTCTTCCAAGCACTTATCGTAGGTGTTGTCTCAAGGATTTTTACACGTTTAGCATCAAAATTGTGCTCTGTAATAGTGATGGTAGCTGTACGATCAGCTTTATAATAATTACCATTCTTTGCAGAGTTATTATCATACTCAACCGCAACTGTGGGAAGAGTCTTGTCTACAGTAAACTTTGTTGGAGCGATTGATTCGCCGAAGTCAACTGTTTCATTCTCATTTTCAGCATTATCTGTGCATGAGATTTCAAATGTGTAGTCACCATCAGCAGTATAATTTACGGTAGCAGTATAAGTAGTGTTATCTAAATTTGCTTCATCAATTACTTCTTTCCAAACACTGCTGTCGTTCAAATCCACAATCGAAATTACTTTACCGTCTTTAGTAATAACACAATCTACATTTTCTGCACGGAAATTGCGTTCAGTAATGGTAATTACGGCCTCACGATCGGTACGGAAATAACTAGTATTTTCATTATCGTTCTCAGCTTTATCATCGTTATACTGAACATTGATAACAGGGTTTGTGGTGTCGATACCAAACACATAATAATCGTAACTGGTGTTACCAGCACGGTCGGTAAGTTCTACCAACAATACCATATTGTTGTGATTACCGGTTACTAAAAGCTCACCGCTGATATTGTAAACAAGATTATCTGTGTTTGTTTCATCAGAAATAACCCAATCTTCTTTATCTCCGCCGAGATTACCATTATTATCAACTGAAACAGTTTTCTCGGTTATAACAGTGCCATCTTCGCCTTCAAAGACAGTCCATTTAACATTGCGAATACCCGAATAAGTATCTTCAACATTAACCTTGAATACGATACCGTCTTTAGATTTGTAAAGAGGAACCTTTTGTGCATCATCATAGTCTTTTACAGCATCAATAATTTCACATTCGTCCTCATAGTTGAACTCAAATGAATTATTTTGAGTGTCAATCTTTTCAGGAGCTTTGATTACAATATTTGAGGTTTTTTCGTGTTTAGAAAGGCTTTCAACAATCGAGCCATTGGGATGTACATATCCTTTATAATCACCATTATTAATTACTTTATCATCTGTACATGTAACACAATCGTTAGGAGTGTTTCCAACACTATCAGTGGCAAAGGCATAAATTTGACCTTTGAAATTCTTTTCTTTCTCAATTTTAAATGTAATACTATTCGAATTATCTACTTCAACATTTGTGCCACTATACTTAACCGTTCCATCAATATCTACAGCTTTATATGTAATATACTTAACACCGGATGCTTTAGTTTCATTTGCGCCTATCTCATCCTTAGCAGTTATCGTTACGGTGACATTGTCTTTGAAATAAAATCCGTAATCTTCAACTGTAACAGCTTTGTAGATATCTTCTTCTGTATTCTTTTCAACATCTATGTTATTTGATAAGCTAAAATCAAATCCTTTAATAATTGGAGAGTTTTGGTCGAAATATGCAACGGAAGTTTTTTCCATGGCAGCATTTCCTGCGTTATCATAAGCATTAACTTTAATTTCTAATTTACCTTTGTTCCATTTTTCGCCTAAAGCAACGCCATTAACTGTTTTAGCCGATGAATCAACAATTAACGAATATACCTCATCTGGATTCAATTCTGCACTAAAATCATCAAACAAAACCTCGGTGTCATTAATTGTTACTTTAACAGCATTAATTCCGGAACTATATTTGTTTGCCACAACATCATTAATTGTGAATTCAAAATTAAAGTTAGTTTTATGAATGCTCTCATTTGCAGGGGTGATTTCGCTAATTATAGGCTTATCATTCTCAAGCATGAAATAATCAAAAGCATCTAAATCTGAATTACCGGTAGTAACATCGATTTTTTCGGTTTCGTTTCCTGCGTTGTCTAAAATAGCTACCTTAATTGTGCCCTTGAAATTTTCTATAACATCGTTATCTAATAGGAATGCTTTGTCGTTTTGATGTTCAACCTTATACACTTCATTAGAGTTTTCATCATAAAGGTAAATGGAATATGACTTGATTCCTGAAGCATTGCTATCGTTTTTGGCAACATCCTCAGCATCAACTTCTACAGTAACAGTTTCATTAAAGAATATCCCAAATGTAAGGAAATTTAACACGCGTGCAAAAGTATCATCGTTGTTTTGTTCTAAATTTACCCAAACAAGTTCTGGGTTTTCCACATCATAGTTTGTAGACGTGTATTTTACGGTTGTAGAAATATTACCAGCGTTATCCTTAACATCAAAGATATGTTCTTTATTGTCGGTAATATCAAACAAGTTTGATGTCTGCCATTCACCACCATCTATGCGGTATGAACTTACCCCTGACTTATCATCAGTGGCAATTATTGTAACTGATATTGTATTGTTAGTCCATTCTGTAGTAGAAGGTTCCACTCTGTCGATAACCGGAATGGTGTTATCATAATTATTTGCAGATTTGCGAGCAATTTCAGAAATATTTCCCGCATTATCTTTTACTTCAAATGTATGCTCGTGATCATCGCAGATATTTTCAAATACATTTGAAACCTGCCACTCGCCACCATCAATTCTATATACCGCAATTTCTGAACCGCCTTCATCAGTTGCATTAACCGTGAAGGAAATAGGCTGATTTGTCCACGCATCTGTCGAAAGTACAACACCTGAAATTACAGGTTTTATAGTTTCAATCTTTGCAGGAGTTGTCATATCAAACGCTTCGGAAATATTACCGGCATTATCTTTAACAAAGAAACTATACAACTGTGTATCGGTAATCGAAAATTCAGCGGATTCTTTCCAAGAAATACCGTCAATATTAGTATTATTATCTTTGAGAATAATACCATAATGAGCAACGCCTGATTTATTATCATTAGCAGTTACTGTATATTTAATTGATGTGTTAGACCAACCATCTTCGCAAATAACATCCGTAATTGTCGGAGCAATATTATCAAACTTATCAGCAGTTGCAGCAAAGCCGACTGTCGTTTCATTGCCTAACTTATCTTTTACAAAAAAGAGGTGCTCATCCGAATCGTTAACTACAAAATCAGCAGAGTCTTGCCATTCACCATCATCCATTTTATATTTATCAATACCGCAACCGGGATCTGAAGCGTTAACTTGCATTTGTACTGTATCTTTGGTCCAAGTTGTAGGATCAATTACAACACTGCTAATTTCAGGGGCAGCTTTGTCAATTTTAACTACCTCAACTGAAAACTCAACACTCTCATTGTCAGAGGAGTCCTTAACCTTGAAATTATATGTACCATTTTTTGTAATTGTAAAGGTTGGCTCACTTTGCCATTCGCTACCGTCAGCAACATTCATATATGCAACGACGTCTGAATCATTGGCAATAATTTCTAAAGTAATATTTTCTTTTGTCCACTCGTTCGGATTGCCGTTAACTGCACTAATAGTAGGAATAACGTCATCCTTCATAGTAACCGAAGCATTACCTTCTGCGGTTACGGTGATAGCATTTTCTTCAGCAATTACAACATCCTGATAATTTTCAGCAGTAACAGTATATGTAGCTAATAATTCTGTAACCTCACTGTTAGCTGCAAAATATTCATAAATCGAGTCGAAAACAGCTTTACCATCAGAATCAGTATCCACCGGTGTAAGATTGTCAATGATTATTGATTCGTCTACAGGTGCAATAGTAACAGTGGCTCCCTCAATAGCCGAACCGGAAACATCCGTTACAGTTATCGTAAACGGAGTGTTGTTTGGTAAAGCAAAAACATTAATAATTGTGCTTAAATTTAATGTGGTAATAAGCATAACAATACTAAGCGCAATAGCCAGTGTTTTTGCAAATCGTGAATTTTTAGTTATCAACTTCATTATTTTGCTCTCCTTCTTTGCAAATAAAGTTTATATCTATAGTTTTTTCCGTTTGTTATACAATGTAAACGAAACGATAAAACTATCAAAAACAAAAAAATATACTGTGCAACGTTTATTCCCAAATTACCGATTGATAAAACAATATAGATAATTATTGAGAGAATAAAAACTATATCTACTATGAAACCCACTTCGGTTTTAAAAAACGAACAAATCCCTGGCAAACCTTGAGGCGTTCGTCCTGACTGACTCTTCTCAATCGACTTTCGTAGTTTATTGGATTTCCATATAAATATTTGTTCTAAAATCAAACCAACCCAAAATAGCGATGATGCAAATACCTTAAGAAAAATCTCTTTTGAATCATCGATATCAAACATACTAGTAAGAACGGCACTTGATGATATTACAGAGCATATCATCGCAAGTCTTAAGACTTTTATATAACGAGATATCAATTTCATCTTACAACCTCGTTAGAATGGACATAGGTGATATCCACTTCAATGCTAAAATCAGCACTTGAGTTGCCCGCTTCTTCATATACCAAAATTGGTTGAGACGGAGGCGTGTTTTCTGGCTCCGCACTCAGGACTGTCGTTTCCGAGGTTGTCGGAGTGTTCAGTGTCGTTGTTTCAGAAGCTTCCAAACTGTCATAGCGGTCTTGCGGACTGATTTTAGCAGTTTCAACCGATTCTGCGGCAAGTCTTGCTGAAGTAGTTTGATTTTCATAATTAAACTTAGTTGCAATCTTTTTATTTGAATCTGTTGTGATATTTTTATTATGTATATTCTCTATTGCTTTTCGCTTGCTTGAACCGGTTATATCACCAATCGCAGCTTTTATATTTAAAAGGAAAAATATTAAAACTGTTGCTATTAACATCACGATGGAGAGAACAAGACCACCGATGAAAATATACCTATATAACTCATAAGACATTTCTTGTACCCTCCTTATTACTTGTTTTCAACTGTGCTGATTTTAGATATTGTTGTTTCAATATTTGTTTGTAATGCAGCAACATTTTCTTTAAGGAAAGTATTCGTAACACTTGTTGATTCAGAAGAAATCTTATTCATCATAGAATTAAGTTCTGTCTGAGAAGTAACCTCGCAAAACTCCTTGCAATTAGTGTTTACCATATTTACAATTTCGTTCCACACTTGGATTTTTAAATCATCCTCTAATTCCGCAGCTTCATCATGCAGAACAACAACCTCGTTCCACAAGTTTTCATACTCCTCATAAAGCTTTGCTGTTTGATTTGCTTTAGAGTACTTATATACATTTTGCAAACAATTAGAGATGTCGCAATAAATCTTTGCAACGGGGTAACTCTCGACGGAATCTTTTAACCAAGAGGTAGCCGTTTGATATTTATCCTTTGCTACTCCAATATTATAATAAAATAGATATGTTTCTCCTATTTCATAGCAAACCTTCTCGTACCCGTCAAGATTAGCTTCTTTTAACTGACTAAGTACATCAACAGTGCTGCTATATCCGTTACTTCCACTCTTTTCAACACCTACTTTTAATTGGGCAAGAACTGCACTATCATCTGCTGATAATTCACCATCTGATATTAAATAGTCAATCAAGCCATCAAAATCATCAGTGCCGAGATATGCTTCTGTACGAGTTGGATCAGTTAAAATAGTTTCGTAGTATTCTGACACACTATCAGCATTACCTAACAAATAATTATAGTTTGCTTTTTTAGTTCCTTCTGCAGAGAAAAAGCCCCAAATAGAAACAAGAGCAAATATAATAGTTAAAGCCGAAGATGCGACAAACAACTTAAATTTATTTTTTTGCTGTTTAATGTATTCATCCTCGAAATCCTTATAATGCTCTAAGTCATACATCAGCTCAGCACACGATTGATATCTATCAGCAGGGTCGTTTTGTGTGCATTTAAGAATAATTTTCTCTAAACCTGTAGACAGGGATGGATCAATTTGTGTTATCGGACGAATTTCATATGGCGGTTGACTTGGATTCATACCGGTTACCAAATGATAAATTGTCGCGCCCAAACAATAAATATCGGTTCTGGCATCAGTTTGACCCATTCCACCATACTGTTCAGGTGCCGCATATCCGCGAGTTCCAAGACAAGTAGTATCTTCAACCTTTGATGCTTTGTGCTCACGAGCGGTACCGAAGTCAATCAACGAGATGCTTCCATCAGGTTTTAGCATTACGTTTGCTGGTTTCATATCTCTATAAATTATTGCCGGCTCACGTGTGTGCAAATATCCTAAAACATCGCAAAGTTGTTTTGCCCATTCAATAACATCTTCTTGTGGTTGAGCTCCAAATTCTTTCAATGCTTTATCAAGAGAATTACCCTGAACATAATCCATTATGATGATAAAAGAATCCTCTGTATCAATAACATCTATTATGCTTGGAAGATGCTTATGGCTTAATTTTTTTAAAATATCGGTTTCTGCCACAAGTCCTTGCTTAACCGATTCAAAGTCCAAAACGCCATCTTTGCGGACCTCTTTTACTGCCCATTGTTTATTCGCTCGTTCATTCATGGCAAGATAAACAACACTCATTCCGCCTTGGCCTACTTTATTTAATATTTTATATTTTCCATCAACAAGTGAACCTACCTCTAACATTCCGCCACCTCTTAATACGTTCTGATAAGCACAACTGAAATGTTATCACGTTCTGCTCGCTCTTTATTTAACTCGATTAGCTGCTTTGAGTTATTATTCATAGCAACCGCATCTGTCAAAACACTCGGTTGAAATTTCTCATATATTTCATCAGGTGTTACCTCATGCCTAAAGCCATCGGAACATAGCATATATACTGCATCTTTTTTCGTTTCGCCGAAAAACATATCAGGATAAATCTCGTCTGAAGCACCTACACATTGAAGAAGCACATTTCTTCTGGGATCAACCTTAGCTTCTTCGGTTGTCATACGACCTAACTGTATTTCTCTTGCAACAAAAGTTTGGTCTTCTGTCAACTGATGAAGTGTATCAAAAATTTCATATGCGCGAGAATCGCCTATATTCAAAATATAATATCTCGTTTGTGTAAGAAGCATAACAACAACAGTGGTACCAAGACGTATTCCTTGTTGTGCACCATACGCCTTTATAATGTTGTTTTGCTTTACAACAATATTTTCCCATTGATTTCTAATTACGGAATCTTCTATATCTGCTTTGCATAAAACAGGGAGTTCGTTAAAAACCCATTCATTAAAAGCAGATATCAAAGTAGTGCTTGCAACCTCGCCTTTAGCAAGACCTCCCATCCCATCGCAAAGAATAGCAAAAGTCATTTTACCTTTAGGTGTATTTATAACTTTGACAGATAAACCATCTTGGTTAGTATCCTTTACAATGCCGATATCTGTATTAGCTGAAACAATAAAATCCATAATCGAAACTCCCTAAATAAAATGCGTAGCATAAATGACACAAAAAATCTATAAATAGAACAAAGGCGGCAGCGTAGCCGCCCTTGCTCTATAATGTATAAATTCAATGCTTTATCTTTAATTACTTTTTATATTCAAACTTTTCGTCAGCAAGAAGAATCTTATCACCGTCTTTAAGCTCAATTTCTTGTCCTGCGCGTGCTTTTACGCCATTAACAAACGTGCCATTTGCAGCTTTGTTATCAACAATATATGTTGCACCATCACGAACAACAAATCTTGCATGAACACGGCTGATATTAGTGTTACCGCCCACACAGTAATCAACATTACTACGCTCTCTTCCTACTGTGAACTCAGCAGAACAAATCGGAATTCGCTCATTGTTGTTAGAACGAACTAATGTACCGCCATTTACATTTTGAGAGAGAACAGTAGTCTCACCGGCACCCTGTGACAATACAGTAGTTTCGCCAGCACCCTGATTTAGTACAGTTGTTTCTGAGGTAGCGGGAGCAACCGGTTTAGCAGGTGTAGCAGGCTTAACAGCGGGAGCAGGGGTTTGAGTAGGTACAGAAGCCGGAGTGGCAGGTGCTGCTGCCTGAGGCTTAGACTTCTTCTTTCCAAGAACCACAACAAGTACGATAACTACAGCTATGATCACGATAGCAACAAAAGCAATGATACCGAACATAACATAATTGTTTAAAGCAGACTCTGCTTCATACTCTTCCAATGCGTCAATCGCATCCTCAAGTTCTGTTACCGCATTGTCAATTTCATTTTGTGAAGTTGCAGATAATGCAGATTTAGCAGTTTTGAGAGCATCTTTAAGAGCTTTATAGGATTCATCAGTATAATCCTGTGCATTTTTTTCTTCAGCTTCAGCGATTAAATCGGATAATTCATCAGTATCAAGGGTCACTGTGTCAGTATCTCCATCAACCGGTGCATCAACAGAAACATTAGAACCTGCAGATGTATAAGTAATTCCAAGTGCCTTCAATACATCGATAAGCTGTTTGCTGCTTATTGCGATATTTCTAGTGTCATTACCTGCTGCATTAATACCTACAACGTTACCATCGGCATCCACCAAAGGACCTCCGGAATTGCCGCCTGTAATGAGAGCGCTGCTTTCAACACAGTTAACGCTATCATAAGTACCGCCTTCAACAGTTTTGAAACTCATATTACCGACTTTATTTACATTTCCGCTTGTAATAGTAACATCATCGGCATCATAATGGTTTGCATCCTCAAGAGAGGCGATATCAGCAGGAAAACCTAATGCAAAAACTTCTTCTGTTTGACCCAATTCCGAACTATCACGAAGTTTTAAAGGAGTGCGATTATGTATGGTTTCATTTAATGTTAAAACCGCATAATCCATTTCAGTACTTGCCTTTTTAACAGTAGCTTTAACATAAACATCGCGATATACACTTATACGCAATTCCAAATTTTCTTTAACCTGAGCTGCAGTGCGGTTTCCACCTAATGCAGCATTTGTTGCCTGCGCCCATTCAACATACCAGCTATCAGGGAAACCAGTAGCAACATGCTGACAGGTAACTACAGTGTTTTCGTTAATAAGAAAACCTGTACCAGAATGTAAATAATGCTCAACAGCAGCTTCTGTGTCAGAAAACCAAACCTGAATCTGAACAACACCGTTTTTGGCATTTGTTACAGCCTGATTAACCGTTGCCGCACTTGCGGTAATAGCCATACTAAATACTAAACATAGCGCCATTACCATTGCGAGAACACGACCTAAGAGTCGATTTCTCATTGTCTCTTTAATTTTCATTTTTTACTCCTCCGCATTGAATTTGTTTTTTTATATGTAATCGGTGAATTACCGTTCACACCATTGTAAATACTAATATTGCACCTTTTAAACTGATATTTGCGTAGAACTACAAGTTCTATACAAGAAAAAGCAGAAACCCCTTGTGTAATGGGGCTTCCGCTTTTAACTGACCAAAAATCTGACCATAATTAAGCTGAACAAAAAATCTGTTCTATATGATTTATTGCAATTTCCATAGATGGATGAACATATACATTTAAAGAGATGTTTGAGGATGAATGCCCAAGTAGTCGACTCAGTGTTTTTGCATCCATTCCTGATTCCGCACAACGAGTAGCGTAAGTGTGTCTAAGTGTATGAAAACTAAAGATATCAATGTTATGCTGTTTCAATAGTCTGCGATATTTGTAGTCAAAAGTTCTTGTACCTACAAATGTGTTGTCGTGCGAAACAACAAATTCTGACAATCTATTATTATACGCTTTCAATAGAATGTTTTGTAAAGATGATGGTATAGGAACATCCCTAAACGAAGATGTCGTTTTTGGGGTATCAAGAATAAGCGTAGTCTTTTGCTCATTATTTATACATGGAACTCTAGAAATAGTATGTCTAATATGAATCACACCCGTTTCAAAATCAATGTCGCACCATCGAAGGGCGCACACTTCACCTATTCTAAGCCCGCATTGTAGTGCTAAAAGAACTCCAATAGCAGTATGTGAAGAATCAGCAGACATTTTTTGCGTTATAGTAGATTCTAGTGGTTTGCTTAAAACAGTAATATCTTTCTTAGGGATGACTGGCTTATTGATGGGAGTTTTCAACGGATTACGCAATCCTTCCATAACAGCGTAGTTGATTGCTGATTCAATTATAATTGCCATTGTACGCACATAGGAAGGAGAAAGCGCATCATCATTTTTTAATCCTCCAGATTTTAATTTTGAATCTAAAAAGTTATTAATTGTGCTTGAATTAAGCATATTAATTCTTATCCCACCAAGCGTAGGTATAATATGTCTTTCTATTATTTGAAGATACTTTGCTTTTGTTGCTCCTTTATTGCGCACTTGATTTGCATATATCCATGCTAGTAAAATATCAGAAAAATCCTTTGTGTTATTTAAGTTATTTGTATCGTTGCTTTTTTTAGATTGAGCATCAATAAGCTTTCTTTTGCAATCGGAGTAGGTTAAAGCATAAACAGAGCTGTATTTTGTTGTGCCATCAGCTTTATATCCGTTTTTATACCGGCCTTCCCAACGTCCATCTTTCCTTTTGTGTATATTATCGCCGCGCCTCGCCATGCGATTCAACTCCTTTCTCGATAACTAGCTATGTGACCATTTAATTTGACCACATATAATTATAAAATAAGCTTCTTCGAAAAAACAATTTAGCATTTTCTAGATAAAAGGCTCAAAAAATCCATTTATTTCATTGACAAATAAATGCTTTAATGCTATAATTATTCAAAAATAATGTCTTATTGTGTCGTTTTTTAGGCTTTTAGAACTTGTAGTTCTACGCAAAATATGTACCTACTTTCTCGTCAAAAGAAAGTAGGTTTTTTGTTTTATATTTAAACTTTGAAATAATTCATAATTTTTAACAAAGGTCTCTGTATCATTATCGAACGAACAATACCTATCATTGATAAAACCATTGTTATAATAAGAACAAAAACACCATTATCCCAAATATCGATAACTTGAATTATATCCTCGTTTTTAATTGTAACACCGAAAAGATACAACACAATCGCTACGAACGATATTGCAAATGACAGCAAACAAATAAATTTTATCACTAAATTACAATACCAAAGCCAAAATGGTTCAGGGCGAACAATTATTGATATTAGCGCAGGAACAAACATCCCGGCAAGTCCGATCAAAATTATACTTATTGCATTTAAGCTAGACATTTCGCAAGTTATATATGGCAAAGGAAGCAAATTAAAATCCATCACTTTGGCACCAACCAGAATTGCCATCATAGAATGTCCTGCTTCATGTAAAAACGGATATATAATAATCGCAACAAATAAGCCTACAAAGAATAGACCTGCATATTTCAAAATATCTTTCATACACACACCTCATTGGTAGTTTTTACACGTAAGTGTAAAAAATGAGATGTGTCACCAAAGTTAAAATGATTTTGTTTTTAAGTATTCATTTATAAGATTTCGATAATAGACAAATTAATAATCGATTTGTTCTTACTTTGCTTTCTTATTTCGCTCCAAGCCTCCATCACAAGCTACAAACAAAGTTATCCCTAAGCATATAAGGAAAGCTCCAGTTGCTGTATTTGCTTTATATAATAAAGCAAAATATGCAGTTTGAATTGTAATTAAAATCAAAATACTTACTACTATAAATTTAAACACTTTCATTTTCTTCTCCTTTTCAATCATCAACACAATCAGCCAGATTGATTATGGGTTTGTTCTGCTTGGAAGCATATTTTACGGTTTTATATGCACCGCCCTCGTTATGCTCGATATAGCAAATAACCAAATCAGCTCTATCCACCATTTCACGATTGCGGATTTGTATAGCTGATTTTGGATGTGCCTTGGCTGCTGCATACGAAATTTCAATATCACTATAATAATCTTCAAAATAATTTTGGTTATTAATGTATTCGGCAGTTGGGTATGGTAGCATCAAAACAAGGGAGCTGTTATCATCCCGTAGATTTTTTCGTACATGAAGCACGATTGATGAAACGCATTGGTCAAACTCGCCGTTGCGTCCAACAATAAAATCTACATATTCTTTTTCGTTAATAATCTTTCTTATTTGCTCTTCGAGCAATTCCTCCACCTTAAACGGATTGTCTATATACCTGTGACCGAAAAATGCAACAGTAAAAATCTCCAACACGTTATACATCCTTATCGCATATTACTGATTTTAGTTTGAATATCCTACTATATTATACCGCTTTTAGCGGTAATTATCAACTATAATCGGTAATTTTATCGTGAATATTACCGCTAAAATTATTATACAATAATAAATGCGAGGTGTTGACGATGGATTTACAATTTATTAGGGATAGAATTTCTGTTTTAAGAACGAAAAAGAATGTTTCGGAATATAGAATGAGCACAGACTTAGGACATAGCAAGAGTTATATGCAGAGTATTTCTTCTGGCAGATCAATGCCGTCCTTAGGAGAGTTTCTTTATATATGCGAATACCTAGGCGTTACTCCTAGAGAGTTCTTTGATGAAGATATAAAAGAGCCGCAACTGGTTCAAAAATTATATGAGTTGACTCGCAATATGTCATCAGAAGATCTTGATGTACTTATTAGCACCGCAGAACGACTAAATAACAGGTAAACGAAAGGCAGCCTCACTATCAAAAGTGAGACTGCCTTTTTACAATAAACTTTAATCTTTTAATAAATTTAAAGACAGAAAAATCCCTTGTAGCAATTCTTCGTTGCTACAAGGGATTTAGTTGTTTATTTTATTGCTTGATAACGGTTGATTACAAAATCAACAATTACCTGAGATTTAACCTTCA
>CAZVWG010000003.1:0-2614 GCA_964630675.1 uncultured Ruminococcus sp.
TAATTATTACAGTGTCAACAGGCAGTGATTTATCATTGGTGTGACCCAAGCCGAGCAGTGCTTCACGCATAGCCTCGGTTTCGTATTGATTAACCTTGCAACCAAGGGTTTGAAAAAGTATATTCATCTATTTGCCTCACATAAAAAATCTATTAAGTATTTTAATAAAAAAATATGCTGTTGTCAATTGATATATATAAATTAGGAATTTGAAATTAATCCGCACGAACCAATTTCACATAGTAGGGGAGGGGTCACCCATCTTAAAAACCAATATTAAACCGTTAATCTTTGCAGAATGGGGAACCCCTCCCCTACGCAAGAGAGATTAAATTGTATCGTAGGAAACGCATTAATGCCTTCCGCGGTACGACACATAGCGCCGTCCCCTACAACGCGGTTTTAATTTTCTTGCATTTTATAACAAATAGTGGTAAAATCAAAAGTGCCAAGCTTTAATCTTAACTGAATATGCTTTACTTTGTTGTAAGTATTTGTGTTTTTACTAGGTAAAAATACGAATGCTCTATTTCGATATACATATACTTGCAACAAGTAATGTTAAGATTTATTGTTTGGCGACAGTTGGAGCTATGTATTTTTCGGTGCGTGGCTACGGCTGCGCACTTTTTATTTTGGGGGAAATTTGATGAAGACATTTAAACAGTTTTTTGCCGTAATACTTGCCTTGCTGTTAATGGTTACCGTTATGCCGCCACTTGCACTGCAAGCAATTACCGAAACAGTAGTTGATTTAATACCACAAAAGAGCGATAGCTCTGTAACGATTGATACAGACAGCGAAGCTATAATTACAACACCGCTTGTCAAGCCTATGCTTTATGCTACAGCTACGAGTGATGAGATATTGCTTGCCGAAGACGGCGCTATAACACGTGCTGAGTGGTTGCACAACTTGGTCGTAATATTTGATATGACGGTTGAATCAACGGCTTTGCCCGATAACTATTTTACTGATATTGATGAATCACACGAGTATTATGATGACGTTTTACTTGCGGTTGAATTTGGTGTTGTAGACATAGATGCTGGCGGTGAACTTGATCCCGACGGCTATGTAACCCGTGATTTTGCGGCATCAACCTTAAATTTCTGCCTTGGTTATCTGCTTGACGAGGATGTCGTATATACATTTACCGATTCTGCCGAGTGCTTGGATCCTGATAGTGCACAGGTAGCGCTTAATCGCGGTTGGTTTGCTAAAGTTAGTGGTAAATTCTGCCCTAATACATATGTAACAAGTGATGAAATTGACATTATGCTTGCCGATGCGGAGGAGATATTGGCAGGTCAGGTTGTTGATGAAAATTATGACAGCAGTTACGATTTTGCCGATGATGTAATTGTTATAGAACGAGGCACCCTTGTTACCGAGGGCACTGACGGTACCGTTACTATTACCGATTGCCCCGTTACAATAAACACAGGTGATAAATTTGCGGTGTATTTCAACGAAATTCCTGTGGTTTATACTGCTGTGAGTGTCGCTGTTGACGGTGATACAACTAAAATTTCTACCCAAGAGGTTGCAACAGACGATGCGTTCACAAGCGTTGATGCGCAGGGTGTGATATCTTCGGAAGATATAGAAATAATCCCAGCCGAAGGTGTTGAAATGACGGTAGAAGAAGAAACGGTTTCAACCTTTTCTTCCAGAGCCACCAAAAAAATTAAAAACATTAATTTTAAAAAAGCTATAAATATTACCAAGGATATTAAGGCTAATTTTTCTGTAAAAATTAATAATCCCTATATTGAATACATAGTTGAATCAAATTATGCATATGTAGCCATAAACGGTGACACTACTGTTGAATATGGTGCAACATTTGATGCGGATTCATTTGCTGGAATAGAAAGCTCTATTACAATTTTTACGGCCAATATTGGCGGTGTGGGTAGCTTTGATGTTACTGTCAATTATGATTTTAGTGGTTCTGCAAAGGGAACTATCGAGGGCTATTTAATTGCCGGTCTTGAGTGCAGTAAAAATGACGGTTTTAGGGCGGTTAAAAATTTTACACAAAGTGATTATTATACAACCGTTGACGCTAATGCCGATGTTTCATTGCAGGCAAGTCTTGGCATCACCAAAATGCCTATAATCAAAGGCTCACTTTATGCCCGTATCGGAGCAAAATCCAACTTTAAATTAGTTGATTATTCAAGCGGCACACCCGAAACCTGCGTTACCTTTTCTGCCCATTTGTATGCAAAATACGGCGCTTCTGCAAGCGCCAAAATCGGCGGCTGGAGCAAGTCGTTCAGCAAGGATTTTGATATTTACACACAATCAAACAGTCCTGTAAGAATTTACCACCATTATGAAGATAATGTTCCTGTTGCAAGCTGTACCCGCGGTTCATCGTCTGGTTCGGGAAGCGGTAGTAACAGTTCTAATTATTATACAAAAAGCAATTCAAGATGGAGCGGCAGCGGTTGGTCTGGTGCTAATGGCGCTTACGGACTCAGCTCAAGCGGTACGTCAGTTGCACTATACGAATATACTTTAGATGAAAACAACAATGCCACTATAACCAAATATAACGGAAATTCATCCTATGTATCTATCCCTGAAACTATTGATGGGTAT
>CAZVWG010000003.1:2714-2909 GCA_964630675.1 uncultured Ruminococcus sp.
CAAATATAACGGAAATTCATCCTATGTATCTATCCCTGAAACTATTGATGGGTATAAAGTGACTAAAATTGGTTCATCCGCATTTGCCGAAAAAGATTTAATAGGTGTTACAATACCCGATAGTGTAACACGAATAGAGTCACATGCTTTTTCAAAATGTACAAACTTGAATAAAATAACATTGTCAAAATCATT
>CAZVWG010000003.1:3009-48047 GCA_964630675.1 uncultured Ruminococcus sp.
ATCAAGCTTTTTATCAATGCGTATCTTTGTTGGATGTTGTGATTCCTAATAGCGTAACAAGTATTGGTGACAGTGCATTTAATAGTAATACATCATTAACAGAAGTAATCTTCCCAGATAGTGTAACGCGAATAGAAGCACATGCTTTTTCAAAATGTACAAACTTGAATAAAATAACATTGTCAAAATCATTAACATATATTGGCGGTTCGGCGTTCGAAGAGACAGCAGTTGAAAGTATAGAAATACCAAAATCATTAGAGGAATGTAATACATCAGGCTATTGTTATTATACATATAATAATGTTCAATATTATACAATTCATGGACCATTTGCACATTGTGATAGTTTGAAAAATGTTACATTTGAACAAGGAATTACAAAAATACCAAACAGCCTATTTTGTGGTTGTACGGGTATAGAAAATGTAACTATACCAGATACTGTAACTACAATAGATTATAGCGCTTTTAGGGATTGTTTACGATTAAAAAATGTAAATATTGGCAATTCAATAACAACAATAAACCATCAAGCTTTTTATCAATGCGTATCTTTGTTGGATGTTGTGATTCCTAATAGCGTGACAAGTATTGGTGACAGTGCGTTTAATAGTAATACATCATTAACAGAAGTTATTTTATCAGATGGTATAACAAAAATAGAAGCATCTACTTTTAGTGATTGCAAATCGCTTAAATTTATTGATTTACCTAAAACAATTACTACAATTCAAAAAAATGCATTTAAAAATTGTACAGCTCTTGAAAGTTTTACCTTTAGTGAGGGTGATAGTAATTTTGAAGAAGTGTATGAAAATGCTTTTTATGGATGTTCTTCATTGAAAGAGGCAATATTACCTGAGACAACTAAAACAATTAGAAGTAGCGCTTTTCAAAACTGTACTTCACTTGAAAAGGTGTATATTCCGCAATCCACCAAAACAATTTATTCACAAGCCTTTATGGGTTGCGAGGCACTAACCGATATAACTATTGCTGATTACAGCATTACAAAAATAGAGTCAAGTACATTTAAAGACTGTCCCTCACTTAAAAAGATTGTTTTACCAAAGGGACTTACCACAATAGGCAGTCAGGCATTTATGAATTGTACCGGTCTCACCGAGGTATATATTCCCGAATCGGTAACAAGTATCGATAGCACGGCATTTTCTTACCCACAGAAGACTACTATCTATGGCAAAACAGGCAGTTATGCCGAAACCTTTGCTAATGATGGTGGATTTAAGTTTGTGGATAACACCGTAGCGGCTGAGGGAATTGCGCTGGTTGATGGTATAGAATATGTTGCTGTGGATAAGGGAGAAACCTACCGCGCTGTGATTGAATACTATCCCGAAAATTCTACCGATGTAATCACCCTTACGGCAAACAACAGTAATGTTACTATTAGCGGTCACGATATTTATGCCCGTTATACAGGCGATACAATTATAACTGCAACAGCCTCAAGCGGTGTAACGTATGAATTTACTATTCATATCCGCGATGCAAGAAGTATATCTGTTATAAATCAACCGACAAAGCTTTCGTATGTAATAGGTGATACACTCGACCTTAGCGGTATGACTGTACAGGTAAAATACAGCGATGACACTGTAAAAGATGTGACCGACTATACAGTCACAGGCTTTGATAGCTCGGTTGAGGGCGAGCAAACCGTGACGGTTAACTGGGTATCGGCATATGGCAGTACTTACAAAACCACATTTACTGTAAATGTGGTTGATACAAGACCTAAGCTTACGGGTATTTATATTGATTCTTTGCCTGATAAACTTGACTATGCGCGTAAGGAGTCGCTTGACCTTACAGGCATGGTTATAAAAGGCACTTACACCGACGGCTCTAAGGCCGAAATAACAGATTATACCATATCGGGTTACAATGCTTTAAAGAGCGGAATACAAATAATTACAGTAGCTTACGGTGACTTCACTACAACATTTACGGTAACTGTTGGACTTTCGATTACGGGTGTTGAGATAGCCAGCAAGCCGAGTAAAACGAGTTATTATGTTGATTCAGAATTTGAAATCGGCGGATTAACACTGAAAGTTTCATATAGTGACGGAAGCAGTAAGATAATTGATTCCGGTTTTACAACAAGTGGTTTTGATTCGTCTGAAGCAGGTGAAAAAACCATAACGGTAGTTTATGGCGGTTTTAGTGATACGTTTACAGTAACGGTAAGAGAAAAAGGTTCTGCTACACCGGGTGACGTAAACGACGACGGCAGAATTAACAACAAAGACCTAGGTTTGCTTATGCAATATCTTAATGATTGGGAGATAACAATTGTTGAGGAGGCGTCTGATGTTAACGCTGACGGTAAAATAAACAACAAGGACTACGGTCTTTTGATGCAGTATCTTAATGATTGGGACGTAGTGCTTAAATAATGCGGAATTCGGAATTCGGAATGCGGAATTAAATAATGCGGAATTAGGAATTCGGAATTAAATAATGCGACAGCGCTTGCTAAAACAAATAGTTGTTGTTAATTGAAAATTGAAAGTCGAAAACGAAATTATAAACGGAACGCATTGATGCGTTCCCTACAAAACAAATTGAATAATACATCGTAGGGCGCGGAATTTTCCGTGCCCTAACTTGTACTTTTAATATTGAAATTAAAAATTAACTGTGATATAATTTTTTCGTTAATCACGGAGGTGTGCATTGTGGCTTTTAAAAAAGATTTTGTATGGGGAGCGGCTACTGCGGCTTACCAGATTGAAGGTGCTTGGAATGAGGACGGTAAGGGCGAAAACGTATGGGATGTTTTTTGTCACGAGTATTCACACGTTGAGCAAGGGCATACAGGTGACATAGCCTGTGACCATTATCATAGATACAAGCAGGATGTAAAGCTGATGAAAGAGTTAGGGCTCAAAGCCTATCGTTTTTCTATCAGTTGGTCACGTCTTATACCAAACGGCATTGGTGAACTTAACCCGAAAGGTGTTGAGTTTTACTCAAACCTTATTGACGAGTTGCTGTCAAACGGAATTGAGCCATATATTACACTTTTTCATTGGGATTACCCCTATGCTTTGCATAAAAAAGGTGGTTGGCTTAATGATGATAGTGTTGATTGGTTTGCATACTATGCCGCAAAGGTATCAGAACTTTTCTCTGACCGTGTAAAGCACTTTATCACATTTAACGAACCGCAATGTTTTATCGGCGCGGGGTACATGACTAGCCCACACGCGCCCGGTTATAAGGTGCTTTATAAAGATATTTTTCAGATGTGCCACAATGTGTTAAAATCACACGGTGCGGCGGTTATTGCCCTGCGTGAGAATGCAAAACAGCCTATAAAGGTTGGTTATGCACCAACGGGTACTACCTGTTATCCTGCAAGTGAAGGTGAAGCCGATATCGAGGCGGCACGCAAAAAAATGTTTGAGTGCCCACCGCTTAGTCGTGGACTTATGTGGAATGTTTCTTGGTGGAGTGATCCTGTAATTTTGGGTAAATATCCCGAAGACGGACTTAAAATGTATAAAGATTTTCTTCCCGAAATCACCGACGAGGATATGAAGCTAATTAATCAGCCTATTGATTTTTACGGTAATAACATTTATAACGGTCAGGAAATACGCGCTGATGAAAACGGCAATCCTCAAAATGTTTCACGAAAGGTTGGTCACGGCAAAACCGCTATTCAGTGGCCCATTACTCCCGAGGCACTTCGTTGGGGACCGAGATTTTATTATGAAAGATACAAGCTACCGTTTTATATTACTGAAAACGGTATGTCGGCACATGACGTTGTATCTCTTGACGGAAGGGTTCACGACCCTAACCGTATCGACTTTTTACATCGTCACCTTCTTGAACTTGAAAAGGCTACCGATGATGGTGTAGACGTAAGGGGTTATTTCCAATGGTCACTTATGGATAACTTTGAATGGGCAAAGGGATATACCGACCGATTCGGTATTGTGTATGTGGATTATGAAACACAGGAGCGCATACCAAAAGATTCGGCTTACTGGTACAAGAATTGGATCGAGGAACATAGTAAATAAGTTTATTATATAGGGGACTTTTTAATGGCTTTACAAAAAAGAGAAAATATAAGAAATGTTGCTATAATTGCGCACGTCGATCACGGCAAGACAACGCTTGTTGACCAACTGCTTCGTCAGAGCGGAACTTTCCGTGATAACGAGTCTGTTGATGAACGAGTTATGGACTCAAACGATCTTGAGCGTGAGCGCGGTATAACTATACTTTCCAAAAACACAAGTGTTATGTATAACGGGGTGAAAATTAATATTATTGATACTCCGGGACACGCTGATTTTGGCGGCGAGGTTGAGCGCATTTTGCAGATGGTTGACGGTGTTTTACTGCTTGTTGACGCATTCGAAGGCTGTATGCCGCAGACACGCTTTGTACTAAAAAAAGCTTTGGCGCTTGGTAAAAAGGCGGTTGTTGTTATTAATAAAATTGACAGACCAATGGCTCGACCTATAGAGGTTGTAGACGAGGTTTTAGATTTGTTTATTGAGTTAGGCGCAGATGAGGACCAGATAGAATTTCCTGTTGTTTTTGCGTCTGGTCGCGACGGATATGCAACCTATGCGCCTGATATTGCGGGCACGGATATGAAACCATTGTTTGAAGAAATTGTCAAAGAAATCGAAGCGCCCGTGGGCGACAGCGACGGTGCGCTGCAAATTTTATTCACCAATATAGAATATGATGATTATATCGGCAGAATAGGTGTTGGACGCGTGCTTCGGGGCACGGTAAAGGTTGGACAAACGGTTGCTCTTTGTCACAAAGACGGCACAAATTCAAAGGTTAAAATTGCAAAATTATTTATGTATCAGGGGCTAAAGCGCACCGAGGTCGAAACGGCAACTGTTGGCGATATTATTCAGGTTGCGGGTATCAGTGAGCTGGAGATAGGCGAGAGCGCCTGCGATACCGACTATATCGAGCCGCTACCGTTTGTAAAGATAGACGAGCCAACACTGGCTATGAATTTTATGGTAAATAATTCGCCGTTTGCGGGTAAAGATGGCAAGTATGTAACATCGCGTAATTTGCGCGAGCGACTATTTAAAGAAGTTCTTACCAATGTAAGTCTTCGCGTAGAGGAAACCGACAGCGCCGATACCTTTAAGGTGTCGGGCAGAGGTGAACTGCATCTTTCAATTCTTATAGAAACAATGCGCCGCCAGGGTTACGAATTTCAGGTATCACCGCCAAACGTAATATATAAGCACGATGAAAACGGCAAATTGTTAGAGCCTATAGAACTGCTTATGATTGAAGTGCCCGAGCAATATGTCGGCGCTGTTATGGAGCGTTTGGGTACCCGTCATGCAGAACTGCAGAATATGGGAACTCGAGAAGGTGGTATGTCGCATCTTGAATTTTTAATTCCCGCACGCGGACTTTTGGGTTATCGTTCACAGTTTATGACCGATACCAACGGCAACGGAATTATGAATCATATTTTTAACGGATATGAGGAATATAAGGGCGATATTGATCAGCGCAATACCGGCTCTATTATCGTTCACGAAACAGGTGAAAGTACGGGCTACGGACTTTTTAATACTCAAAGCCGCGGCAGATTGTTTATAGGCGCAGGCGTACCCGTATATGAGGGAATGGTTATCGGTGAGAGTCCTAAGAGTGAGGATATTGTATGCAACGTTTGTAAAGCAAAGCATCTTACTAACACGCGAGCTTCAGGTTCTGATGATGCGCTTAAACTTGTACCGCCGTCTATTATGAGCCTTGAGCAGTCGCTTGATTTCATCAAGGATGATGAATTGGTTGAAATTACACCTAACAACATTCGTATTCGAAAGAGAATACTCAATAAAGAATTGCGTATGAAATATGAGGCGAAAAACCGCTGATGTACTACGTAATACTTGATATGGAATGGGACAGCGCCTATCATAAATTGCACAAAAGATTTATAAACCAAATTTTGCAAATAGGTGCTGTAAAGTTAGATGAAAAATTTAATATTGTTGATATTTTTGATGTAACGGTCAAGTCTTCTATATCCAAAAAGGTATCAAAGCGATTTACGGAATTGACAGGTATAACAAAAGAAATGATGCTTGAGGGTGTTTCGCTAAGCGAAGCGGTTGAGCGTTATAATATGTGGCTTGGTGATAATACCGTGACACTTACCTGGAGCAATTCTGATCTTTACACCATTGCAGAAAATGAAAAGTATATTTTAAATGGTAAAAAATTCAGGATAGAAAAGTATCTTGATTTACAAAAGTTTATTGAAGGCGAATTGCGATTATTAGGTCACGAATTAAACTCTCAAATATCGTTGTCAAACGCGGCGGAACTTTTAGGCATAACTACCGAAAACTATGACTTACATACCGCAAAGGACGATAGCCTTTTGTGTGCGGCGCTTCTTAAAAAACGTTATAGCAAGGCAGCGTTTAACTCACTTGTTAAGGATACCTCCAATCCCGAATTTTACAAGCGCCTTTATTTTAAGCCATATTATATCAGCCGCATTAACGATAAACTTGTTGATAAAAAGACACTCGAGTTTTATTGCGAAAAGTGTGAATGCAAAATGAAACGTCTTACTAAATGGCGCTATCATAATAATTGGTTTAATGCGAATTTTGTTTGTGAGGATTGCGGTAAAAAATATGTTTGCCGAGTAAGCTATAAAAAAACTTTTGATGATGTAATCGTAAAACGTCGTATTTTAGAACCTAAAGTTAAAACCGACAAGGAGAAATTTGATGTTATGCAATCAATGCCCACGACGGTGTAATGCGTTTCGGGATAAAAACAGCAATATTGGCGGCATATGCGCCATGCCCGACACGCCGACCGTTGCGAGAGCATCACTTCATTTTTGGGAAGAGCCTTCAATTAGTGGCAAAAATGGTTCGGGAACTGTTTTTTTTAGTGGTTGTTCATTGCGGTGTGCTTTTTGTCAAAATAGTGATATAAGTGCTGAGAACAAGGGTAGGGCAGTTTCGGTAAATCAATTGGCAGATATTTTTAAAAGGCTTGAAGGTGACGATGCTCACAATATAAATCTTGTAACACCGACACATTTTGTAAACACAATAATCGAAGCGTTAGATATTTATAAGCCAAAAATTCCGATCATTTATAATTCGAGCGGATATGAAAATGTTGATACGTTAAAAAAATTACAGGGATATATTGACATATATTTGATGGATTTTAAATATATCAGCAGCGACAAGGCAAGGCTTTATTCAAATGCGCCCGATTATCCCGATATTTGCAAATCAGCACTGTCTGAAGTCTATCGTCAGCAAGGTGAATGTAGTTTTAATGACGGAATTATGCAGAACGGTGTCATTGTAAGACATCTTTTAATGCCGCAAGCCACAAGGGATGCGATAAGTATTTTTAACTGGGTTTGCCAAAATATGCCAAATTCATATTTTAGTATTATGAGTCAATATCTGCCACTTTATAAGGCTAAGGATATGGCGATTATTAATCGAAAAATCACTGAAAGGGAGTACAATAAGGTTGTCGATTATATAACAGACAGCGGTTTTGAAAATTGTTATATACAAGAACGCTCAAGCGCCAACAGGGTTTATATTCCCGATTTTGATTTTACAGGCATTTTTTAATTTAACCCGACATAAAATGTCGGGTTAAAATTTTTATAAAAATAATTGCAATTTAATATTGACGAAAATGTGATTTGTATGTTAGAATATATTGAATAATTAGGTGGATTATGCCTTAACAAAAATTTATGTTATTCGTGCAGGAGGAGTTATGGGAAAAATCAAAAGTTTCTTTGACAAAATTGGTGAGCTTTGTAAAAAGGCTTGGAGCTTTATTAAGGCTAAAAAAGTGCTTTTTATGATCATCGCATCGGTTTTGGTTGTAGCGATTGTTGCGGCAACGGTATTTATTGTATTGGGTAAAAAAGGTAATGATACCGATTTTGACAGACCGCAGGGTAATACTCTTTATACCGTAAACGTTGAGACTGCCGGTGGTATGGCAATGTCAGATATTGATGTGTATATTTACACTGATGATGGCTTATCTGACATGATCGATTATACCAAAACCAATGGTGATGGTACCGCCACCTTTAATCTTGATGAGAGTGAAGATTACGCAATTGTTTTGATGTCTGTACCAAAGGGTTATGCGCTTGAAGAAAGTTATAAATTTGATGGTACCGTAAAAGATATTGTTCTTACATCTTCGCTTATTACCGATGCCGATCTTTCAACGGCAAGTTTAGGTCTTGGCGATGTTATGTACGATTTTACTGTTATGAAGCCCGATGGCACTGAAATAACTTTATCCGAAGTATTGGCTGACAAAAAACTTGTTGTACTTAACTTCTGGTACACGACTTGTAGTTGGTGTCTTGAAGAGTTTCCTTTAATGGAAGAAGTATATAAGAATTACGGCGATGATGTTGAAATTATTGCGCTTAATCCTATGGAGGATAACAATGCGGTTTCTTCGTTCCAAAGTCAGTATGGTTATTCATTTAATATGGTGTCTTGTCCATCATCGTGGGCAAATACTTTTAGCGTAACAGGCTACCCAACATCAGTGTTTATCGACCAATACGGTGTTATTTGTGTTGTTGAAGCAGGCGCCATCACCAGTAAGCGTCCATGGGTTTGTGCGTTTGATCATTTCACTGCCGATCCATACGAGCAACAACTATGTGAAAACGGTATAGCTGATTTGGTTACTCAGATCAAACCCACGTATGAGATGCCTTCGTCGGATGAAATTGCTTCCACAATAAATTCAGGTAGCATAAATGTTACATACCGCGCTGAAACCGAGGATGAAAATGCCGAATATATCTGGCCGTTCATTATTGGAGAGAAATTAGGACGTTCTTGCATTTATGCTTCAAACGCAGAAATTGACAGTTCGTATGCTATAATATATGCAGATGTTGAACTAAAGGCAGGTCAGGCAATCGGTTTTGATTACCTTGTTTCATCTGAACTTAGTTGCGATATACTTTATGTAATCGTTAACGATGAGGATATTTTCCAGATTTCAGGTGTTTCTGCAACTGAAGAGTGGAAATCTTGCTATCCTTGTGTTGCTGATGAAGACGGCACATATGAGCTCGCTCTTTGCTTTATGAAGGATGAAGACGGTTCAGAAGGCGACGATACCGTTTATATAGATAATATGCGCGTTGTAAATGAGTCGCAGATCGATGTTGCAACATATCTGCCACGTTATGCCGCAACATCTGATGATGACGATAATTTCAGTTATGTTGATGTTGTTTACAATAAAAACGACGGATACTATCACGTAGGCAGCGAAAACGGACCGTTGCTTTTGGCTGACCTTATGGGTTATACACCGTTTAACGAAGAAGAGTCAGTTCAAGAGATTGTTACTAACGGCGATGCCGATAAAAACGGTGTAAGCCTTTATGACAAAGTTGAAGAAGACGGTTTAGGTATGGTGAATTATTTCTCATATGCATCTAACTCAAGTCTTTATGGTGTTTGTACCGTTAATAAAGAGCTTAGTGAAATGCTTAAGCAGGTCGCTGAGATTGCCGGTTTTGAAGATGACGAAAACGAATGGCTTAAGATGTGTAAATACTATCAGGCATATGGTACCGGCGCTTCACAACTTGAAGATCCAATCAAGGGTCTTGCAACCTTTAGCGCATATACAACTACACTCGGTAAAAATGTAGCAAGCAACAACTTCTACTATAACCGTGTTATTATGCCGCGTGGTTTGTTGTCACGCTTTGTTCCTTCACAATCGGGTGTTTACCGTTTTACTTCAAAGAGTGATTATGAAGAGGGTATAGATGCCTGGATATTTGATGAAAACGGTGAGATTATTTATACATATGAGCATGACGAAAAATTGTTCACTGATTCTATAAACTGTTCGATGGTTTACTATATGGAAGCAGGTGAGACATATTATGTAAATATGGCTTTCTGGGATGTATACGCTACCGGCACTATTAATTATGATGTAGAATATATCGGTGCTTCACACAAGTTATTCCGTTTGGCAGCTCCAGGTTACTTTACTTATGACACTGATGCTACAGGCAGCGCTATGTATGACATTATTACAGGAGGCATTAAGCCCGTACTTAAGGATGGTAAATATTACGATTCTGAAGATGGCAGTCTTATTTATGCAGACTTTACAGGACTTACAACGGTATTCAGCCAATCTATTACAGAAATGATAGAAATGGGTGGTTTTGATTTCAGCAAATCAGAAACCGACGGTGAGATTATTGCATACCTCAACCAAAACGATAACGATGTTGAAAAGACTGACGAATATCTTAAAAAACTTTGGGGCGAGGATTATGATGCCAATGCCGAAATTTACGAAATAGAGGATATTTTTGCAGGTCGTTACCACGGTGACGGTGATGATCTTACCGAGGATATCAAAAAGTACCTCAGCAAAATTGACACTTCCGGTACAGAACTTAACGGATGTGTAGTTGTCGATGAAGAATTGGCTGAGCTTTTACAGCAGCTTATGGATAAATATACATTTGAAGATGTTGAAAATTCCTGGTTAAAGGTATGTTATTATTATGACTACCTTGGCGCCAATGATTAATTTCTTAATGAAAGAATGATTTTTATGAAAAACTTTAAAAGATTATTTTCCGTTCTTTTAATTTTTGCGCTTACATTATCTCTTTTCACCCTTACCGCTTGCGGTTCGGGTGAAAAGGATTATATCGTAAATGTTAAGGATGCTTTGGGTAATCCTTATACATCGGGTATAGTTGTTAAGTTTATGCAGGGTGGCAAACAGGTGGCAATGCAGTCTTGCAATGAAGACGGCGCCGCTATTAAATCGCTTACAAACGGTAAATACAGTGTTGCGCTTAATTTTGCCGATGACGAAACAGAGTATTATTATGATACCGACATTAAACTTACTTCACGAAAAAATGAAGTAGACGTTATTTTAGCATACAAGGTTACCGGCGAACCCGAAACACTGTATGTAGGCTCGGATGAATACGATGTATATAATGTAAATCTTGGTTGTACCTATGTTGATTTAAAAGAAAACAGTCGAAGCTATTTCCTTTTTACACCCACCAAGGAAGGTAACTATGAATTTTCAATTCCTGAGGGTAAAAATGTGACTATTGGTTATTACGGTGCCCCGCATTTTGTTCAAGAAAATTCTGCTGCTGAAGTAACCGATAATAAATTTACTATCAATGTAAAATCCAGTATGATAGGCACTAACGGCACAGGAACTTCAACCTTTGTTATTGGTATTGATGCTGAAAAAAAGGTTAGCAACTGTGTTTTGGGTATAGAACGAATCGGCGATGCTATAAAAACAGTTGATGATGAGCCGTGGACGGTTTATCAAAAGACTGTTGAACTTCAGGACTATAAATTACCTGACGGCGTTGAAATCAAAGAATTTGATCTTACTGCATCAACCGATACATATGATATGGTATTAAACGAAAAAGACGGTTATTATCATCTTAATGATGCAAACGGTCCCATAGTTCTTGTTCGTCTTGCTGAAGATAATGAGTATATAGCTTGTTTTGAGACAATGCTTGATCGTTCAGGTGTTAATAAGTATTTCTTTGATGAAAATAATAACTTTGTAAAAAAAGAAAGTTATTCAGAATGTTTGCTTGAGTATATTGAGTATGTTGATAAAGAAAACGGTGTTTATCCGCTTACCGAAGATTTAAAATACATAATTCAACAACGCGGTGATTATGTTGGTTGGTGGGATATCGAAAATGTCGGTTATATGTTTAAAGATGATGCGGGCAACAATATGACCGATATCAACGCTGAAATAGCATGGCTCTTTATGTGCTGTTATGCGGAGTAATGCGGAAATGAAATTTACTTTTTTAAAAAAAGTTTTTGCCATTTTGTTGTGCGTTTGTTTGAGTGGTTTGTGTGGCTGTGCCGACAGCTATAACGGACTTATAGCAAATGCCGACCTTTCTGCAAGCAGTTATGTTCTTGGCGATTATATGGGCGACTACACTGTTACAGATACTGACGGTATTACACACACGTTTTCTGAAATACTTAAAGATAAAAAGGCGATTGTGCTTAATTTTTGGTTTGTAAATTGCGGTCCGTGTAAAATGGAGTTTCCGTATTTACAAAAAGCTTACGATTTATACAGTAACGACATTGAGGTAATCGCAATAAATCCGGTAGATAATAAGGCTTCCAGTATTGAGAAGTATGCTGAGCAAAATGAACTCACCATTCCTATGGTCGTAGGCGATGAGGCTTGGGCTACAGCCTTTGACTTACAGGGTTATCCAACAACCGTAGTAATAGACCGTTACGGCTTGGTTGCTTTTATGCATATGGGTAGTATTACCGAAGACGGTGTGTTTGAAAAAATATTTGAATTTTTCGGTGCCGATGATTACAAACAGACAACTGTAAATGACATCGATGACATTAGATAATTTATTTTATAAAAAAGGATTGATCACAATGAAAAAATTTTTAGCGGTTATTTTAGCATTGGGAATGATTTTTTCACTTTGCGCTTGCGGCGGAGATGACAATGGTCCGACTGGCACCGAAACAATTGATAACCAGACCGTTAATGAGCAAGCTTCATCTGAGCAAGAAGTAACTCCAAAATTTGAGGTTACAGTTACTGATACAGAGGGTAATGTTGTTAAGGGGGTTATGGTTCAGCTTTGCAAAGACACTTGCGTGCCTGCGATGACCGATGATAATGGTGTTGCGACCTTTAACGTTGAGATTACCGATGGTTATAAGTTATCTGTTATGTCTTGTCCTGATGGATATGAATACACAGGGGAAGCTGAGATTTATCTTGAAGATGGGGATACCTCATATACTCTTGAAATTGTGAAAAAGTAGGTGGTTTTATGAATTTTAAGAAAATAACTGCACTTGTACTTGCTGTGTTGATGTTGTTCTCCACACTTGTTGGTTGTCGTAAGATAGGCGAAACCGATTCAACATCTAATGTTAGTTCAGATGTAATTCTTAACTATAGCAATGTTGACATTATAGATAACGAAAGTGAACCACAGTCGCTTGTTGATGCAACTTCTGAGGATGAAAGCAGCGTATCGAGCGGTAGTACTGATAATAGCACTAGCGCTAACAGTAACGCTGATAGCAGCAATAATAACAATAGTGGTAGTAGTAATAACACCCCTACTAATATCAAGGATGTTAATGATACCAACAACAACGATGATGGCGGTACTGATGAAAAAGATACACCTTCAATACCAGAAGAGACTGTCGTGCTTTCGGGCAACGGAACATTGGATGAGCCGTATGAGGGTTATCTTTCTGAAGATGGAACATTCTTAACCAATGAAATTGCGTCAGGAAAATCTTTCTTTTACAATATACGTGGAATCGCTAATAAAATTTTAACCATTGACAGTCAAAATGCATATGTTGTTTATAATGGCAAAACGTATATCGCAGAAAACGGAAAGGTATCTTTCTTTGTCGAAAGCGACGCGGCTGGAAGTGAGTTTGTAAAAATTGAATTTGGAAACTCCGGCACCACGTCGGAAAAATTTGCTGTTATTTTTGAATCGTTAAAGGGTAGTTATGATTCACCCGAAAAAATATCTTCTATTGAAAACAGCATACAGCATTCACTAGCGGATGGAAATGCTGACGGTTATGTTTTTCAATACACAGCTGAAAAAGACGGCGTAATTCGTTTTTATCTTTTAAGCGACACCAGCAAAGGTCAATTGATGGTTACAAACACTCGAAATTCTGCTACAAGAAGCACTGAATCGGTTGAAGAAGGCGAAGTAAATACTGATAATATCGGCACCTATGTTCAATTAGATGTTAAAAAAGGCGATGTTATAAAAATCGCAATTGGCATTATACCGAATAAACGAAATCAGTACAAGGCAACAACCATTGAATTTTTGTTAAAGTATTCGTAACGATAGTGCTAACAAATATTTTTTGAATGTTTTAGTATTTTGGAGAATTAAGTATGAAAAAATTTTTAAAAATTATTCTTAGCGCAATAACTGTAATTGCACTTGCTGTGATGCCGATGAGTGTTATGGCAGAAGAAGGTGTAACATATATCATTAGCAGTATGAAATTAACAGAAGGTATCAATACGTATACCGTTGAATCAAACGTTCCGTATACGATATATATCTTAAATCCAACTGCTACAGGAGATTTTACTATTACTTCTGATGATTGTGTGATGGGTATAGCAAGTTATCTTAATTTGTGGGTGCAGTTTGAACCTACAGAAGAAATCGTTAATCTTTCTGAAATTGAGTGGAGTTGTACCGACATAAATCAGGCGATTATGCTTGCTGTAAAAGCTGAGAAAAGCGAGATTTCAATTGCTGTTTCAAGAACGGATCCCGATACTAGTAAGGAAATCCCTTGGATAATTTATGAAAATACTTTCTCACCTCCAAAATTTGAAATGCCATCATCTGTAGATGTTGATGCGTTTGAGGATGGATTTGTTGATTTTGAAGACGATGTAATTGATGATGCTGTTTTGGGTGATGACAGTTTGTACCATCTTAACAATAAAAATGGTCCCGTTCTGTTTGCCAATTTAGATGATTCGATAATGTCATTATATGCAATGTCAAAAAACGGCAAGCTTTCGGCTGTTTACTATGATGGAAACGGTGATTTATTTAAGAAAGTTGACTATACCGATGCATTTTTAGAGTATACATCAGCCTTACCCGTTGATACGCTGGGCGAAATAACCTCGTTTTACTACCCATTAACTGCCGACTTAATTGAAATGTTTAAGGAATTAGGTGCTACAAACAATTGGTACGGCGGAGGTAGCGAAACCTGGATTTATAATTCTGATGATGCATGGTTGTACGCTTGTTATTTTGATGAAAATGTAACGTCGCTTTGCGTTTTCAGTCATACTGCAGGCGAAGCCACAAAAGAAAATGAAAAGGCTGCAACCTGTACCGAAACCGGTTCATACGACAGTGTTATTAATTGCACGGTATGTGGCGAGGAAATATCAAGAGAGAAAAACACAATTGATATTGTCGATCATATTGAAGGTAAAGCTGTCAAAGAAAATATAAAGGCTGCAACCTGTAAAAATGAAGGTTCTTGTGAGAGTGTGGTTTATTGTACAGAATGCGGTGAAGAACTTTCTAGAAAATCAGAAGTGTTAGAAATTGACCCAGATGCGCATACATACGATAATTACGAAGATACCGATTGTAACGACTGTGGATTTGTAAGAGCTCCTTTTGAATATGGCGATATTAATGGCGATAGGGTCGTTAATAATAAAGATCTTGGTATTTTGATGCAGTACCTTAATGATTGGGAAGTAACAATTGTTAGAGTAGCGTCAGACGTAAATGTTGACGATAAGGTTAACAATAAGGATTATGGTTTACTTATGCAGTATCTCAATGATTGGGATGTAACATTAGGACCTACTGAATAGTTAATAATTTAGTCTATATAAAACAGCGCTAACCATAGCAATATGGTGAGCGCTGTTTTGTTCTGTTCTTATTTATTTATTGATTCCAATGATTGTTTTAAATCCTCATAATGTAACGATTTTACAAATATCTCTTGAATTATCCCGTTTTCGTCAATGATTACTGTGTACGGGTATGCGCCGCTACCGCCGAGATTCAGATAGTATTTACCGTTAAATGTATCATTTTCATCGGGTATATCGTTTGCAAAAATTATACTACTGTCAGGATAGTGATCTTTTACATATTCGGGTGAGGTTTCTTTGCTTGCGCTTGAATGAACGGCTACAACTACTACATCGTCTTTGTATTCGGTTGCAATCTGATCAAAATATGGCAGCTCGTTTACACACGGTGTACACCATGTGCCCCAGAAGTTAATAATGGTTATTTTGCCCGTTTGAGCAGGGTTAACGGTTTCTTCGCTTATACCATCGGGTGTTACAATCGGCAGATCTGCACCGTAGCACATATCTCCAACCGCCGTGCCGTATTCTATCTTATTACTACTTTCGTTCCAATAATAACAAATAGTTGTAACAAGCAGAACAACCATTAGTACAGCCGATATAATCCTTGTAACAAGCTTTGCTTTTTTGTGCTTTTGTGTATTTGGAATTTCGTCCTTTGACTTATAGCCTTTCCAGCGTATTGCGTTGGTAGGGCAGGCATTTATACATTCGCCGCAGTTTATACATTCGGCGTCGCCAACTGTTTTAATATCTAACTTACATTTGTTTACGCAAAGTCCGCAATTGGTACATTTGTGATTATCTACCTTTACACCAAAGAAAGATATTTTATTAAACAGTCCATACAAAGCGCCAAGCGGACAGATAAATCGGCAAAACATTCTGAAAATAAATATACTTGCTACGATAATGCTTACAAGCAGTAAGAATTTCCAGGTGAACAGGGGACCCAGCATTGAAAAATAACTGTCATTTACCTTGTTTGCCAGTAGACTTATTCCGCCTTCAAGCGTGCCCGCGGGGCAAATATATTTGCAAAACGCGGGAAGCGGTGTGTCGCGGAATGCGTATGTAATAGGGACAATAAAAACAAAGAAAACTAAAATTACATATTTTAAATATGATAAAATTCTCGTTACGGGGCTTTTCTTAAGCTTTGGTGTCTTAATTTTATATAGCAGCTCTTGTATAAGGCCGAAGGGGCACAACCATCCGCAGATTGTACGACCTAACATTATGCCATATAAAAGCAAAATGCCACCGACATAATATATTGTGCTTTTATCTGCGCTGAACGAGCCTTGTAACGAGCCTAACGGACAGGCGCCCACAGCACCGGGACAGGAGTAGCAGTTAAGACCCGGAACACAGGCAACCTTGGTTTGCCCCTGATAAATGTTGCCCGATATAAAGCCCTTGATATTGGCGTTAAAAAGCAATGCTGTATATAACTGAATTATCTTGCGACGGGTGGGTTTTAATGATTTGATTTTATTAATAAACTTACTCATATTTACCACCCCTTAACCTAAACCTATACATTCGGTACAGATGTTTACAGCCTTTGTAAGCACATCGGCAAAGCCGCCTGTAACAGCGCCGAATATTATAATACCAACTGCAGCTGTAGCGATAACGATTTTTGCAATTAAAACCTTTTTGTCGCTTGATTTAATTTCTGTCGTATTGGTTTCCATATCTTTTTTGGGTAATGTTTTTAGAATTTCAATTTGCTTTTTCGTAAGAGAGATGCCGTAATAATATCTAAAAACTGAAAAGGCAAAAGGAATCGCAAGACAGGGAAGAAGTACCCACATTAAATTTATAATTGAACTGTTAATATCTGTTTGATGGTAATTGTTGCTGTTTAAAGCGAAATTTAAAAAAATACAACTAAAAATTAATATTAAACAATAGTTTATTAAAGCAATATTTTTTTTGATTTTTTCAATTTTCGCATATTCGACATCAGAGGCTACGTCTCGCGTGTTTGCAAGATTTAAAAGCATCTGATTATAATACTTCACCGGCTTTGCCTTGTGTTTTGAAGGTATTATTGCATTTATAATAAAACTGCCAACAACAAGAACTAAACAAATATACACAGGAATACATATTTTTGAAAATGTTTGGGTTACCAGTTCACGCGAATATCCGTTACCCGAATAGTAAATGCTAAGGCAACCTAAAATTAAGAATATGCCAGCTATAACTATAGAGATGCTAAGGAGTATATTGTAGATTAAAAGAATGCGATTAGTGTTTTGTTTTGTCATTATTTGTGACCTCGCAAAAAATAATATATATTAAGTATAACATAGCGGGTAAAAAAAGTAAATGCAATAAAAAATAAAAAATGCAATATTTATTCTTGCTTTTTTTTACTAAATAAGGTAAAATAAATTGAATATGTATGTTTATAATGCATAAGTATGTTTTCAAGGGAGTTTTTAGAAAATATGAATTGTTCAAGACTGCACAAATTTGTAAAGGAAATTACCGCTGCTGCATTGGCGGCTGTAATCACTTTAGGTTCATTACCTCCGTCACAGGTATCTGCTGTTGGTAGTGAAAACGCCAATCCTGACATTCAAAAAATTGATAACATTGCTTTGGACTATACAAAGTATTTTGATAGTTCGGTAGTATTTGAATTGCCCGATACCATTAATGATGACGATGAGATATCAGTCATTATTACTACAGACGATGTTGCGGTTATTGATGCTTATGAAGGCTCTGATAAAACGATGAGTTTATCAGATTTTGCTTTAAAGAGTAACTACGCTAAAGTGGCAAAGCAAAATGTTGCAAAGGACAAGGCCGATTTTTTAGCCGATCTTGACAAGCAGAATATTTCCTACAAAATAGGTGAAGAATATTCTACAATCCTCAGCGGTTTTGAGCTTGTGATTAAGGCGTCTGACTTCGAGAATACCTGCAAGTCGTTGGGCGAAGGTATGAATATAATTGTGGGTGAAGAATACAATACCTGCGAAACCGAGCTTGTTGAAAATGCCGTAGATGTGTTTGACACAGGTATTTTTGACAGTTCTGATTCAGGCTATGACGGTAGTGGTATGGTTGTCGCAGTGCTTGATACCGGTATCGACTCAAATCACACAGCTTTTTCGGTTGATAATTTCACCTCAGAAAAGCTTGGTCTTACATATGATGATGTTGCTGCTGCTATCAAGGATACGGTAGCCGCCGAACAGCTTGACGGTCTTACGGTCGATGATGTTTATATTAACGAGAAGATTCCATATAACTTTGACTATGCCGATGTTGACTCTGACGCATATTCAACACATAATAACCACGGTACGCACGTTTCAGGCGTTATGGTTGGTAACGATGATACAATTCGCGGCGTAGCTCCCAACGCTCAGCTTGTATCTATGAAGATATTTTCCGACGTTATGGATACTGCACGTACCGCTTGGATATTGGCAGCGCTTGAGGACTGTATCGTTTTGGGTGTTGATGTTATCAATATGTCCATCGGTACTGCATGCGGCTTCAGCCGTGAAAGTGACGAAGAGGCTGTTGACGGAATTTATGACAAGCTGCGTGACTCCGGTATTTGTATGGTGGTTGCCGCTTCTAACAGCTATAGTTCGGCATACGGCTCTGACAAAAACGGTAACTTGGGTCTGACATCTAATCCCGACACAGGTACTGTTGGTTCGCCATCAACCTACGATGGTGTTATGTCGGTTGCGTCAATCGCAGGTGCTGAAACTCCTTATATCGAGTACGATAATCAGATTATCTACTTTGTTGAATCTACAAACGGTGCCGCCGAAGAAAACAATTTTTATGATGATTTGCTCGGCGACAAGAAGTCAATGAAAATTGATTATGTGGTTATTCCCGGCGTGGGACGTAGCGCTGACTATACCGGAGTTGACGTAGAAGGTAAGATTGCGCTTGTTCGACGCGGTTCTAACACCTTCGAAGAAAAGGCAATGATCGCTCAGGAGCAGGGCGCCGCAGGTATTATTATTTATAACAACGTATCGGGTGACATTAAGATGAATGTCGGCGATGCTACGCTTGCCGTATGCTCTATTTCGCAGGATGATGGCGAAATGCTTGCCGCAAAGAAGAGCGGTACGCTTAAAATCAGCCGCAAGCAGACCTCCGGTCCGTTTATTTCTGACTTCTCTTCATGGGGTCCTACACCTGATCTTAAAATCAAGCCCGAGATTACCGCACACGGCGGTAGTATACTTTCGTCTGTTACAGGCGGTAGCTATGACAGACTGTCGGGTACATCAATGGCTTGCCCCAACCTTGCGGGTGTTGTTGTACTTCTGCGTCAGTATGTAGTCGAAAATTATCCCGATATTGCTGATGATAATCAAAAGGTTAATACTATGGTTAACTGTTTGCTTATGTCTACCGCAGACATTGCGCTCGGACAAAACGGTTTACCGTATTCAGTAAGAAAGCAGGGAGCAGGTCTTGCCAACCTTACAAGCTCGATTGAATCACCTGCATACATCACAACCACCGATGAAAACGGTGACGTGATGGACAAGGCAAAGCTTGAGCTTGGTGACGATCCTGAAAAAACAGGCGTATACGAAATGACCTTCACCATAAATAACACCGGCAAGCGCGCAGTTTCTTACAATATCGGCGCTTATGTTATGACCGAAGGTGTCAGCGAAACAAAAACAAATGCAGGCGAGACAACCGTTACCGAAGAGGCTTATCTTTTGGACGGCGCCAAGGTTGAGGTTGTTTCCGTTGAAGGCGGAAGCTTAAGCGGTAATAAGGTTCGTGTTAAAAAGGGTAAAGAAGCAACCGTTACAGTTAAGATCACACTTAGCGATGAAGATAAAGAATATCTTGATAATTCATTTGAAAACGGTATGTATGTTGAAGGCTTTGTAACTCTTGAAGCTAAGTCGGGTACAAAGATCGACCTTAATGTTCCTTATCTTGCTTTTTACGGCGATTGGACCGAAGCTCCGTTATTTGACCTAACATATTATGATACCAATGCCGATGAGTTGGATGACGGCATTGACGAAGAAGATAAGGTCAAGGCCGATGCCTATGCTACGCGTCCTGTTGGCGGCGTAAGTGACGACTATGTAAGCTATCTTGGTTCTTATTATTTCTTGCAGGATCCTGATGATATGGTGATTTCTGCAAACGAAAATTATGTTGCGCTTTCCAATCAGGAGGGCACAATACATTCACTTCGCTTTGTATGGGCTGGTCTTTTGCGTAATGCCGCAAAGATAGAGATTACTATCACAGACGACGTGACGGGCGATGTTGTTTTTGAAAAGGTAGAAACTGATGTGCGTAAGTCATACAGTGACGGCGGTGCGTCTATTTACCCGTCAAATGTTGAAATAGAATTTGACACAACAGAATACAATCTTGAAAACAACAGCGAATATACGGTAAGACTTGTAGGCTATCTTGATTACGGCGATGGCGGACTTGAAACAAACGATAATAATGTTTTTGAATTCCCGCTGGTTGCTGACTTTGAGGCGCCTACTATTACAGATGTCGAGTATCGTTATGAGTACGACAAGACCTTAAAGAAAAACCGCTTGTACGCAGATGTATATGTATATGATAATCACTATGCTATGTCTTCGCAGATAGGTTATGTAACTGAAGAGGCAGATGATGACGGTAACATTGGTCCTACGATGAAGACCTTTGAGCAGTATATGACTCCTGTTTATTCAGAGCGCAACAGCACTACAAAGGTTACGTTTGAACTTACTGATTATGTATATGACATAAAGAATAACGCAACCACTAAAAATACATTTGTTGTTAATGTCTATGACTATGCACTTAATTATGCCACATATGAATTAGCACTTCCCGATGATTTTACAGACTTTTATTTTGAAGGTCTTGAAGAAGGACTTACTCTTAGTCCTAATGAGGTTTATACATTAGAGCCTGTGATTACTCCCGATACCGAGTGGTCAGAGCTGCTTGAGTATTCATCTTCAAAGCCCAGTGTAGTCCGCGTTGTTAACAATAAGCTTGTCGCAGTAAAGAGCGGTACTGCTATTATTAAAGCGCAGGATCCTACCAACAGCAAGAGCGTTACATTTAATGTTACGGTACTCGAAAAGGGTGACGACGGTTATCGTAGATATGATAAGCCGGTAGCCGATGTCTTTACATTAGATGGATTTGAAACATTAAAGGCGTATTATATTCTTGAAAACGAAAATAAAAAATTAGGCGATACAGGAAGCATTAATTTCTTTGAAGGAAATTATAAATTAGAAATGTATCCGTCAGAATCGGTACTGCTTAATTATTCGCTTGATTCATATTTCAAAAATGATACAACCGTATCGTTTGAAAGCAGTAATGAAAGTATTGTTAAGATTGACTCTTCGGGTATTGTGACCGCACAGGCCGAAGGCTTTGCGTCGGTTACAATGAAGGTATTGCTTGATGATGCAAGCACATACTATTCCGAAACTGTTAACGTTGAGGTAAAGGATCCCTATGTAACAACAGGCGCCAGCCTTACGCACTATTACGGTAACGGCGGTCTTGTCGATATACCTGCCGATCTTTCACTTACTCAGATAGGTCAGTTTGCGTTCTCGAATTTTGAGTATGTAATGAAGACCGAAGAGGAGCTTGCTTTTGACGATGCCGAATCATCAAAGGCGTGGTATATCGGTGACAGTACCATTACCAAGGTTATAATTCCAGAGGGTGTTGAAAGTATTGCAAACTATGCCTTTGCAAATCTTACCGCTCTTGAAGAGGTTGTATTCCCGTCAACGCTTGAATCAATTGATTACGGTGCATTCTACGGTTGTACTTCACTTCAGAAGATTACATTCAGCGGTGAAAATAATCTTAAAATTATTAACCAGAACGCGTTTGAAAATTGCGACTTACGCGACACATTAGAACTTCCTTCTGCTTGCGTGGTTTCTGACTATGCATTTGCAGGGAACCAAAAACTTAAGGGTGTAGTTCTCGGCGAAAATCTTTATTCTATAGGTCAGTACGCTTTTGCGGCATGCAAAAAACTTACTGATGTTACTATCGACGCTAAAAAGGTTAAGTACGGTGCATATGCCTTTACAGGTTGCGAATCGCTTGAAGAATTTTATGTTAATTCTGCTGTTTTGCCCGAAGGTATGTTCTATGAGTGCGACGATATGAAAAAGGTTATTATCGGCGCTGATGTTAACGATATCGGTGTATTTGCGTTCAGAGATACCAAGATTTCCGAATTTGAAATCGAGGACGGTAATAAAAACTATAAAGTTCAGACCAAGGATTATATTTTATCCTCCGACGGTAAAAAGTTGATTGCTGTATCACCGACCGTAAGCGGTGAATTTACTTATGAAAATATCGACGGCAAAAAGGTTACTGAAATTGCAAAGGGTGCATTCTCACACAACCAGAAGATTACTTCGGTTGTTATGGACAAGGTTACCGCAGTAGGTGAGTATGGTCTTGCTTCTAACGAGAGCCTTGTATCTGTAGCACTTGGTGACCTTAAAGATATAGGCGACTACGCTTTCTTTGAGGCATCTATTACACAAATGCCTGCTCTTGATAAAAAGGCTGAAATTGGTAAATACGCTTTTTCATTTACAAAGCTTACATCGGTTACAATTCCTGATAAGATGGAAATTGCCGAAGGAACCTTCAGTGAATGTGCCGATCTTGCAACGGTTGTTATCGGTGACGATGTTACGATAGGTGACTATGCGTTCAGTATGGATAAAGATCTGGCATTTAAGGTTGAAATGTATATGGAGGGTGAACAAAAGCTCTTCAGATATGTATTCTCATCACCCCTTACTTCACTTACTATCGGTAAAAATGCCGTAATAGGTGAGAGCGCCTTTTCCAACGCTGCAAGCCTTGAAACTGTTACTTTAGGCGAAAATGCCGAACTTGGCAAGATGGCATTCTATAATACATCTAGCCTTAAAAATATTGATTTGTCCAAGGCAAAAACAATTGGCGATTATGCAATTTCGGGCGACGTATATTACGCTTGTCTTGATGAAAATATGTCGGTTGCCGCAATTAATTCTAACGGTTATTACAGATATACATATCACGGTCCTCAGATAGAAAGCGTTGATATTTCTGCGGCTGAAAGTCTTGGCGAATATGCATTCTCATATTGTCGTAATTTGTCAACCGTTGTTTTGGGTGAAGATATTACCGAGATAATGCCTTACACCTTTGCAGGTTGCGATGCTCTTAAAAATATAAATCTTACAAACATTGAAACTATCGGCGAATATGCGTTTATGGAATGCGGTCTTGAAAATGTTGATATTTCTGCTGTAGAAACCATTGGTAAATACGCGTTTGTTTCTAACCGTTTGCTTAATGTTGTTAAGCTTGGTGAAAAAACTGCCGATATTGGCGAGGGTGCTTTCTCATACTGTGATCCGCTTGCTACGGTTGAAAATCTTAAGTGTGTAGAAAATTTAGGTGATTATGCGTTTGCATATACTGCAATTACATCTGCAGACCTTACAGCAGCCGTTAAAATCGGTAGGAATGTATTTATTAAAGAGTCACTTACACCGTTTAAGGTAACTCTTGGTGATGACCTTGAAAAAATTGCCGATAATCCGTTTGCTATGTGTAAGGTAGAACCGTTCTGCATTACAGAAACTCAGGAAGTTAACGGTAAAGACAAGGAAGTTACCACCTATACATACGAAATCAGTGATACTGTATTTGTGATTGACGGTTCGCTTTATTGTATGAACGAAGAGGGTATGGAACTAATTACATACGCAGGCATTAACAACGATGATGTTGTCGTTGCAGATGATACTGTTCGTATTACCGCTTATGCATTTGCAGGTAGCGATGTTGTAAGGGTTAAGATGCCATACACAACAACCGCAATTGGTCATAAAGCATTCTATGATTGTAACGCGCTTGATATGGTAATATTCGGCAGTTATAATGTTCCTAATTTTGAGGAAGAATTTGACCCGTCTTACTACGGTAGTTTTGAAAATATACCAGGTGCGGGTGACTATGGCACATATACCGATTATGACGGAAATGATGTACAGATCAACGGTATGGGTATTGTTCCGTTCTTTATGTGGAATGTTACCGGTGAGATGTATTCAAATGTATTCTATGGTGCTACATTTGTTGACTATGTTGGTAAGGTTGAAAATAAGCTTACAATGGTTCGGCCGATAAACGGTGTAGGATATGATTCGTTTATTTGTAATCAGTATTTTGATCTTACAATTGATGGTCCTGCGGCGCCTGATGATGTTGCTGTTGAGGCAATCAAGGCAATTAAGGCGATTCCCGAAAGAGTAACCTATGATGATAAGGTATTAGTAGAATCTGCACGTACCGCTTACAGCAAGGTTGCTACTACCGAACAGCAGGCATTGGTTACAAATTATGCTGACCTTGTCTCTGCCGAGCAGCGTATAAAAGCGCTTGACCCCGACGCGCAGAAAAAGGATGATGATACATCCGACAGTACCAAAAAGTCAAATGCTTGGGCTTGGATAATCGTTCTGTTGATAATTGCTGCGATAATTGTTGCCGCAGTACTGCTTATCAAGAAATTTAAAGAGCAGATATGCAGGTTTATTAAACCATTAACAGATAAAATTGTTACATTCTGCAAACCGATAATTAAGAAAATAGGCAAGGCATTGAAGCCTATTTGGGATAAAATCAGCGCTTTTTGCAAGCCGATAGTTGATAAAATTGTGGAATTCGCAAAGCCGATAATTGCAAAGATTGGCGCATTCTTAAAACCGATTTTTGTAAAGATAGGTAATTTCCTTAAACCCGTTTGCAAAAAAGTGTGGGCTGCTATAAAGGTTGCAGCACTCGCAGTAGCGGCCTTTGCAGTAAAGATATTTAATATTTGCAAAATCTGGGTTATAAAAGCGTACAACGCTGCAAAACCCGTAGTTATTAAACACGCAAAATTTGTGTGGAAAAAAGTAGTAGAAATTGCAAAGTTGGTTTACAGCAAGATTGTAAGTTTAGTAAAACTTGCTGTAACAAAAATTAGTGAAGCGATTCAAAAGGCAAAAGAGAAAAAACAGCCCAAAGAGACAGAGTCAGTAGAAACCGCAGAGGAGGAAACACAGGAAAATGAAACAGAAAATTAAATCTATAGTTTTTAGTTTGCTTGCGTTGACCTTTGTACTGTTGCTTACGGGTTGTGGCGAGGATGCTACGCCTTATCAGACAAATAACAGTGAGGGCTATACCGTTAGCGTCAAGTTTGACGCTAACGGCGGCACCTTTACAACGAATACTTCGGTAATAGTTGACTCCTTTAATGTTGACGGTAAATCAAAGGTAGCGTTGATTTCGCCTGACGATGATGCGCGTGGTAACGATGCGTTTACCGTTTCCAAAAACGGATATTTTCTTGCAGGATGGTATAAGGAAAGGATTGAAACTACCGATGATGACGGTAATACGACCTATACCTATTCAGGCAAATGGGATTTTGAAAATGACGTTTTTAAAATTGACAGCAGTAAAGAGTATTCTGCTGAGGAGCCTGCGTTAACGCTTTACGCTGCGTGGGTGCCGCTTTTTGAAATCGAATTTTATTCTATTGATTCGGGTGAATTGGTTGATACAATGCAATTTGATCCTACCGGCGAAAAGCAACTTTTGATACCTGCTTGGGATGAAGAAACAGGTGCTATCGAAATGTTCGATTTTCCCAAAAGAGAAGGTTATACATACAACAAGGCATACTTTGATGCTGAAGGCACAAATGAACTTTTGGGCGATATCTTGACACATCCCGGTGCTGTAAATGAAGACGATGCCTCTACCACCGATTCTGTTTTAAAACTTTATGTTGATTGGACACAGGGCGAGTGGTACCGCATTTATACCGCGGAACAGTTTGTAGAGAGTGCAAGTCTTAATGGCAATTATGAGCTTTTTGAAGATCTCGATTTTGCAGACGAGATATGGCCAACAACCTTTATGTACGGCAATTTTGGTGGTGTTATTAAAGGAAACGGTCACACAATTAAAAATGTTGACGCGTCGCAAACAAACAACTCAAAGGTTAATGCAGGGCTTTTCGGGCATCTTACCGATACGGCTGAAATTTCAGATATTAACTTTGAAAATATTACATTTACAATTAAAGCAGGTACTCGCAAGGTAGGTACCAGTTACGGACTTTTTGTCGGAAGCCTTTCTGATGAGGCTATACTTACAAATGTTAATATTTTAAGCAGTCATTTACAGATCGATTCCTCGTGCTATTTTGGTGTTGATGACTATTCGATCGGTTTGGTTTGCGGTATGGGTGATTCGACTAAGGTATCAAGCGCACAGATCGATTGTGTTGCTGTTGGTGATGATGCTGACAGCGTTAATATAACCACTAACGGTAATACCGTAACGGTCGATTTTGAAAGCTAAAAAATAATTTTATATAAAACTAAAGGAGCGATAACCATGAAAAAAAGAATTATTTCAGTTATCCTATGCGTTGTTTTGTGTGTAAGTATGTTATCATCACTTACCGGTTGCGGCGCAGGCGGAGCAGATGCTTTTGTTATTATGACAGAGCAGCTTGACGGATTGTTTAACCCATTCTTTTACACATCGGCACCCGACGGCACTATCGTTGGTATGACACAGATCGGTATGCTTGGTTCAAAGTATGTCAACGGTGAAGTTCAGGTTGCATACGGCGAGGATGAGGCTGTTGTGGTAAAGGATTATGAAATCGTAGAAAACGATGACGATACCGTTACATACAACTTTGTACTTAAAAACGGCATAAAGTTTTCTGACGGTCATCCTCTCACTATGGAAGATGTTCTTTTTAACTACTATGTATACCTCGACCCTGTATACACAGGTTCTAACACACTTTATTCAACCGATATTATCGGTCTTTCTGAATATCGCACTCAGACTGTTGGATCGGCTTCAGACGACAGTGATGACCTTATTACATCTCAGGCATCTTCACGTGCTGCTGCTCGCATTAACGAGCTTATTAACCTTTTTAATTCAGAGATCAAGGCTTCTTCTACCAAAGAAGTTAGCTATGATGCTATGAAGAAGGCTATCGCAGCTTACACTGTAAGCGGCGGTTATCAGTCTGCAATTTCAAATGATGCAGATGAGGTTACTAACGCTAATTTGTTAGAAGATTACGAATATGCTTTAAAACTTTTTAAAGAAGAACTTGAAAATGACTATCTTGGTGCTCAGGAATCATACATTGACGAACCTTATAAGTCTTACGAAGAGTTTGAAGATGAAATCTTCTGCTTTATGTATACCGAAGGATATGTAGAGGTAGAGTATGAAGAGGGTGAAGACGGTAAGGTTGATCGCACAAAGATCAAAAAGTTAACACCTGCATATCCAAACTCTATCAAGTCAAAAGATGATGCAATCGATTATATCTTTAACGACAAAATTGCAAGAGAGTTAGATATAATTTTACAGTATTGGGGCACAGCAAATACACTCAGTACCGAATTTGCCGCTAAAGCAAAAGAAGTTATTCTTCACGAAAATGTTTCTGATGACGGCACATTGGCTGTAGAAAATATTTCTGGTATCGTGTCTTTAGGTCATACCGATCAGGCGGGTGATACTATCGAGGTTAACGGTACTGAATATACAATCGCATCAGGTCATAATGATGACGGCACCGTTACAAAAACCGATGAATATGATGTGCTTCAGATTACTATTGATGGTGTTGACCCCAAGGCAATCTGGAACTTTGCAACCACAATAGCTCCTCAGCATTATTACGGTGAGGGAAGCAGCGTAGGTGTTGATATTGAAAACAATCAATTTGGTGTTGAGTTTGCAAGTTTTGACTTTATGACCGATATTATTCAGTCAACAAGAAACATCAAAATTCCTATGGGTGCAGGCTCATACAAGGCTACCAATACAAAGAATAAAGATAATCCCTCCGAAAGCGAATTCTACACAAACAATGTTGTTTATTTCAAGGCAAACGAAAACTTTAATACAGTTGGCGAAGGCATTGAAAATGCAAAAATTGAAAAAATTCGTTATCAGGTAGTAAGCTCTGCAAATGCTATTGCTGCTTTGCAGGAAGGTAATGTTCATTATATTTCACCTTCGCTTACAACAGATAACTACGAAAAACTTGAAGCCCTTTCTAAAAAAGGTATGGTAACTCTTACTACCGACCAATTGGGTTACGGTTATATTGGTATAAACTCTGCCAAAGTAACTGACATTAATCTTCGTAAAGCAATTATGTGCGCAATGAACACTTCACTCGCACTTGACTATTATCGTGCGGGTACTGCTGAACAGATATTCTGGCCGATGTCAAAGGTAAGCTGGGCATATCCTAAGGGAGCTGATGCAGAAGATAACGGTTTTGACTATCCGCCGCTTGGTACCTGGAGCGAAGATATTGCAATTGCAAATGTTGAAAAATATATGCAGGAGGCTGGCGTTAGTGCCGGCGACAGCGAGCTTACCGTTAAGTTTACAATCGCAGGCTCAAGTTTACAGGATCACCCGACATACAAGGTGTTCCGTGATGCAGCCGCTCTTCTTAACGATTTAGGTTGGGACGTAGAGGTTGTTTGCGATACACAAGCTCTTACTAAAATCAACACAGGTTCACTTGAAGTCTGGGCAGCTGCTTGGTCATCAGCACTTGACCCCGATCTCTATCAGGTTTATCACAAGGATTCTACAGCTACCAGTACACTTGCATGGGGTTATAATTACCTAAAGACCAGTGGTACTGCAGAAGAATTAGATATCCTTGACGAGCTTAGCGAGCTTATTGACGAAGCACGTGAAACCAACGATCAGGATGAGCGTTCAGAACTCTATCAAGAGGCTATGGAGCAGATTCTTGACCTTGCAATCGAACTGCCCGTATATCAGAGAAGCGTGCTTTATGCATACAACTCAAAGGTAATTGATTCTGACAGCCTACCCGCCGAATCAGAGATGAATCCTTATTCATCGCCGCTTGACAGAATATGGGAAGTTGAATTTGCTAAATAATTTGGAGTAACTAATGTTTAAATATATTTTAAAAAGATTAGTAATGTCCGTATTTATATTGCTTGGCGTTTCAATGATTATTTACTTTCTAATCCGATTGATGCCCGTTGATTTTATTCAGGATAAGATCAACGCCATCAATCAGGGTGGCGCTACCGTTAGCGAAGAAACAGTAAACGCTATGTACCAGATGTACGGACTTGGCGATAACAGTTTTTGGGGCATCTTAAAGGGCTATTTTAGCTGGCTTAGTGCTCTTGCTCGTTTTGATCTTGGTACCAGCTTTGTATACGGTATTCCCGTAGCTGACGTTATTTTTGAGCATATGGGAGTATCCTTTGCGGTAGCTCTTATTGCAACGGTATTTGAGTTTTTAATCGCAATACCGCTTGGTATCACAGCGGCGACACATCAGTACAGCTTCCGTGACTATCTTGTAACCGTACTTGTAATGATTGGTATATCTCTGCCGTCGTTCTTCTTTGGACAGATGCTTAAGGATCTCTTTGCGTTAAAGCTTGGATGGTTCCCAGCCTCTGGTCTTGTTGATGCAACCGCGTCATATACGGGCATTGAATTATTGCTTGACTATGCAAAGCATATGTTTATACCGATACTCACAATCGTAATTCTCAGCATCGGCGCGCGTATGAGAATGACACGTACCAATATGTTGGAGGTTATGAACTCTGACTATATCCGTACCGCGCGCGCTAAGGGCCTTAGCGAAAAGGTGGTTATCAATAAGCATGCTTTCCGCAATACGCTTATTCCGCTTGTAACCTCGCTTGCAGGACTTTTGCCGTCGCTGTTTTCGGGCGCTATTATCACAGAACAGGTATTTGACCTTCCGGGTATTGGTAACATTGCGCTTGATGCAATGAACCGCGGCGATATTCCGTTTATAATGGGCTACAATATGTTCTTGGCGCTTCTTAGTGTTATCGGCGTATTGCTTGCCGACCTTATGTACGGTATTGTTGACCCGCGTGTTAAATTGGAGTAAGGAGGCGCTTTTATGGAAGAAATTACTAAAAACGAAGTAACAGAAGACACTGCAGAAACCGAAGAAGTGCCTCACGAAAAAAACGTGCGACTTATGTCGCCGACGCGTATGGTAGTACGCAGATTTTTCCGCTCAAAATTAAGTATTATCGGTCTTATAATGGTAGTATCACTCTTTTTGTTCAGCTTTGTTGGTCCCTTGATTTACACCGAGTGGGGCGAAATTGAGCTTGATGAAAGCGGTAAAACCGAGTATTCAATTTCTGAAACTACCTACACCGTAAACGGTGAAGAGTATACCGTAAGACAGACGACCGAGAAAACACTAAAGGATAACTTTTTGGCGCCACCGTCAAGAGAGCATATCCTCGGTACCGATAACGAAGGCTATGATATTTTTGTGCGCCTTATGTACGGCGGCAGAATTTCGCTGATAGTCAGCTTTATTGCCGTTTTCCTTATCACGATATTAGGTGTAATTCTTGGCGGTATAGCTGGCTTCTTCGGCGGTGCTGTTGATAATATCATAATGCGACTTTGCGATATTCTTATTTGTTTACCAGGCGTGCCGATTTTGCTGATAATAAGCACCATACTTGACGCTTCGGGTATAGACGCAAAATATCGCATTTATCTGCTTATGATTTATCTTACCTTTATTTCCTGGCCAGGTACTGCGCGTCTTGTTCGCGGACAGATACTCTCACTTCGTGAACAGGAATATATGGTAGCGGCTGAGGCAATGGGCTATTCTACGTCACGTAAGATTTTCAAGCACTTAGTGCCTAATGTTATGCCCCAGCTTATCGTAGAGATGAGTTTGAGCCTTGGCAGTATGATTCTTTATGAAGCAACACTGTCTTATCTTAATCTTGGTGTTAAAGCGCCGTATGCTGCCTGGGGTACAATGATTAACATTATATCCACCAATCAGGATATACTGCAAAACCACCTTAACGTTTGGGTGCCTGCGGGTATCTGCATTGTTATCGCTGTGCTTGGCTTTAACTTTATCGGCGACGGTCTGCGAGATGCGCTTGACCCGAAGGCAAGGAGGTAGTTTTATGGCAAAGACAAATAAAAACTACCTTTCCGGTAAAGAAATACGCGCAATAGCAAAAGAGAACAAAAAGGTTATGAAACGCCTTGAGGCTGAAAAATACCGCAAGGCTGACGAGTCGGAATATACCACTCAACTGAAAAATTCTGACAATATACTTGAAATCGACAATCTTCACACCTACTTTTTTACCGAGCAAGGTGTAGTTAAAGCTGTAAACGGCGTATCTTTTGATGTGCCCACTAACGCCACGGTTGGTGTTGTGGGTGAGTCGGGCTGCGGAAAGTCGGTTACAAGTATGTCGGTAATGCGTCTTTTACAAGGACCTACGGGTCAGATTTATTCGGGCGAGATAAGATTTAAGTCTAAAGATAAAACGGGTGAAGAAAAGGTTTATGACATAGCCAAGATGCCTATTGCTGATATTCATAAAATTCGCGGTAGTCAGATTGCTATGATTTTCCAAGAGCCGATGACCTCTTTAAATCCTGTTTTTACCATAGGTCAACAGCTTGACGAGGTTACCTTTATCCATAACCCAAAGGCCTCTAAAGAGGATGCCAAAAACAAATCTATCGAGATGCTTAATCTTGTTGGTATTGCAATGCCTGAGCGTGTGTATAATTCTTTTCCACACGAATTATCAGGCGGTATGCGTCAGCGTGTTATGATTTCTATGGCACTTGCAAGCGACCCGCGCCTTATTATCGCAGATGAGCCTACAACCGCTCTTGACGTTACAATCCAGGCGCAGATATTAGACCTACTTCGTGACCTTAAGGACAAGATTGACGGCTCTATAATGCTTATCACACACGACCTTGGTATAATTGCCGAAATGGCCGATTACGTTGTGGTTATGTATGCAGGTAAGGTAATTGAAAAGGGGACGGTGGATGAGATTTTCCATAATCCAATGCACCCGTATACTATCGGTCTTCAAAAGTCTAAGCCGACCTTAAATTCCGACAGCGATACTCTTTACAATATCCCAGGTAACGTGCCGAATCCCATAAATATGCCTGCCCACTGTTATTTTAAGGAAAGATGTAATAAGTGCACCGCAAAGTGCTCGGGTGAATACCCCAATATGATACAGGTAAGCCCCACACACTTTGTAGCGTGTCACCTTTACGATGAGGAGCAAAAAAATGGCTGAAGAAAAAACAACTCAACAATTTGACTCGGAAGCTATTTTAGAGGTTCGAAATCTTCGTAAATGCTTTCCTATAAAAAAGACCTTTACGGGTAAGGTAAAACAAGAACTTATCGCCGTAGATAATGTTTCTTTCAAACTTAAAGCGGGTGAGACGCTAGGTATTGTTGGTGAATCGGGTTGTGGCAAGACAACACTAGGCAGAACGATACTTAAACTGCACGAGTCAAACGGCGGTCAGATAATATTTGAAGGACAAGACATTACAAATCTTAAGTCATCTGAAATGCGTGAAATACGCAAGAAGATGCAGATTATCTTTCAGGATCCATATTCTTCATTACCACCGCGTAGCACGGTTGGCGGCATACTTTCAGAGCCTGTAGAGGTGCACAATATTGTACCTAAATCTCAGGTTAAAGATTATGTCTTAGATCTTATGGATAAATGTGGTCTACGCGACTACTATTACGAAAGATATCCTCATGAATTTTCGGGAGGGCAAAGGCAACGCATCTGTATAGCACGAGCTTTATCGGTAAAGCCTAAACTTGTAATATGTGATGAGCCAGTTTCGGCACTTGATGTTTCAATTCAAGCGCAGATTATTAATCTGCTTAAAAAATTGCAGCAGGATATGAATTTAACATATTTGTTTATTTCTCACGATTTATCAGTTGTTAAGTTCATTTCGGATAAAATTGGTGTTATGTATTTGGGTTCTATGGTTGAGTTTGGTACAAAGGAAGATATTTTTGCCAATCCTTTACATCCTTATACCGAGGCGCTTTTCTCTGCAATTCCTCAACCCGATCCTGATGTAAAAATGAACCGAATAATACTTAAGGGTGATATACCGTCACCTGCAAATCCGCCAAAGGGATGCCGTTTCCATACGCGATGTCCAAAGGCAATGGAGATATGCAAAGAGGTAGCACCTGAATATCGTGATTTTGGCAACGGTCACTGCGCTGCCTGTCACTTGTTAAACAAGGATTAAAATTATGAGTGAAAAAAAACACAAGAAGGAAAAAATCACTTATATTGATGACGGCAGAACAATTGCAGATATGTCAAACCTACCACCACGTGTCGCGTGGACAAAGCGTGGTACATCATCCGGTTTTAAAGATATCTGGCGCACATATTGGCAGGCGACCAAAATGATGCTGAAACCCACACTTATCGCTATTGGTTTTTTAGTAGTTATTTATTTAATAATTACGATTATATTTTGGTTAATGTAAAAGATAAATCCCCATCATAGCAGAAATATTCTTAACAAATATTTCTGCTATGATGGGGATGAATTTATTTTTCACCGAATGTACCGCCCGATAAATGCAGGACTTTATCACATACACTAAGTGATGTATTACGGTGGGTAATAAATAGTATAGTTTTGTCTGTAAGAGTTTTAATGTTATTAAGCAACTCTGTTTCAGTTTTTTCATCTAGCGCGGATGTTGCTTCATCAAGCAATATAATCGGTGCATCAAACAACAGCGCGCGCGCTATAGCAATTCTTTGTACTTGACCTTCGGATAAGCCTTGTCCACGTTCTGAAATTGCGGTATCAAGCCCATTTGGCAACGTTTTTATAAATTCATAAATATTGGCAGTTTTTGCTGCTTTAATAATATCATCATCGCTTATTGAACTATCACACAGTGAAATATTATCGCGAATAGTACCTGAAATAATCATATTACCCTGCGGCACATAAGCAAACATTTGTCGTGTTGTTTCGTCAATAGGGTTATAACCGTCAAAGCTTAAATTTCCTGCTGTTGCAGGGAATAGACCTAACAATAGTTTAAATAGCGTGCTTTTGCCACTGCCTGAGCGACCTGTGATTGCCGTTATTGTACCGCGGTCAATAGTAAAATTATTATCGCGCAAAACTATTTCGTTTGTATAGGCAAAAGTAAGATTTTGGGCAATAATTTTTTTAAAGTTTATAGTATCTTTGTTATTGCTTGGTGGCTCGTCCTCTAACCGTTCAATATCTATCAGTCTTTCAGCTGATGCAATACACGAATAATATTTTGGTACAACACCCGATATGTTCTGCAATGGTGCACGCAGTATCGAGATAAGCTGTAAAAAGTAAACAAGAGTACCTATTGTCATAACTCCTGATGCAATTTGTGATGCTCCCCATACCAATACACCGTAATAACCAACGCTAAAAAACAAATAGAGTGAAGCTGAAATTAATACAGAAAAAACACTTTTTTTAATGCGCAAATTACGATTGACATTTAAAAATTCATTTAGCTTTAGCAAAAAGGGCTTTTCACCGCTAAATGCTTTAACTACAACAATATTTGCAAAACTTTCCTGCAAAAAAGAACGTGTTTCACCCTCGGTTTTTTGCACTTCTTTGTGTAAGTGCTTGTATTTACGGCTGAGCAATCTGCCGCAAAGCGGAAAAGCAAAGCCAATGACCAAAACAGCAAATGCAAAATAATAGTTTTGGATGCAAAGTGCTACAATACCGGCAATGATTTTGGTAAGCATTGAAATAACTGACGGTATCAATGTAATACTGCCATTTACAACTACATCAACATCAGAAGAAAAGCGGTTTAGTAGGTCGCCCGAGTGATATTCTGCTAAATTTACATATTTTTTTCTCATAAGTCGGGTAAACATATAGTTTTTTAGCCTTATATTCATATTTGTCGATATAGTAGTTAAAACAACTGACACAACAGCCTCGATTACTATATGTAATAGTATAAGAGCGAAAAGAAAAATACTACCGATCACAAAAGTATTGGTTGTACCGTCGGTGGTATTGTCAATGATTTGCTGTGAAAGCTTTGCTAAAAATACATAAGCCAAAGATGCCAAAATATTTAATAGGGAGACAAATACTATTTGTGGTATAAAAGGCTTTGTTTGGCTGTAAAGCCATTTAATAGTTTGCGTTTTTTGTTTCATTCCTCTAAGATTCCGTTTTCCTTTAATGTTCTTATAAATATGTCAATGTTGTTCAGTGCAAGAACGGTTGAAATATCAAATTCTTTTAACAATCCGTTTAGCATCTGCTCTTTGTTAGCGTTTTCGTTTTGTAAAAGCTTCCACAAATAAGCAGATGTATCGCTAAGTAATATTGTGCTATTAAAATCACGGTTAATATTCTTATCGCAAATAATAGCGGTTTGACCATTTTCACATTTTATATTAAAGCCTTTTTTAATTTTCATTTTTTCACCTTAATTCATATAATGTTTAAAACCAATACTTGCTTTTTTTATAATTATATACTAAAATGATATATAATGCAAGTAAGTTTAAGGAGACACAAAAAATGGATACTTTTGTTGAGCAGATCGTCGCGATTAAAAGAACGGGAAAAACTTGGGGCGCGTATTTCGGAATTGCTTTTTTGGCTATAATTCTTCTAACCGTTTCATTGATATTTTTAAAAACATTGTTTCCTGTTTTGGCGGCATTGATTTTTTACGGTGTGTTTAAATTGTATTCAATGCTTAACATAGAATATGAATATATTATCACCAATTCTACGATGGATATTGATAAAATTATTTCAAAAAGTTCGCGCAAGAGAGTAGTGAGCTTTGATCTTAGTGCAGTACAGAGAATAGATAAGTATACAGGTGCATTACCTGCTGACGTTGCAAAAGATTGTTTTTTTGCTTGTAATAAAAAAGATGAAAATACATTTGTTTTGTATTACAAACAAGAGGGAAAACCGCAAAGGGCATTTGTTTTTGCTCCAAATGAAAAAATGGTTGAGGGTATGAAAAAATTCTTACCTCATCATATTTGTGACAGTTTATAATTTTTGGGTGATTTTGTGAAGGTTTTAACTGCTGCTCAAATTAAAAAAGCTGAGGATAATGCTGTAGAATGCGGCATCTTTTCTTATGCGCATTTAATGAAAAATGCAGGAGATGCGGCTACACGCGAAATTCTAAATCGATATAATATTATAGGCAAAAAAATATGTGTGGTTTGCGGTAGTGGTAATAACGGCGGCGACGGGCTTGTAATTGCCGCAAATTTAAAACGTAGCGGAGCAGATATTTGTCTGCTGACACCACTTGGTTTTCCCAATACAGATACGGCACTTAATTTTAAAGACAGCGTAAAAGATATTAAAATATTGGATGATTTTTACGGTGATTTTGATATTGTAATAGATGCACTGTTTGGAATTGGCTTTAATAGATTGTTGTCGGAAAACATAGCTATGCTTATTGAAAAGATTAATGATTATAAATGTACAAAAATCGCTATTGATATTCCAAGCGGTTTGTTTTGTGACGGCGGGGTTGTGCAGAATGCCTTTAAGTCGGATTTAACACTTACATTTAGCGCATATAAGCTATGTCAGCTTTTGCCGAAAACAAGTGAATATTGCGGTAAAACAGTTGTACTTGATATTGGTCTGCCTCTAGACGATTATGCATATCTTACAATAGATGAACCTGAAAAGATAGTAAGGTCACAAAATTCACACAAAGGCACATTTGGTACGGCATTATTGTTTTGTGGAAGCTACGGTATGTGCGGTGCTCAAATACTGGCTGCACGTGCGGCACTTCGCAGTGGTGTTGGTGTTGTAAAATCGCTCGTCTGTGATAAAAATTATTCAGCATTTACAAGCAGTGTGCCCGAAGCGGTAACAATACCTGTTGATACCGAGCAAAACGGTGCACCTTTGGTTTATGACCGTACAATTTTATCGGCACTTTCAAACAGCAATGCGCTTCTTATTGGTTGTGGGCTAGGCAGAAGTACAGAAGCAAAAAAACTTGTAATTCGTGTGCTTGAAAAAACACAAATACCGACTGTTATTGATGCTGACGGCATAAATGCACTGCAAGGTGACATAAATATTATCAGAAAGATAAATGCCCCGATAATACTCACGCCGCATCCTGCAGAGATGGCACGTATTTGTGATGCCACTACAGATGCGATACAGTCAAATCGCGTAAAATTTGCCAAAAAGTTTGCCGTGGAAAACAATTGTTATTTGGTTCTTAAGGGTACTAACACAGTGGTTGCTACACCAAACGGCAGAATATTTTTTAATACCACAGGTAATGACGGGCTTGCAACAGGTGGTAGCGGTGATGTGCTTTCGGGTATGATAGTATCGCGCTTGGCACAAGGGTATGACCCACTTACTGCGGTACTTAATTCGGTTTGGTTGCATGGTGCGGTTGCTGATGAGTTGTCAAAAATTATGCCAACACGCGCAATATTGCCAAGTGATATTATCGAGGGGCTTAAAACAATTTCGGATTAGGTGATTTTGTGTTTAAGAAACTGTTTGCTTTGTCACTTGTATTGCTAACGTTCTGTGGTTGCGCCCAAAAGAATATTGTGTCACCCGTACTAGATAACATTTCTTTTACCGCTGAAATCGATTACGGCGATAACGAATTGACGGCTGATGCAAAACTTACGCAAGGAGCTTTAAATTTGATTGTAGCCGAACCGCAAGTAATTAAGGACTTAACCCTGAATATTACAAATAACGGTGTAACGGTTGAATTTAAGGGTGTGACATATACTCCTGATATCAACTCGTTGCCGCAAGGCGCAATTGCAGAGGTTTTGTATGATGTTATTAACGATATTGGCGTTTCACAAAACACGGTGGTCTGTGTCGAGGAAAACTGTAAAATAAAAGGCAGTGTAAACGGTTATGAATATGAGTTCACCTTTTCACCGTCAGGACTTCCAATTTCACTCAGTATTGATGAACTGGATTTGGATATTGAATTTAAAAATGTAACAGTTGGTTAAGGATTTTTTACTATGGTTTTAAAAAATGCAAAGGATTTAATGCAAAAGTTAGATTTTCCGATTAATGTAAAACAAGAATTGCTGTCGACACTTGATACGCTTTTAAATTCATCTGATTTTTTGAAAATTCCAAACCGCTACGATACAGAAGATTTTGATTTTTCAAAAGCACTTGAAGATACGAAACATCTTGCTTTAAAACAAAGTGTTTGTGAATACACAGCATATATGCTGCTCCTTATTTGTATGGCGCCCGAGCTGCATAAAAGATATATTCAAAAGGGCATTGAGGATAAATTATTTTATGAAACAATGCGCGATCTAAAATATAAGTTAGAAGAATGCCGATTGGTACACGGCAAGATCGGCACATTTGTACCCGCGTGGTACAAAGGCTTTTTTGAAATGAAAATCTTTGCTCTCGGCCGATTGCAGTTTGAACTTAATCATACATGGTTTGACTGTACTGTTGACGGCGTACATATACCTAAAGGTACTAAGGTTTTAAGTGTGCATATACCGCGTACAGGTACAAAGCTTGACCATTCTTTAGTGTCAGACTCGTACAAACAGGCAAAAGAGTTTTTTAAAGATGAATTTGATGATAACGTTATCTTCATTTGCAATAGTTGGTTGCTTTATCCTTGGCACAGGGAAGTGTTAAAGGACGGTTCAAATTTGGCACGCTTTTATGACGATTTTACCATAGTCAGTTCGGGGGAATATCAAAACCATAGCGAGGTATGGCGATTATTTGATTGCCTTTATGATGGCAACCCCGATAAATTACCCGCCGACTCATCGCTTCGACGTGCTTATATAGAACGAATAAAAAGCGGACGACCAATTGGACATGGTACGGGTGTAATTGTGTTTGATAAATAGTAAAATCTCGGTAGAAGGATCTACCGAGATTTTTATATGTTTACCGTTTTTGCATCAAGCAGTTGTGCATCTTCTTTTATGTGGGTTATAAGTAAAACGGGTTTGTTTTTATCTATAAATTCACGCTTGATAATGTTTGCCGCAATTCGCTTGTTATCTGCGTCAAGTCCGTTAAACGGTTCGTCAAGTATCAGTGCATCACCGCCATAGGCGATAGCTCGTACAAGCGCAACCCTGCGCTTCATACCGCCACTTAGTGTTGACACTCGCTTTTTGCGCACGTCGTACAAACCGAATTCTTTGAGTAAACTATCGCTAAGAGCGTATTGCTCTTTTGAAAGTACTAAGCGGATGTTTTTTTGAACGTCAACGTTTTCAAGCAGTCGGTCTTCCTGAAAAACGGTTGACACATTTTGTGGTACAACAACGTTACCACTGCGTGCGTTTTCCAGCCCTAAAATAATACGGGCAACAGTTGTTTTACCCGAGCCGGATACACCGTAAAGCTGAACACATTCGCTGTCGTTTACTGATAAATTAAAATTTTTCAGTATTAATTGTTCGCCGTAAGAAAAAGAAATATTTTTAAGTTCAATCATTTAAAATACCTCCGTTTCTTGTAAGATATTTGTTACAAAGGAATTTTAACAAATATTCAATAATAAGACTAAGTACAACAACGGTAAGCGTAACGGCATAAACCTCGTCAAAATTAACGCTGCCTTTTCCTTGCCATAGCATTGTGCCGAGAGAAATGTTCGGCAAGCATATAACCTCTGCCGCAACACCCGATTTCCAAGCAAGTCCCAAAGCGTTGACGCAAGACGTAATCAGGTTTGCTGTAATGCTTGGCAATTTGACATTTACAAGCGTTTTACGATTTGATAGATTAAACACCCTTGACATTTCCAAAAGAGATTTGTCGGTATTTTTAAGCCCGTCGTGTACTGTTTGCCATATAAGTGGCAGCACCATAAGGCAAACAATTAAAATTGGCAAGGTAGAGCTATCAAAGAAAAGATACATCAAAATAATAATTGCAACAACTGGTATAGCGCGAATTATTTTAAGAATGGGGGAAAGCAGTGAATAAAACAAATTAGAAATATGGGTTATTATACCGATAACAAATCCTAAAACACTACCAATAATAAAGCCAACAAAAATACGAGCAAGTGTCAGTAATTCGGCTTTAATAAAGGCGGGTGTAAAAGCAATTTTTGTCCAGGTTTTAAATACCGTAAAAGGACTTGGTAAAATAAGTAGTAACAATTCGTTATTTCTGCTTACAAGACGGGAAGCGGCCTCCCAAATAAGTATCCAGAAGGTCGCTATAAGTGTTGCTTTTATTATTTTTTTAAAAATAGGTTGTTTAGTCTGCGTTGTAGTAGAGATCATCAGCGGGCAATTTACCTCCGATAGATGTAGGATCTGCGTTAAACAGTACATTAAAGTAACCATTTACATTAGTTTTCATATCATTGCCGGTTACGTAGCAAAGATTGCAGATGGGAATGGATTTTTTTGCGATAGCGGCTTTTGGTGCAATGCCGTAGGTTTCGCAATAGGTAGCTGCTTCGTCAATGTTGGTCGTTGCAAATTTAATTGATGCTTCGTATTCTTCAAGGAACTTCTCAACTGCCACAGGGTTAGCCTCGACATAGCTGTCAAGCGCAATAACACATCCCATCATAAGTGTTGTGTCAGATACTTTTGACCACTCGTCATTAATGCTGAGCACGCGGTTAAGTTCTTGGTTTTGAACCATTACAGCAGTAGCAAGTGGTTCCGGAGCCATTGCGATTTCAGCCTCGCCGCTAATGAGCTTTGCCTTTAAATCGTCGCTTGATACAAAGTTAATTGTAAGATCGGTTTTTGGATTAATACCATTTTCGGTAAGAATATAATTTAAAATATATTCAGGGTTTTGACCTTGACCAGTTGAGTATATGGTTTTACCCTTTAGATCGTCGATTGATTTAATGGTATCGCCTTTTTCAAGAATAGAAAGCACGCCATTTGTATTAACAGCAAGCATTCTGACCTTGCCCTCTGATTTGTTGTAAAGGGTAGCCGCAACATTTGTAGGTACAGATGCAATATTGATTTCACCCTTTAAGAATTTTCCTGTTATATCGGTGGCGGCAGCAGCTACTGTAAACGTGTAATTGTTTGCAGTGAGTTTTGCATCGCTGTCAGCGTTTAGCTTTGCCATACCTATACCGGTAGGTCCTGTCATATATGCAACAGACATATCGACGGCTGTGTATGTGGGTTCGCTTTGCACATCAGGAGATGATGTTGTATCAGTATTGCCGCATGCTGCAAGTGAGAATACAAGTGCGAGTGTGAGTAAGAGTGCCAATAGTTTTTTCATTTTTATCACCTTATTTTTGAATTTTGAAGTAGTGACCATTTCTGCTTATAAGTTTTTTGGATTCTAAAGATTCGATATCGCGGTAAATACTTGTTCTCCCAACATTAAGTCTGCGCGCTAGTTCTGCTATACCAAAGTTTAAATTTACGCTTCCGTCATTATCGGATTGTGATAATAAAAATTCGTATAATCTTTCTTCGGTGGTTTTGGCAGTAAAAGCATCAAGTTTGCGATTTAAAAAACGTATACGTCCACTTAGAAATTCAATATAATTTATTGATATTTGCGGATATGTTTTTAGAATTTCGCAAAACTTTTCCTGAGAAATGTAAAGAACGTCACAAGAGGAGTCGGCTACAATACTGCTCATACCGTCTCTCCAATTACCAAAAACCGATGCCGAACCAAAAAGCTCTCCGCAAGATATAGCGCGCATTGTGATACTGTCGCCGATATCGTTAAATCTTTTTACTGTGGCATTGCCATTTAAAATTATGCCAAGCATACCATTGCGATAAAGTTCATCACCCTTGGTAAATTGTTCGGAATTTTGCAATTTAGACAAAACGTCGGTTTTTTCTACCTCTGATAATCCATCGAACAAAAAACAGTTAATAGGTCACACCTCCTTTTTGAAATATGTTCCAAATAGAACACTTTAAATATATTATACACGAAAAATACAAAAAGGCAAGATGTAAAACACATCTTGCCTTAAATTTATTTTTTAAATATATTGCCACCCTTACAGTCTATACCGACTATGAGCGGAAAATTGCAAAACTCAAGTTCCTTCACCGATTCGCATCCTAAATCATCAAAGGCGATCACTCGACTAGAAGCAATGCTTTGCGCGGCTAATGCTCCTGCGCCGCCAATGGCACACAAGTAAACAGCTTTATTTTTAATAATTGAATCAATTACTTTATTATTGCGTTCGCCTTTTCCAATGGTAGCAACAAGCCCCATACTATGAAGAAGAGGAGTGAAAGTATCCATTCGTGATGACGTTGTGGGACCGCAACTACCTATCGGCATACCATCGGGTGTTGGAGTTGGACCTGCAAAATAAATAACAGCACCGTTTATATTAAAAGGCAACTCTTTTCCGTCATCAATAAGTTCAAAAATGCGTTTGTGTGCTGCATCGCGAGCTGTGTAGACTGTACCGCTTAAATAAACCTTATCGCCAACATCCAGTTCTTTGCAAAACTGCTTTAATTCGCTTGTATGTATATAGTATTCAGTCATTTGTTTATATCAGCAAAAAGATTTTCAAACTGCTCAGCAAGATCACGGTTGTCGGTATTGTTTTGTGAAACATGTTCACGTGCTGCCGCTAAGGAAGTAACAAGTGTGTCAACCTTTGCAACAAAATCATTTGAAGTCTGCATAATTTCTGCTTTAAGCGCGGCAAGCTGCTCGTGAGCATTGTCAATCGAGTTAAGATTTTTTTCTACTTCGCGGTTTGTAATATCGCGATTATCAGCAGAATTTTGCATAATTGATTTTGCATTAGCCTGTGCAACAAGATATAATTTGCCTATGTTTTGTGAAAGGCGCTCAATCTCATCATACTTATCTGTATATTCCTTAAGTTGTGCTTCAACCGCTGCTTTGGCAGCCTTAACGTCGTCAAGCTGCGCATTAACAGCCGCAATGGTACTATCAAGAGAGTCAATTTTTTGATTTAATTTATTTTCTTTCTCGGAAAATTTTTTGTGTGACTCTTCAATATAACCTATTACGTCATCACAGTTAAAGCCAAAAAGACTCTTTCTAAAACCAACTGACATTTTATTCATCCCTTTATTGTTAATTTCCACACATTAGTAGTATAGCAGATAATTTTCTGTTTGACAAGAAAAATATCTGCTATAAGTTTTTACATAAATTCGGGGTCAATATCAAGCGTTGCAAAATAATCGTCCATACTTTGCGCGCGGCGTATAAGCTGTACATTACCATCAGGCTTTAACATAAGCTCTGCTGAACGAAGCTTGCCGTTATAGTTATAACCCATAGAGTGTCCATGCGCGCCTGCGTCGTGAATTGTAAGATAATCGCCTATGTCAACTTGGGGAAGTTCACGCTCAACCGCAAACTTGTCGTTGTTTTCACAAAGAGAGCCCACAACATCGAACTTGCCAACCGCTTTCTCGTTTTCTTTACCCATAACGGTTATATGATGATATGCGCCATACATAGCAGGACGCATCAGGTCGCAACAGCTCGCGTCAACGCCTATATATTCTTTATAAATGTGCTTGTAATGAAGCGCCTTTGTAACAAGATAACCGTAGGGACCCGTTATGTATCGTCCCATTTCGGTAAAGAGTGCGATTTCTAAACCTGCAGGGGTAATGTATTCTTCATATACCTTACGAACACCTTCACCGATTGCAAATATATCAACGGGCTCTTCGGTAGGCTTGTATGGAATACCGATGCCGCCCGAAAGGTCAATAAACTCAATGTTTATATCAAGCTTTTCCTTGATTTCCAGGGCAAACTTAAATAACTTTTTAGCAAGGCGGGGGTAATATTCCTCTATAAGTGAGCAGCTTGCAAGCATTGAGTGAATACCAAAGTGCTTAACACCTTTTTGTTTGAGTATTGCAAAGGCTTCAAGAATTTGCTCGTGTGTCATACCAAATTTAGTATCGTGCAAGTGACCCATAATATCATTTGTAATATTAAATTTACCCGGATTATAACGGCAGCAAATTGTATCGGGCAGGGGAGCAATGCTTTCTAAAAATTCGATATGGGTAATATCGTCTAGGTTAATTATAGCGCCTGCTGCGATAGCCGCCTTATATTCTGCCACAGTCGTTTCGTTTGAGGTGAATATAATATTTTTGCCATTTATACCGCTCTTTTGTGACAAAACAAGTTCAGGTATAGAAGCACAATCGGTGCCACAGCCCAGACTGTTAAGCAGTCGTAAAATAGCGGGGGTAGGTGTTGCCTTTACTGCAAAATATTCCTTAAATCCTTTATTCCAAGAAAATGCTTTATATAAATCGGTTACGCATTTGGTTATACCCGCCTCATCATACACGTAAAAAGGAGTAGGGTAGCTTTGCGACCAATTTTGTATGTTTTCCTTGGTAAACGGAACTGTTTTCATAAATAAATACCACTTTTCATAATAGAAA
>CAZVWG010000004.1:0-38711 GCA_964630675.1 uncultured Ruminococcus sp.
GGAACGCAGTGTGAACTAAAAGACGGTGCTAATTAGCACCGTCTTTTAGTTTGGCGACCAGCGGAGATAAAAAATATAATCATTAAGTTAATGTGACGTAATTATAGCATAAAAATATGTTATTGTCAATACGTTAATAAGACGTAATGGAGATAATAACTATATGAAGAAAATTTGTTTTTACGATAATAAAAATATTATTTCGGACAAACTTAAAGAATTAAGATGTAAGCGAAATTTATCGCAATCTGATTTGGCGGCAAAATTACAAACTATGAATATAAATATCGACCAACAAATGATAAGCAAAATTGAAATGAATAAAAGACAGGTGACAGACTACGAGCTGGCTTGTATTTGTAAATGCTTATCGGTTACACCGAATGATATTTTAAATTTTGCTGAAATGAAATTTGATTAAAAAAACGGGCGACCAGTGGTCGCCCCTACGCAGTAAGTTATAGTTTGTATTGTAGGGGTGAGCATTGCTCGTCCAGTTTTGTTTTATTATTATAAACTTCTTAAATAATCCTCTAAAATTATTACTGCGGCGACAGCATCTACCGTTTGCTTGCGTTTTTTACCGCGGACATTGTTCATACTTAAATAATTGTGCGCGGTAACGGTGGTGCAGCGTTCGTCCCAAAGGACGGTTTCTATGCCGCTGGTCGTCTTTATTTGCTCGGCAATTGCGGCACATTCCTGCGCGCGTTCGCCGAGAGTACCGTCCATATTTTTAGGGTAGCCTACCACAATTCGCTCGGCAGAGTATTCCGTTGCCTTTTTACACACCTTTTCAACAAGGCGGTCGGCGTGGTATTCGGTTATAACATCTTTAGGAAAGGCAAACTGATTTGTTGCATCAGATACGGCAATACCCGTTCTTGCTTTTCCTAAATCGACTGACATAATAATCATATTTTCACCTCATCAGGTTTTAGTTATAATACGGTTGCGCTTGGGCATATATTCGGGCGGAACGTGACTGTGGTCGTTGAAAAATTCAACGCTGATCTTATCGTTATCGTCAATTTTCAATAGTGTTACGGCGGTGTTTTCGTGCCAAGGAACATCTTTGAGTCGGGTGATATCGTAGTAAAGCACACGGCACATAAGACAGCGAAGCACTCCACCATGTGAGGCAGCCGCAATGATTTTGCCGCGATTAGAGTGAGCAAGGGCTAGAATCTCATCATAAATGCGAACATAGGCGTCACGCATAGCCTCGCCGCCTTCGGGAGCAAAATCCTGTGGATGATTGTTCCACGCATCAGCAAGACCGGGGATGGCGTTAAATGCCTCCTGAAAAGGTCGGCCTTCAACTACACCGCCGTCAAGCTCGGCTAAATTTTTACGGGTTATAATTTCTAAACCTTTGCCGTAGGCTACTGCCTCGGCAGTTTTTTGCGCGCGTATAAGCGGACTTGAATAAACTGCGTCAAGCCTTGTGTCTTTGAAACGCTCTTTTAAGTATTGTAACTGCATAGCGCCGATTTCACTTATTTCGCAATCGGTAGAGCCTTGGAAAAGTCGCTTGTGATTGCCCATAGCCTCACAATGACGGATAAGATAGATATAAGTCATTTTTAACCTTCTTTGATTTCTACTTTAATTGATTTTGGCGCGTCAACTTGTACAATAGGCTTTTCGCCGGTGGTGTCAAGCGACACGCTTATTATACCGTTTGGTGTGGTTATGCTGCCTGATACCTGCAAAGCGCGTTTTGTTTTTGCGGGGGCAATAATTACATCACTATAACCCGCAGTACCTTTGCGCTGACGAATGCCCAACACACTACGGAACAGTTGCCGAGCACACGCGCCAAACATTGGGTGGTTGTGCGAGCATTTGCCTATAAAGTATTCCCATATAGTTGTAGCGCCGTGACGCTTCATATAAAGGAAACTGCCTAATTTTTCGCTTTCGAGCAAGGATAGAAAAACATCGCTATATCCGTAGTCACATAGTACCTCACACAAAATATCGGTGCATAAAAATCCTGTGTCAAAAAAGCCGAGTTCGCTATATCTTTCGGCAAGCTTTTTTGCGGTTTCTTCTCCTGCAAGACCGCACCATATTGCAAAGGCATCGGCACCCTGACCGCCGCCTGCAAAGTGACCGCTTTCGGCATCATAATAAGTATCTGCAACAGCTTTTTCGGTAACGGTGCGAAGTGATTTGTAATAAGGGATATCGTCATCCTTGTTGATAAGGGCTGCCATTTCTTCCAAAAGCAGTAGGTTTTTAATAAAATAGCAGCTGTTTACATACGGCTCGGGTATTTCCATTTTTTCAAGCGATGCCCAGTCACCAAGACACCAACCGCCAGGGTCTTCGCTCGTAACAAGTCCGTTTTCGCAGTGGGAAAGCAGATAGCTAACCCATAGCTTCATACTGTCATAGCATTGCTCTATTATATCGGTGTCGCCGTATTGCTTGTAGTAGGTATAAGGAACAATTGTTATTGCGCTACCCCAACCACCAGGTCCACCGCCGCCGCCCATAAACGGTGCAGTGTGGCGGATATGACCGTTGGTATCCTGACAATCAAGAATATCCTGAATCCATTTTTTGTAAAATTCCTTACAGTCTAACATCATCATAACAGTAGGTGCGCATATTTGACCGTCACCCGTGTAGCCTAAACGCTCTCGGTGAGGGCAGTCTGAGGGGATACTTCCGTGCATATTATCAAGCTGTGTACGCAAGAATGCATCATATAAATAGTTCATACCCTCGTGGTTTGAAGTAAAGGTTGCAGTGATTGGTGTATCGGCGTGAATAACCTCTACCTTTATCTCGTCAAAATCGCCATCCACCTCAAAATAACGAAAGGCGTGAAAAATGAATTTAGGTTTAAATGTACGGGGAGTGCCGTCGGTTATGAAGGTATCCTGCATAATTTGCGGCTCACCGCTTCTGAGCGTGGAATACGATGCCGCAGAGGAAGTAAAATTAAGCGACATATCCTCGTTAATATTTTCGGCAAAACGAAGGGAGACCGTATTGCCTGCCGCCGCACTTGTTTTTACCGAAACCACGCCGCTTATATTTTCGCCTGCATCAAAAATTTGTTTGCCGCCAACATCGGCAATTTTTTTAGGGGTAATTGTGCGAATAACCTTATCGGGCGTGCCTATGGCTTCTTTTAAAATAGTATCGGGAGAGGAAAGTATATTGACCGCCGTTTCTTCTTGCGGCTTTATGCTGTAATCAATGTTTTCGCCCAAATACAAATTACTGAATCGTATGGGGCTATCGGTATATGTTTCACTTCCGTCGGAGCAAAGCTCTACTGTATCATTTGCGGTTTCAAGAACTATTTTGTAAATGCATTTCAAGCTGTCGCCAAATGACATATCGCCTTCGGCAATGCGTTCATCCTGACGGTACCAACCGTTGCCAAGCTGAATTGAAAGTAGGTTTTCGCCTATCTTTAGCAAATCGGTAATGTCAAAATCGTAATAATATATTCGATTGGTGGTGGTGCCTGAGGTGCCTTTGTGCGCGCAAAGCGTCAGGTCGCGTGGCTCGTAGTCGGTAACTACCGGCAAAAAAAGATAATCGGTAACTGCCTTATCGTTTATACGTGCTTCAAAATAGCCAAGTCCTGTAACAAAAAGGGTGGCTTTTTTTATGTCTTTGATATTGAAACGTCGTAATATTATAGGTGATACGATCTGCTTCTCAGCGCCAATCCAGATGCAGTTATTTAGTTTGTTCATAACGTGCCTCCTTAAGCGTTAAAGCGGTAGAAAGTGATTTTAAAATTTCGTTATATTGGGGTTTGATTTCATATGTTTTCACAATCGTCACCAACCGATAATCATTTAGTTTAATTATATAATATCAGTCTATAAAAAGCAATGGAAACTAAAAATAAAAATTAACTATTGAAACTTTGGTAAAATACTGTTAGAATGAATATAAAATTAGCAAAAGAGGTATTTTTATGTCTTGTTTACAGCTTGAAGCCGTAAAAAGCGGCGATACGGTTGCGGTAATGCATACCAATATGGGCGATATCGAGATTAAACTTTTTCCCGAGCAGGCACCCAAAACTGTAGAAAATTTCACAACACACGCAAAGAACGATTATTACAATGGTATTATTTTTCACCGTGTAATAAAGGATTTTATGATTCAGGGCGGTGACCCGACGGGTACCGGTATGGGCGGTGAATCTATCTGGGGACACTCTTTCCAAGATGAATTCACACCCGAGCTTCACAATCTGCGCGGTGCGCTTTGTATGGCAAACGCGGGACCTAATACAAACGGCAGTCAGTTCTTTATTGTGCAGGCAAGTGAGGTTCCCGCCAATATGCTTGAGCAGATGAAGGACCTTGCCGATAACGGTTTCCCACCTGAAATTACCGAGGCATACGCTAAAATGGGTGGCACACCATGGCTTGATTTCCGTCACACCGTTTTTGGACAAGTAGTAAATGGTATGGATGTAGTAGATGCTATTGCCAATGTAGAGGTTGGTGCAGCTGACAAACCCGTAAATGATGTTGTGATAAACGGCATTGATATAATTGTTAAAGATTAAGGAGTTTTTTTAATGAAAGGTATTATTCTTGCAGGCGGCAGCGGAACGCGTCTTTATCCGCTTACTATGGTAACCTCAAAACAGCTTCTCCCCGTATATGACAAGCCGATGATTTATTATCCGCTGTCAACCTTAATGCTCGCAGGTATTCGTGATATTCTTATTATCTCGACACCTACCGATTTACCAAACTTTGAGCGTCTTTTGGGCGATGGCTCACGTTATGGTATAAATCTCTCATACGCTGTTCAGCCTTCACCCGATGGTCTTGCTCAGGCATTTCTTATCGGTGAAGAATTTATCGATGGCGACAGCTGCGCAATGGTGCTTGGTGACAATATTTTCTATGGTAGTGGACTTAAAAAGCATCTTCGCGAGGCAGCAGCGCGTGAGACAGGCGCTACAGTGTTTGGCTATTACGTTGACGACCCCGAGCGTTTCGGTATAGTAGAATTTGATGAAAACGGTAAGGCAATTTCACTGGAGGAAAAGCCAAAGAATCCTAAATCAAACTACTGTGTAACAGGTCTTTACTTTTATGATAACCGCGTTGTTGAAATGGCTAAAAAGGTTAAGCCCTCTGCTCGCGGCGAGCTTGAAATTACCGACCTTAACAAGCTGTACTTAGAGGACGATACCCTCAATGTTGTAACACTCGGCCGTGGCTATGCTTGGCTTGACACAGGTACAATGGATGCCTTGGCTGAGGCTACCGAATTTGTAAAGGTTATTGAGAGCCGTCAGGGTATTCAGATTTCGGCTGTTGAAGAAATCGCATATAAAAACGGTTGGATAAGCAAAGAAAAACTTATTGAATCGGCTGAAAAATACGGCAAATCACCCTACGGCGAGCATCTTAAAAAGGTTGCTGAAGGTAAGATTCTTTACTAATAAAAATTTTAACAAGACTTTACTTCAAAAGTAGGGTCTTGTTTTTTGTTTTGTATACTTGTATAATTAAATTGTGGGGTGAAGGTAATGCAAAAAGAAAATAGAAAAGAAATTTTAACAAAAGGAACGATAATGAAAGATGCGAAAAGCATAGCTACCGGCAAATATATGTTCCCGATGATACTTATGCTTTTTGTGGTTATTGTAGAGATTTTTGTAATGTATAATTTTGAACTAACTTTCACAGAAAATATATTAGTTTTATTAGCGTCGGTATTTGTTCTTTTGTTTGTGATCTTTAAATACGCAAAGGTTGTCGCAAAAATATCTAATGATGAAATTGTAATTACAAAGGATGTTTTAATAAGCTGTGAGGATAGTTATGACCAATCTATAACAACTGTAACAAGACCAGTCGGTAATTCACTTTTAAATTTGTTTTCAAATGAATCGGCATTTTCTTTAAATTTTAAATGTTATGGCACATTTAGAATTCCTAAAGGTACCAATTACCAAGAATCAAAAATGTATTCAATGGATGCAAAGGGTGTTTATAATTATTCGGTTGTAGGTGATGAGTTTTATCTGGTTGTTATCGACAACAAAATACTTTATGTTTACAACACCAAACTTTTTGAATTGCAGTAATAATTTTCTTGCTTTAATAAACAAAACAATATATAATATTTACAGTAAAAATTTTAAGGAGATATTGCTATGAGCTTTATTAACGATGATTTTATTTTGACCAATGAAACGGCTAAAAGGCTTTACCACGATTATGCCGAAAAAATGCCGATTATTGACTACCATTGTCACATAAATCCTAAAGAGATTTACGAAAACAAAAAGTTTAAAAATATTACGGAAATCTGGCTTGGCGGCGATCACTACAAATGGCGTTTGATCCGTAGCAACGGTACTCCCGAAAACGAAATTACAGGCGACGCTGATGATTACACCAAATTCTTGCGCTTTGCCGAAATGCTGCCACGCGCTATCGGTAACCCGATGTATCATTGGAACCATTTAGAGCTTAAGCGTTATTTTGATTATGATGGTATTTTAAGCGCAAAAACAGCCGAAGAGGTTTGGAACCTTTGTAACGAAAAATTACAAAGCGACGATATGTCGGCTTGCAGTATTATCAAAAAGTCAAATGTTAAAATGATTGGTACTACAGACGACCCGATTGACACACTTGAGTGGCACAAAAAGATTAAGGAAGAGGGCGTATGTGACGCACTTGTACTTCCGTCCTATCGTCCTGACAAGGCTGTTAACATTGACAAGGATGGCTTTGTTGATTATATAAAGGCGTTAGCGGCAGCTGCAGAAATGGAAATCAACAGTGTTGCTGATGTAAAGACTGCTCTTATCAAGCGTCTAGACTTCTTCTGTGAAATGGGCTGTAAGGCTACCGACCACGGTCTTGATTATATTCCATTCGCAATAGGTACTGACGATGAAATTGAAGCCGCATTCCAGAAAGCAATGAAGGGCGAAGCAATCACTGCGAATGAAGCCGATATGTACAAAACCGCTATTATCGTATGTCTTGGTAAGGAATACGCAAAACGTGGCATCGTAATGCAGATTCACTATAGCGTTCAGCGTAACACCAATAAAGCAATGTTTGCTAAAATCGGCGCTGACACAGGCTTTGACACCATTTCAAACCGTCCTTGCAGTGAAGCGCTGACCGCACTGCTCAATGCACTTGCTATTGATGATTTATTACCAAAGACTATCGTTTACTCACTAAATCCTCACGATAATGAAATGATTGATACCGTCATTGGTGCATTTCAGGGCACTGAGGCTGCAGGCAAGATTCAGCACGGCTCGGCTTGGTGGTTCAGCGATACCAAATCAGGTATGGAAACACAGCTTAAATCTCTTGCTAATTTGTCACTGCTTGGTAACTTTGTTGGTATGCTTACCGACTCTCGTAGCTTCTTATCATATACCCGTCACGAATATTTCAGAAGAATACTTTGTAATGTGCTGGGCACGTGGGTAGAAAACGGTGAATACCCCGCAGATATGGAAACTTTAGGTCAAATTGTTGAAGATATTTGCTACAATAACGCGGCAAGATATTTTGGTATTGAATAATAATTTAAGGCTCCCATCTGGGAGCCTTTGTTATATAATCACCGGTTGAATTTGACGACCTTCAAGTGCCATTTCAACCGTTTGCGGTATTTTGGTAAAATCACATACAAGCGAATTGTTTTTAGAGTAGGGGTCATCCTGACCGTAGGGGACGAAGTAGATGTTTTGGGTGTTGTGTAGCAGTCCTATGTTTTTGGCGGTGGCACCCAGTGCGTCATTTGTCGAGATTCCCAGAACTACAGGCTTGTTGTTTCTTAGGTGCGCCTTAACTGCCATTGTTACCGACGTATCGGTAATGCCGAGCGCTATTTTTGAAATTGTGTTACCTGTGCAGGGTGCGACTACAATAATATCAAGTAGATTTTTAGGACCAATCGGCTCGGCGGCGGGCACCGTGTGAATAATTTTTTTGCCGCAAAGCTCTTCTACGGTAGCATTGAATTCACTTGATTTTGCAAAGCGCGTGTCGGTGCTGTAAGTAATTTCTGACATTATAGGTGTTATGTCTATATCAAGCTTTGCAAGCTCTTTAAGTACGGCAAGAGATTTATTTATAGTACAAAAAGAGCCGCAAAACGCGTATCCTAGTTTTATATTTTGCATACCCATTCTCCTATTAAATTATTTGTGGTTTGCGCTATTATTTTGCCGGCGGTAACAGGGGCTATCTTGCCCGGTATACCGGGGAGCTTTACCGCTTTAATACCGTTTTGCTGTGCTGCTTCAAAATCTATGCAGCCTTTAGTTGAAAGGTCATATAAGTAACAGTTTTTTAAGCCATCATATTCATTGAAAAGCATAATGTCTATTGTGTTAAAAATAATATCAAAGTTTTGAGATTTTTTTGCAACCTCATTTGTGTTAATATATTTTATACCCAAAGCATCAAGATAGGCAAAATCGCGGTTTTTTCGAGCCGAAACGGTAAGCCTGCATTTAAGCGCATTAAGTCTGTCTACTAAGATTTTGGCAACTCTGCCGCAACCTATAACCAAAACACGCGATTGCCACAAACAAAACGGCGTATCGTATATTGCCCGCGCAATAGCGCCCTCGGCGGTTGGTACCGCGTTAAGCAGGCAAAAGTCATCCGACTTTAAGTAGTCAATACAGCTCTGGTTTTCATAAGTATAGCCACAGCTTAAAATAAGAGTATTTTCTGTTGCTTGTTTTACATATTCAAGCGGTATTATCTTATCGTTTTGCGGACAAAAAATATTTTTACCGTCACGGGTCGTTGGTACAGGAAGCAGTACGGTGTCGGCATTTTCAATTTTGCCGTTATCGTTTTCTTGTAGCCCGAGTGTGTCTACGGTGTAACCCAGCTTTTCCAGTTCTTGCTTTGCAACATTCATACGGCGGTCACCGCCTATAATTAAAATATTCATAAAACTCACACTACCACATAAAAATTCAAGCGCCATAAATGTAATTCAATACATTTTATGGCGCTTTTCTCTTTTAGTTACTTATTAATTTTAGAAGTTTTTCGTGTGAGTTAAGATCGGGACTTTTAATAACCTCGTTTAGCAAAAGGTCTAATTTTTCACCCACCCGTTTTCCGTTATAACCTAAAGCAATTATATCTTTGCCCGAAATATCAAGGTGTGATATTTTATACGGTTCGTTATTTTTTATAATTTCATTCAGAAGCATTTTATGTTTTGATATATCAATATTTAAAATATCGTGGTAATAAATTAAAGCGTCTGAAACGATATCACAGCCTGCATGGTTTAAAGCTCTTTTTATGCTGATTTTATTATCGTTGACAATACTTTTTGACAGATGATTCAGTTTAATACAATAATCTTTAAAACTATTACTGCATTTAAAACTTTCAAGCGTGTTTTGCAAATTAAAGCTTGTGAGGTTAAGAAGGGCAAAGGTGCGCAAGTCCTGATGGTTTTCAAGTCTTGAAATACGGTTTAAATCCGCGCTTTTCAGCGAATAATCATAAAGACAATCCGTATCAAGTAACGGGCGTATTGTATCGGGATTTACACCGTTTGCCGTTTTTTGAAGTTCAACAAAAATGCGCTCGGCGCTTATATTTTTTAGTAGCGGCGCACACTCTATAGCGGCATCAAAGGTTTGCTTTTCTATAGTGAATTCGAGCGTTGCGGCAAAACGGAAAAGCCGTAAAATGCGCAAAGCATCTTCTTGAAATCTTGTTTTTGCATCTCCTACAGACCGCAAGACCTTGTTTTGTATATCTTTTTGTCCGTCAAAGCAATCTATAAGACCTTCGCGATTGTTGTAGCACATAGCATTTACGGTAAAATCGCGGCGGGCAAGGTCGTCTTTTGCGTTGCTTACAAAGTTTACGCTTTCGGGATGGCGACTGTCTTTATAAATGCTTTCAGTCCTGAAGGTTGTTACTTCGATTTGTTCTTCGTCAATGATTACCGTAACAGTGCCGTGCTTGAGTCCCGTAGCAATGGTTTTTTTAAAAAGGCTTTGTGTTTCCTCGGGGGTGGCAGAGGTGGTAATATCATAATCGTGAGGCTCTTTACCGCACAACAAATCACGTACACAACCGCCTACAATATAGGCTTTGTGTCCGTTTGATATAAGAGTGTTTAGTACATATTCAATTTTTTGCGGTAAATTGAATTTCATTTTAGGAACCTTTCTTAAAAATTTTCGCTTACCTTTCCGAAAAAAAGGTTTATTTTTTATATAAAAAATAGTATAATATAAATAATTATGATTGTTTGAGGTGTTTTTATGAAAAAACAACTTAATTCTGATAAATCTTTTCTTGAATCGCGCCATATTCATATGATTGGTATAGGCGGTAGCGGTATGTGCCCTATAGCCGAGCTTTTGCTGTCACGCGGATACAAGGTTACAGGCTCTGACAAAAGCGACAACGCCAATGTAAAACGCTTGAAAGGTTTGGGCGTTACCGTATATAGCGAGCACACTGCCGATAATATAAGCGGCGCTGATTTAGTGGCGTATTCTGCCGCAGTACCCGAAACTAATCCCGAAATGGTGGCAGCCGATGAAGCAGGTGTTCCGCGAATGGAGCGTTCGCAGCTTCTTGGCGCAATTACCCGTTGCTATGATAATGTAATCGGTGTCAGCGGAACGCACGGCAAAACTACTGTTTCTTCTATGATAACACAAATTTTGCTACTTAACAAGCAAAATCCTAACGCGGTTATCGGCGGCAAGCTGCCGATTGCCGATTCGTCTTGTGTTGTGGGCGATTCCGAGACGCTTGTTTGTGAATCGTGTGAGTTTGTTGACAGCTTTTTGCAGTTCTCGCCTGATATTACCGTTTTGCTTAATATAGATGATGACCATATGGATTATTTTAAAACTATGGAAAATCTTGAGGCTTCGTTTAAAAAGTTTGTATCAATGGGAAAAATCTGCTACGCTAACGGTGACGACGAGCGCGTGAAAAAAGTGGTATCGGATATTGATTCAAAAATAGTGACTTACGGTTTTAATGAGGATAATGATTATTATCCGCAAAATATTGTGGGCGGTAAGTATGGATTTTGTTTTGATGTAATGCATAACGGTAAGTGTATTGGCAATCTTGAAATGCACGCGCCGGGTAAGCATAATATTTATAACGGACTTGTATCCTTTGCGGTATGCTATGAAATGGGTGTAGAGCCCGACGGCATTTTTGATGCGGTTTCTAAATTTACGGGTGCAGGCAGACGCTTTGAGTTTATAGGAGAAGCGGGCGGCATTACTGTTGTTGATGACTATGCGCATCATCCTACCGAGATGTTAGCTACTCTTCAGGCGGCAAAAACGCTTGATTATAAAAAAGTTATTGTTGTATTTCAACCTTACACATATTCTCGTGTGGCGCTATTGCGTGACGGTATGATAGAGGCGCTATCGGTTGCAGACAAGGTGTTTATGACACCTATAGTAGCGGCTCGAGAGGAAAACGTTTACGGCGTAAAATCCGAAGATGTTACCGATGCTTTGGCGGATGCCGAGGTGGTTGCCGATTATGACGAACTTGCAGAAAAGATGATTGATGCCGCAGCTGACGGCGATTTAATTATTACTATGGGCGCAGGGGATATTTACAAGGTTGCCCACATTATTCTGGAGAAATTAGGATGACCGAAAAGTTATACGAAAAAGATGCCTATATAAAAGAATTTACAGCAACGGTTTTAAATTGCAAACCGTGTGACAACGGTTTTATGACTGTGCTTGATAAAACAGCCTTTTTCCCCGAAGGCGGCGGACAGGCTGCCGATATCGGCACTATGGGTGACATCAATGTTTTTGATGTGCAGATAAAAGATGGTATTATATATCATTATACCGAAAAGGAATTTGAAATCGGCAGTACAGTCGTGGGCAAAATTAACTTTGACCGTCGTTTTACTTTTATGCAAAACCATACGGGTGAGCATATTGTATCGGGTATTGCCCATAAATTGTTTGGCGTTAATAATGTAGGCTTCCATTTGGGTGAAGAACTTGTTACCATTGATTTTGATAAAGAGCTTACTCGCGAACAACTTGACAGGGTTGAATATCTTGCTAATCAAAAGGTGTGGCAAAATCTGCCTATAACGGCGTATTATCCAAGCGAAGAAGAACTTAAAAACACCGACTATCGCAGTAAAAAAGAAATTGACGGTGCTGTGCGTCTTGTGATTATCAAGGACACCGATATCTGCGCTTGCTGCGCGCCTCATGTGAAAAACACGGGCGAAGTAGGTATAATAAAGCTGCTTGATACCGAGCGCATGCGTGGGGGTATCCGCATCGTACTTAAGTGCGGTGCGTTTGCGCTTGCCGATTATCAAAATAAATATGAAAATGTATCTCAAATTTCTGCATTGCTTTCAGCAAAACAAGAGAATGCTTATGATGCAGTCAAAAAATTAGATGAAAAAATATCTTTTGCAAATCAAAAGATAAATGAACTTAAAAAGAAGATTGCCGAGCTAACGATAGTCTCTGCAAATGAAAATACAAACTGCCTTTTTATTGATGACTGCGATGTTAAAGAATTACAGCTTGTTGCTGACAAGCTACATAAAACTTTTGGTGGAATAAGAGCAGTGTTTTCCGGCAGTGGTGAAAATTATTTCTTTGCAATCTGCGGTACGGACATCGAGCTTCAGGAATTTTTCTGCAAATTTAAAAGTCAATTTTCTGTTCGCGGCGGTGGTCGCGGCGGTATGGTACAAGGTACTGTGATTGCTGCCCAAGATGAAATAAAATTATTCTTCCAATTTTAATTGACTTATGGTATACTTACTTTTTGAGGTGTTATAATGGATTGGACCGAAATTACGGCAAAGGTGCCGACAGATAAAACAGATGAGGCGGCAGCAATTGCCAATATGACCGTACCTTACGGAATTTACATTGAGGATTATACAAATCTTGAGGCTGATGCTGAGGAGATTGCGCATATCGACCTCATAGATGACGAACTGGTTAACAAGGATAGAACTCACTCAATAATTCATATGTACATTGCCGAAAGCGACAACGCTGTTGAGGCGGTATCTTATCTGCGTGAGCGTTTTACCGCTTGCGGAATTGAAAATGAGATTAAATGCGAGCTTGTAGATGATGCCGATTGGAACGAGAATTGGAAAAAATACTTCAAGGCGTTTGAAATAGGCAAAAAATTAGCAGTTTGTCCCAGCTGGGAGGAATATGATAATAAGGATAATCGTACCGTAATAAGTCTTGACCCCGGAGCCGCATTTGGTACAGGTAGTCATGCTACAACTTCGCTTTGTCTTGAGATACTTGAAAAGCAGGTTACCGATGCTACAACTGTGCTTGATATAGGTACGGGTAGCGGCATACTTGCAATTGCGGCTGATTTGCTTGGTGCAAAGAGCGCTATTGGTGTTGATATTGATGCGCAATCGGTAAAAACTGCTATAGCTAATGCCGAAATTAACGGTGTTAGTGAAAAAACTGAGTTTTTAGTAGGTGACCTTGCCGATAAAATAAGTGGTAAATACGATATTGTTTGTGCTAATATTGTCGCTGATGTTGTAATAAGACTTTTTGACAATGTGGCCGACTTTATGAAAGAAGACGGAATACTCATTGTGTCGGGCATAATTGATATGCGAGCATCCGAGGTGGAAAAATCTGCCGTGGAACACGGATTTACAATAGCTGAAAGTCTTACACGCGAAGAATGGCACGCGTATGTATTAACAAAATAATTTGGAGGAAATTTAATGCTTGAATTTGAGCAGTTAAAATTGCGGCTTATTGCCAGTGAACAAGAAATTCACGACCTGCGTGATGCGATAGGCTATGACAAGCTTGTGCGAGATATTGAAGAGCTTGAACTTAAACAAACAGCGCCTGGCTTTTGGGACGACATCGAAAACTCGCAAGCTGTTGTGCAAAAAACAGGAAAGTTAAAAAACAAAGTAGAGACATATGACGGTATAACTTCATCATATGATGATCTTTTGGTTCTTATTGATATGGCTGATGAAGAAGGCGATACATCAATGGTTGAAGAAATTACTGTGTCAATTGATGAATTAGAGGATAAATTATCGTCTTTACGTCTTACTACTTTGTTGACGGGTGAATATGATGCAAACAATACAATACTGACCTTTCACGCAGGCTCGGGTGGCACCGAAGCAATGGATTGGGCTGCAATGCTTGTGCGTATGTATACCCGTTGGGGCGAGCGTCATGGCTTTAATGTTAAGATACTTGATTTTCTTGACGGCGACGAGGCAGGACTTAAAAGTGCCACAATGCTTGTAGAGGGTGAAAACGCTTACGGTTATCTAAAGAGCGAATCGGGTGTTCACCGTCTTGTGCGAGTATCTCCGTTTGATGCTTCAGGCAGAAGACATACATCATTTGCATCTCTTGAGGTTATGCCTGAAATTACCGACGATATGGATATAGAGATTCGTGATGACGACATAAAAATGGATGTTTTTCGTTCTTCGGGTGCGGGTGGTCAGCATATTAATAAAACCTCATCAGCGGTGCGACTTACACATATCCCTACGGGAATTGTTGTTGCTTGTCAAAACGAGCGCAGTCAGGTTCAAAATCGTGAGCAAGCAATGCGAATGCTTAAATCCAAATTGCTTGAAATAAAAGAGCGTGAGCATCTTGAAAAAATTGAAGACATAAAAGGCGTGCAAAAGGAAATTACATGGGGTTCACAAATTCGTTCTTATGTATTTATGCCTTATACATTGGCAAAAGATCATAGAACCGGTTTTGAATCGGGTAATATAAACGCCGTTATGGATGGCGATCTGGACGGATTTATAAACGCTTATTTGAAGGCAGCTTCAAAGGGCGAATTAAAAGATAATTAAAAATAAGGGTGACTAAAATGAAAAAATTAACAGCAGTTTTACTGGTGGCAGTTTTAATGATGACTTTTCTTGTGGGTTGCGGTCAAGATCGTTTGCTTTATAAGAATGTAAAACTCCAAAATTATGTAGAAGTAAGCGATTATTTAGGTATCGAGGTTGATACAACAGGTGATGAATTTGCAGAATATTATAATGATGTTTTCCTTTTAGATATTGAGGATAATGGTCTTTATAATGAGGTTGATGTTGTCGCCAATGGTGATACCGTTAATCTTGACTATGAAGGTAAGATCGACGGAGTTGCTTTTGACGGAGGCACGGCGCAGGGCGCAGACCTTGTAATTGGATCAGGTACATTTATTGACGATTTTGAAGAAGAACTAATTGGTGTTGCGGTAGGCGAAACCAAGGATGTTACTGCAAAATTCCCCGAAAATTACGGTGTCGATGAGCTTAACGGTAAAGAAGCGATTTTCACCTGTACAATTAATTCTATCGCAAGACCTATGACAAAAGAGGAAGCGTACAGCGAGTTGGATTTTGATACCCTTGAGGATTATGAGCAGGATATTAAAAAACGTGCTGTTCAGCAATCCATACTGGATACGGTTTGTTCGGGCGCAAAGGTAAAAGATTATCCTGCGAAGGACAGTGAGCTTTTGTGCGAGGCTATTTTTGAGTTTTATGCAGATATTTATATGAGCACCTATAATGTTAATTTGGAGGATATATTGGTTTCTAACGGTTCAAGCGTTGAGGAGTATAAGTCTCAAATCTCTACGAATATGGTACCTCAGCTTATGAATACCAATATGGTGATGTACTACATACTTGATGCTGAAAAACTTGAAATTCTTGAAAGTACAGTCAACAGTCAGGTTACCGATCAACCTGTAATTGCAGAAAGCTATGCCGTACAGGATATTGTTATGGAATATTTGTACGATAACGCTATAATAAAATGATCAATCTTTACAAGGCAAAAATTACAGATTTTACTCAAGCAGACTATACCGATATGTATAGTCTGCTTGAGTGTGATATTAAGGATAAAATAGATGTTAAAAAAGAGCGTCAAAGGAAACAATCGCTTGCAGGATATATTTTGTTTTATCAAGCCGTAGGTGAATTGTTTCCGGAGAATCGGTTCAGAATAACTTTTAATGAAAATGGAAAACCATTGTGTGATGGTTGCTTTTTCAATATATCCCACAGTGGAGATTGTGTTGTGTGTGTTGTGGCGGATGAGCCTGTCGGAGTTGATGTTCAACAAGTTAATACGATTAAAAAGCGAAGCAACTATAAATTTTTAAATAAAAAAGAAGTTGATTATGTAAACCAATGTGACGAATTGGTTTCAAAGCGATATATAGAGATTTTTACAAAAAAAGAAGCAGCGTTGAAAATGTTGGGACTGTCGATAGCAAATGCGGCGTCAATCGATACTTTTTCAGATGAGTTTTGCTTTAAAATTTACGAAAAAGACGGTTTTTACTTAACCGTTTGTACAAAAACTGTTTCGATTATGTAAACTTTGTGCTGTTATAAATATATCTCTTGCAAAATGATTGAAGTTAGTGTAAAATATATATGTATGTAAATAAAAGGGATGTGTAATTTTATGTCAAATAGGTTATTTCAGACTGTAATTCATCAGATGAAGGATGCAATTGATAAAACTTTTGGTGTTATGGACGCAAATAACGTCATTATTGCTTGTAGTGAGCTTGGCAGAATAGGCGAGCAGCTTGATGTGTCTACTATTCCCGTAGCGGAGGGTTTTGTTGATGGTGGCTATACCTTTAAGCCTATAATTTCGGCTCAGGGTACGGATTATACCGTGTTTGTCGAGGGCACAGATATCATTTCGGGTAAATATGCTTTGGTTGTTTCGGTTGCTTTTGCTAATATCAAAAATTATTATGATGAAAAATATGATCGCGGCAATTTTATAAAGGATATAATTCTCGACAATATTTTGCCCGGTGATATTTATATTAAGGCACGCGAGTTGTATTTTGACAGTGATGTTGCCCGTACGGTAATAATTATCCGCAATCTTGATGCGAGCGATGTTTCGGTTTATGAGGTTTTGCAAAACCTTTTCCCCGAAAAGAATAAAGACTTTGTTATCAATATAAACGAAACCGATATAGCACTCGTTAAGGAAACAAAATCGGATATTGACCGAAAGGATATTGAAAATCTGGCATCATCTATTGCAGATACACTTTCGGGTGAGTTTTATGTTCATACCGTTATAGGTATAGGTACCACTGTTAATAATCTTAAAAATCTTGCTAAATCCTTTAAAGAGGCGCAAACCGCACTTGAGGTTGGTAAGGTGTTTGATACTGAGAAAACAATTATTTCCTATGATAATCTTGGTATCGCAAGACTTATATATCAGTTGCCTACAACACTTTGTGAAACCTTTTTAAAGGAAGTGTTTAAGCGCGGTTCTATTGAAAATCTTGACCAAGAAACTTTGTTTACAATACAGCGTTTCTTTGAAAACAATCTTAATGTTTCAGAGACTTCAAGAAAACTTTTTGTACACCGCAACACGCTTGTGTACCGTCTTGAAAAGATTAAAAAGATTACGGGTCTTGACCTTCGTGAGTTTGACCATGCGATTATATTTAAAATTGCGTTGATGGTAAATAAATATCTTAAGAGCAATCCTATAAAATACTAATTGAAAGAGTGATTTTTTCTTATGTCTGAAGAACTACTCGAGTCTTTCGTGGATATTAAATCCGCAGAGCCCGTAATAGAATTCAGGGGTGTATCAAAAACTTATCCCAGCGGCACACACGCTTTAGAGGATGTTAATATAAGAATAAACAAGGGCGAATTTGTCTTTGTTGTCGGCTCATCCGGTGCGGGCAAAAGCACCTTTATGAAGCTTATTATGCGCGAGGAAAAGGCGAACACGGGCATTATAAATGTGAACGGTTTTAATCTTACAAAAATGTCAAGAAAACAGGTGCCACTGCTTCGCAGAACGATGGGCATTGTGTTTCAGGATTTCCGACTTATTCCCACGATGAATGTATTTGACAACGTGGCTTTTGCGATGCACGTTGTAGGTCAGTCAGGTCGTGAGGTTCGCCGAGAGGTTTCAAAGGCGCTTTCTAAAGTTGGTCTTGGTGATAAGGCGCGTTCTATGCCGATGCAATTATCGGGCGGTGAGCAGCAGCGTGTGGGTCTTGCTCGTGCGCTTGTAAATGCTCCCGATCTTATAATTGCGGACGAGCCTACCGGTAATGTTGATCCAAATATGTCCTACGAGATTGTAAATCTGCTTACAGAGATTAACAAACGTGGCACTACCATTTTGATGGTAACGCACGATCATAATCTTGTGCGTGATTTTAAGCACCGTGTAATTATGCTTGACAGCGGCAGAATTGTTGCTGACAATGCGGCAGGAGGTGCAGAATAATGAAATTCAGCAGTGTTAGATATCTTGTTAAAGAAGGCTTTAAAGGCGCTTGGGCAAATCGGCTTATGTCGCTTGCTTCTATAGGCGTTCTTGTTGCTTGCATGGTAGTTATCGGTCTTGCTATTTTGATTTCAGAAAATGTTACGATGGCTATCGGCAATCTTGAAAAGCAAAATGTTGTTATGGTTTATATGAAGGACTATAACTGGGCACTTTACGGTGATGCTTTACAGTCTGAATCTGAGGAAACCGAAAGCACTGATACAGAGTCCGCCGCGACCGATGATTCTACAGGTGCAAATGCTGGGGACGAAGCTGATGAGAACGGAATAAAAGAGTCTGATTATATAATACATAACGAGGAAGAGGCAAAGGAGCTTTGCGATAAAATAGCAGGGCTTGCTAATGTTGAATCTGCTGAGTATATTTCCAGCGAGGCAGGACTTGAGGCTGTAAAAGAGGATATGCTTGAGGGTCAAGAGGATTACTTCACATTTCTTGATGACCAGTACGGAAATCCTCTTTCTGCAGCGGCAAAGGTCACTATGAAAGAAATGGCTTTATTTGATGAAACTATCGAACAAATAAAGGAAATTGACGGTGTAGATGCTATACAGTCACATAGTGATCTGGCAGAAAAAATCGATGCTATGAAACAAGGTATTTATGTTGCAGGTTTTTGGATTATTGCAATACTTATTATAATTTCTCTTGTTATTGTATCTAATACTATACGTGTCACAATGTATAATCGCAAACTGGAAATAAGCATAATGAAGGCGGTTGGTGCTACGGATGCTTTTGTAAGAATACCTTTTGTTATCGAAGGTGTCCTTATAGGCTTGATATCAGCGCTTATTTCTGAAGGACTAATATATTTCTGTTACCGTGTAGCAACCGAAAAAATTTCGGTAATGTTAGGCAGTGTAGTTGCATTCGGTGATCTTGCACTTCGATTGTTACTTGTGTTTGTGCTAATTGGTGTTTTTGCAGGTGCACTGGGCAGTGCCTTTATGATTGGTAAGTACCTAAAGCGTGAGGGTAGCGAATTTACCGCAATATAGTTTTGTGTTATATATGGCTTAGAAAGGAAATTCTTTTTTATGAAAATCAGTTTAAAGCGTGTGTTGACATTTGCACTGTGTCTAATAATGTTGATCACATCTTCACTTTATACTGCGGCAGTCGATCGAGATCAGCTTAATAAGGATATTGCTAATCTTAAGCAACAAGCGAGTGCTATTCAATCTGAAATTAATAAGCTTAAAGCAGAAAAGGCCGATCAAGGCGCTATTCTTGAGGCGATACGTAAAAAAATTGCTAATACACAGGCACAGATTGAGCGCTGTAATCAAGAAATAGCATCAATTAATGCAACTATTTCTGCCAATGAAGCTGAAATAGCCAAAAAAGAGGCTGAAATTGAAGACGATAAGTTATCGTTTAAAAAGCGTATAAGAGCCATTTATATGAGTAATTCGGATAGCGCTGTGCAGATACTGATGGGTGCCGAGGACTTCGCAGACTTTTTGCAGCTTTCACAACTTACAGCATCGGTTTCGTCACACGATAAACGAATTATGGAGGATTTGAAGGCAGAAATAGAGGTGCTCAATCAAAAAAACGCTGAAAATGAAAAGCTGATTAATGAACAGGTTTCTATAAAAGCAACTATAGATGAGCAGCAAAAGGAACTTGAAGCGCAAGAAAATGATGCTGCGGCAATTTATAATGATATTGCAAACAGACAAGCAGATCAGCAGGAAGATCTTGACGATGTTAATGCCGAGATTAAAGCAAAACAGAAGGCATTAGAGGACAGTATTGCCAGTGCAAGTTACGCAAGCTTTATAAATCCTAACACAGGATTACAATGGCCTGTCAGCGGATATTTCAATATTTCTGCTCACTACAAGAGCAATGATGCAGTGCATAAAGGCAAGCACAACGGTATGGATATTGCAGGTGGCGGTATTGCGGGTCAGCCTATACGCGCTGTTGCTGACGGATATGTAACATTAGTTTATAACGGATGTACGCACAACTACAAAAAAAGCGGAAACTGTTGCGGCAATGGTTATGGTAACTATTGCACAGTAAATCACGGTTCACTTACAATAAATGGTAGCACGTCAAATTATGTGGCATACTATGCGCATGCATCAAAGATAATTGTATCTAATGGACAGTATGTTAAACAGGGTCAGGTATTAGGCTATGTCGGCACAACAGGCTGGTCAACAGGTTATCATTTGCACTTTGGTATGCTTAAAAACGGAGGATGGATAAACCCGTATCCGCTATTCTTCTGATATGCAAGGTAATGTAAAAATAAGAGTTGGCGCCGTTATACTATTGGTGCTTTGGATGTCGGTAATATTTATAATGTCATCACAGCCTGCGAAGGAGTCTTCGCAGTCAAGCGGAGAATTTGTTTCAAAGGTAATTGATATTATATACTCTGATTTTGACACTCTCTCTTTAGAGCAGCAATCAGAAATAACATATAACATTACTTTTTTTGTTAGAAAATCGGCGCATTTTTTAGAGTATTTTGTTTTAGGAATATTATCCGCAATAGTCGTTTTCACATTTAAGGAAAGTAATGTTTTCGTAAAAACTTTTAGTGCTATAGGTTTTAGTGTGTTTTATGCGATAAGTGATGAGGTGCATCAATATTTTGTCCCGGGTAGAGCGTGTAGGCTTTTGGATATTTGCATTGATTCTCTGGGAAGTATTGGTGCAATAGTTATGGTGTCACTTATTGTAATTGTAAAAAATAAATCAGGAGAGCCAAATGCGTAAGAAAAAACTTATCGAACAAAACTTATCCTTGTTTGAGGATTTACAAAAGACACAGTATGAATTGAGTGAGCTCAAAAGAGAACTGAGTAAAAATGCTGACGAAATAAAAATATTGAAGTCGCAACTTAAAAAGGCAAATGAGAGTGTGGTTGTGTCTGAAACGACTGAGCCTATGCGCCGACTTGAAGAAAAGCTCATATCGAACGCTATGCTCAAGCCTGATATGGAATACGGCGCTACGGTAATAGGTAAAATAGTGGTAGCGGCGGCTGAACATAGCAACAAGCTGACCGTAGGCGGTGACGACAGTAACAAGGAACTTTTAAATCTCATTCTCGGCAAAACCGAGGTCGCCAAAGCAGAGATTTTGTCAGTTATAGAAAGCGAGGACACTTTTGAAGTAAAGTGCGCCAAAATCGATCAAATTGCTACTGCTACGATAGAGTATTTTGAAAGTGTAGCAGCGCAAATAATGTAAATTAAAAGGTACGCATCTGCGTACCTTTAATTTTTAATAAAAAAGTTTATTTTATTTTGTTGACATTGGTAAAATAGGGTGTTATAATAACAAATGTTAGTTTGCTAACAATATATTATGGTGGTGTCTTTATGACGGAAGAACGGCATCTCGGTTTTGAAATAAGAACGCTTAACAATTATGTTAAACGCTTGGTTCAAAGCACCAAGCCGCCCGAATTTCAGGAATCAACGGGAGTTCACGGTTGGGCAATAAGATATTTTTATGAAAATCGCGATAAAGAAATTTTTCAGCGTGATTTTGAGGCTCGATTTTCAATTCGACGTTCAACCGCTACAAATATGTTGAAACTGATGGAGAAAAACGGCCTTATAATACGTGAAAGTGTGTCTTACGACGCGCGACTAAAAAAGATTGTGCTTACTGATAAGGCGATAGAAATCCACAAAAAAGCAACTAAAAACATTGAAATGATAGAAACCACACTTAAAAAGGGAATAACAGAGGAAGAGTTAAATGCTTTTTATAGTGTTGTTGATAAAATAAAGGCTAATTTGGAGGTAGAGGAATGATTAAGAAATTAGCAAAAAGCATACGCGAATATAAAACGCCAAGTATAATTACAATGCTGCTTATGGTAGGCGAGGTTGTAATTGAATGTTTAATTCCTTTTATAACAGCGCGACTAGTAAATGATATTAAAGCGGGGGTTGAGCTCTCTGTTCTTTTAAAAACAGGTTTAATGCTTGCAGGCCTCGCTATAATTTCGCTTTGCTGTGGCGGTGTGGCGGCTTTTACCTGCTCTAAAGCGTCTGCAGGCTTTGCGAAAAATTTACGTCATGACGTTTTCACACGTATACAAAGCTTTTCCTTTCATAACATAGATAAGTTTTCTACATCTTCGCTGGTAACACGTCTTACTACCGATATTACCCACGTACAAATGTCTTATATGATGATTATACGTACTGCAATACGCAGTCCACTTATGTTTGCGTTTGCAATTATAATGGCGTATATAATGGGTGGCAGTTTGGCAACGACCTTTGTAATCGTAGTACCTGTTTTGATTTTTGGCTTGTTACTGGTAGCAAGAACGGCTATGCCGGCATTCCGTCGTGTGTTTAAAAAGTATGACAGGCTTAATGAATCAATTGAAGAAAATGTCAGAGCTATGCGTGTTGTAAAGGGTTTTTCACGCGAAAAATACGAAACCCAAAAGTTCACCGATGCCGCAACCGACATTTGCAAGGATTTTACCAAGGCTGAACGCATAGTGGCGCTCAATGGACCTATAATGCAGTTTTGTATGTATTTTAATATGATTTTTGTGCTCATAGTGGGTTCAAAGCTTACTATTTCAAGTCAGGGTGCGCTACTCGACGTTGGTCAGATTTCGGCAATGCTTACCTACGGTATGCAGATACTTATGTCACTGATGATGCTTTCCATGATATATGTAATGCTTACGATGTCTATGGAATCAATGAAGCGTATTTGCGAGGTTTTGGACGAAGAGCCTAATCTTCACAATCCTGAAAATCCAATTTACAGTGTTGCAGACGGTAGCATTGATTTTCATAATGTAAACTTTAAATATTCAAAAACGGCTCAAAGAAATTCTTTGTCAGATATTGATTTGCATATAAAATCGGGAATGACAGTAGGCATTATCGGCGGTACAGGTTCGGGTAAATCTTCGCTTGTGCAGTTGATTCCACGGCTTTACGATGTCAGTGAAGGAAGCGTAAAGGTTGGCGGAATTGATGTTCGCGAGTATGATATTAAAACACTTCGCGACTCGGTTGCGATGGTGCTTCAAAAAAATCAGCTTTTCTCAGGCACAATAAAGGAAAATCTTCGTTGGGGTAACGAAAATGCTACCGATGAAGAAATGATTGAGGCGTGTAGGCTTTCGCAGGCAGATGATTTTATAAAATCCTTCCCCGATGGCTATGACACATATATCGAACAGGGTGGTACAAATGTATCGGGCGGACAAAAACAGCGTCTTTGCATTGCGCGCGCGCTACTTAAAAAGCCCAAAATCTTGATTCTTGATGACTCAACCAGCGCTGTTGATACCAAAACAGACGCATTTATCAGAGCAGGCTTTAAAGAGTATATACCCGAAACAACAAAGATTATAATTGCGCAGCGTATATCCTCGGTTCAGGACGCTGATATGATAATCGTTATGGAAAACGGCGCGGTTTCGGCTGTGGGTAATCATAACGAGTTAATGGAAAACAGCGAAATATACCGTGAGGTTTATGAGCAACAGACAAACGGAGGTGATTTTGATGAGTAGAGGACCAATGCCGCAAGGCAATAGCACGCCGCGCGGTCCAAAGCCAAAATTTAATCCTAATACCTTTAAGCGTATTATAAAAATGCTCTTCAAATTCTATCCCGTGATGATGCCGCTTACTGTTGTATGTATACTGTTTTCGGCGGTAACCGCCGCAATGCCTGCAGTGTTTCAGCAGAAAGTAATCGCCGATATTGAAATATTTATCACAACGGGTGATTGGGACGCTGCAAAGCAGGAAATTCTTCCCAAAGTATTTATACTAATCGGACTTTATATAGTATCTATAATTGCGATAACGCTTTATAATCAGTTGATGGTATTTATAACGCAGGGATTTTTAAATAAAATGCGTATTCATATGTTTAAGGCTATGCAAAATCTGCCTGTAAAATACTTTGACCAGAATAAACACGGCGATATTATGAGCCATTACACCAATGACGTTGATACAATGCGCGAGCTGATTTCACGCTCTTTACCGTCACTTTTACAAGCGGCTGTAGTGGTTATAAGCGTGCTTGGCATTATGCTTTATTACAGTGTCTGGATGACGCTTGTAGTGTTGCTCGGTGTTATTACAATGGCCTTTGTTTCCAAAAAAGTAGGCGGCGGCTCTGCCAAATACTTTATGCGTCAGCAAAAGGCTATTGGTAAGACAGAAGGCTTTGTTCAGGAAATGATGAGCGGTCAAAAGGTTATTAAGGTTTTTTGCCACGAAAAAGAATGTAATGAGGACTTTGATAAAGTAAATGAAGAACTATTTAACGATAGTTTTCGCGCCAATTCATACGCTAACTGCTTGGGTCCCATTATTGGAAATCTCGGTAATATTCTTTATGTGCTTGTTGCGACCGTAGGGGGATTGTTACTTCTTACACAAGTGCCCAATATTTCAATCGGCGCGCTTGTCAAAGGCAGTATTACCGCGCTTACTATCGATCTGGTTGTTCCGTTCCTCAATATGTCGCGTCAATTTACGGGCAATATAAATCAGGTAACGCAGCAGATAAACACTGTTGTTATGGCTATGGCAGGTGCCGAGCGCGTGTTCAACCTTATTGACCAGCAGCCCGAGGCAGACGACGGCTATGTAACGCTTGTTAACTGCGAAGTTGATGAAGACGGCAATATAATTGAAACTGACAAACGTACAGGTCGCTGGGCGTGGAAGCACCCCCACAGCGATGGTTCACTAACGTACACGTTGTTGCAGGGTGACGTGCGTATGGTGGATGTAGACTTTGGTTACGAGGAAGATAAACTTGTATTACACGACGTATCTGTCTATGCAGAACCCGGTCAAAAGGTTGCGTTTGTTGGTGCTACGGGCGCGGGTAAGACCACCATTACAAACCTAATCAACCGTTTTTATGATATTGAGGACGGTAAGATACGCTACGACGGCATAAACATCAACAAGATTAAAAAATCAGATTTGCGCCGCTCGCTTGGCATAGTTTTGCAGGAAACAAATCTGTTTACAGGCACCGTTATGGATAATATCCGTTACGGCAGACTTGACGCTACTGATGAAGAGTGTATAGAGGCTGCCCGACTTGCAGGCGCCGATGACTTTATTACACGACTGCCGCAGGGATATGAAACCGAGCTTTCAAATAACGGCTCAAACCTTTCACAAGGCCAAAGACAGTTGATTGCTATCGCTCGCGCCGCGGTTGCAGACCCTCCCGTTATGATAATGGACGAGGCTACATCTTCAATTGACACCCGTACAGAAGCTATTGTGCAAAAGGGTATGGATAAGCTGATGGAGGGCAGAACGGTATTTGTAATAGCGCACCGCCTTTCAACCGTTATGAATTCCGATGTAATAATGGTGCTTGACCACGGCAGAATTATTGAGCGTGGTTCCCACGCTGACCTTATCGCGCAAAAAGGAACCTATTATCAGCTTTATACAGGTTCATTTGAGTTGGAATAATAAAAAGGAAAGCAACCGAGAATTTCGGTTGCTTTTATTATATATTTATATATAAAATTATTGAAATATAGGTAATTTTATGTTATTATAAATTGAATAATTATTTTTAAATCGGAGGTGATATTATGTCTGTTAAAAAGTGGGTTGTTGGAACACCCGACCGCGAAAAAGCAAAACTGCTGGCAGAGGAATGTGATATAGACCCATTTGCTGCGCTTATAGCTGTTGGTCGCGGTATAGATAATGAGGGTGAGCTTGAGCTTCTTATGAGCGACGAGCCGATACTTTGTGACCCGTTAGAGCTTGCAGACATAAGAATCGCCGCCGATTATATAAACAACGCTATCGCGAGCAACATAAAAATTGCTGTATTTGGCGATTATGACTGTGACGGCGTTGTGGCTACATCCTTGCTTTATGATTATCTTGTAGGCCGTGGCGCAGAGGTAGTGGCATACATACCCGACCGTATAGATGAGGGCTACGGTATGAACTGCGGTGCCGTTGATAAGCTTGCTGCACAGGGTGTGGGACTTATAGTTACTGTGGATAACGGTATATCTTGCGCTAAAGAAATCGCCTATGCAGACTCTTTGGGTATAAAAACTGTTGTGACCGACCATCACCTGCCGCCTGAAGAATTGCCACAGGCTGTGGCTGTGGTGGACCCGCATCGAAACGATTGCCCCTCAAGTTTTAAAGAGATTTGCGGCGCAGAGGTTGCATTTAAGCTTGTTTGTGTGCTTGATGATAAAGAACCCGAACAAATGCTATCACGTTATGCTGATATATTGGCGGTTGCTACAATAGGCGATGTTATGCCGCTTATTAACGAAAACCGTTCCATTGTTAAATCAGGTATAAAAAAAATAAAAACCGCGCCTAATATCGGTATTGCATCGATACTTAATATGGCGGGCATTGATCGCACAAATATTGATGCCTCAAAGATATCTTTTGGTATTGTACCGCGTATTAACGCGGCAGGCAGAATGGGCAGCGCGTACCGAGCATTTCAGCTGCTGACTTGTAGTAATGCTATGGAAGCGCTTAAAATTGCGTGTCCCATTGATGATGATAATGTGCGACGTCAGCAGATAGAAAAGGATATATTAAAAAGCGCTGTTAAAATGATCGAAGACGGCGAATTACAGTATAATAGAGTTATAGTAGTTTGCGGTGACGGTTGGCATTTTGGAGTGCTCGGCATAGTAGCATCGCGCATTTGTGAGCGTTACGGTAAGCCCACGCTGGTGTTATCAAGTGACAATGGCGTTGCACATGGCTCAGGTCGCAGTTTTTCGGGCTTTCATCTCTATGATGCGATAAACGCTTGCGGTGATGTTTTGCTTAAATATGGCGGTCACGAGCTTGCGGCGGGCGTCAGTGTTAATAATGATCGGGTTGACGAATTTCGTCAAAAAATAAATGAATATGCAGCCACAATGCCTATAGCGGTGCCCGAGCTTAATATCGATTTTCGTCTTAATCCCGCGGGTATGTGCGTGGATATGGCATTTGCCATAAAATCACTTGAGCCATTCGGGCTAGGTAATCCTGTTCCCGTTTTTGGTATATTCGGTGCAACCCTTGAAAAAATAACAGCAATAGGCGGCGGAAAGCATTTAAAACTGCTTTGTCGAAAAAACGGCAATGCCTTTCAAGCTTTGCTGTTTGGTTTAACACCGCAACAGCTTTGCTTTGTTCCCGGTGACACACTCGATCTAGCTGTTACGCTTGATATAAACTTGTATCAAGGTCAATACAATTTATCTGTGCAAATTAAAGCGATTAAAATGTCAGATACAGATCAGGATGCATATTTTGAGGGCAAACAGCGGTTTGAAGACTTTTTATGTCATTACGATACAAACTATGCCGCCGTTTTTCCAAGTCGTTCAGAGGTTGGGAGCGTTTATAAAATGATAACGGCAAGTCCTATAAGTGCAGAGAGGCTTAAATATATTAATATCGGAATCGGATATGCGAAAACTTTGGCATCTGTAAAAATACTGTGCGAGTTAGGACTTGTATCATTAAACAATGGTATTTTGGTGGGACATACCACTAATCAGAAAAATGATTTAATGAATTCGGATACATATAAAAAACTTTACGAAAGGGTGAGTAGAGATGAATGATGCAGCTGTTCGCGATTATAATGAACTTTTAGAGTGTATGAAAAATCAGGGCGGCAGTTATGACACTCAGCTTATTGAAAAAGCATTTAATTACTGTGTGGACCATCATCTCGGTCAAAAGCGTCTTACGAACGAAGAATATTATATTCACCCATTTAATGTGGCAAAAATAATCGTCACCTTGGGTATGGACAGTCAGTCTATAGCGGCAGCGCTGCTTCACGATGTGGTAGAGGATACCGATGCCAGTGTTGATGAAATAAAACGCCTTTTTGGCAGTGATGTAGCATTGCTTGTTGACGGTGTTACAAAAATCGGCAGGTTGTCTATTACCTCAAAAGAGCAACAACAGGCAGAAAGTCTTCGCAAAATGCTTATTGCTATGGGTAAGGATGTTCGCGTAATTATTATCAAGCTTGCTGACCGTCTTCATAATATGCGAACCCTTAGTGCTATGCCCGAGCAAAAACAACGTGACAAGGCGCTTGAAACGCTTGAGGTTTATGCACCTATTGCTCACAGACTTGGTATCCGTCCTGTTAAAGAAGAGCTTGAGGACCTTGCCATTAAGCATCTTGACCCAATCGCATATAATGAGATTGAGGAGCTTTTAAAGGTAAGAAAAAATCAGAGGATACAAATACTCGAAGACATTGAAAAAAGAATAGAAACCCGTCTTAAAGAAGAGTTGCCAAATGTAAAAATGTCTTTTCAAGGACGCGTTAAATCTATTCACGGAATTTACCGTAAAATGTATGTTCAAAACCGTGACTTTGATGAAATATATGATGTTTATGCTATCCGTGTAATTACCGATACTGTGGCGGACTGCTATAATATTCTGGGTATAATGCACGATATGTTCAGACCCATTCCAAATAGGTTTAAAGACTATATATCTACGCCAAAGCCCAATATGTATCAGTCACTTCACACTACGGTTATCAGTCGTGAGGGTGTGCCGTTTGAAATTCAGATAAGAACTTTTGAAATGCACCACACTGCAGAATTCGGTATTGCGGCTCATTGGAAGTATAAAGAGGGTATAACCGGAACCGACAAATATATGGAGGATCAGCTTGCCTGGATTCGTCAAGTTCTTGAAACATCAGATGTTTCGGGAGATGCCTCTGAAATTGTAAGAACCATAAAGATAGACCTTAGCCAAGAAGATGTATTTGCCGTAACACCACGCGGTGATGTTATAAATCTACCTGTAGGCTCTACGGTTGTTGACTTTGCCTTCGCAATTCACTCGGCTGTAGGTATTAAAATGGTAGGCGCTAAAGCAAACGGTAAGATAGTACCTATCAATCACGAAATTAAAACAGGTGAGGTAATAGAAATACTCACTACCAATCAGGCAGGTCACGGTCCCAGCCGAGATTGGATGAATATTGCTGTTACAAACTCTGCCAAGGCAAAAATACGTTCTTGGTTTAAACGTGAAAAGCGAACCGAAAATATAGAGCAGGGTAGAGATGACCTAGAACGCGAGCTTCGTCGTAACAATATAAACTTCAGTGAAAAAGAATATGAAGAATATATAGAAGATCTCGCTAAGCGTATGCGTTTCGCTGACAGTGAAGAATTCTATGCTGCTATAGGATATGGCGGTGTGCTAATATCAAAAATCCTTCCCCGTGTGCGTGAGGACTATGCAAGGCGTACAAGTGCAGCAAAGGCTGTCGATATTAAACCGCTTGCTCCTAAAAAGCACGCATCATCCGAAGGTGTTATTGTTGAGGGTATCGATAACTGCCTTGTAAAGCTGTCAAAATGTTGTGCACCTCTACCCGGTGACGATATTATCGGTTTTATAACCCGTGGGCACGGCGTGTCGATTCACAAGTGCGATTGCAGTAATGTTCCGCGTGATATACCGGCGTCAGCTGAACCTGAGCGTTGGGTAAACGCACATTGGGATAATATTCGCAGTGAGAGCTTTACATCAACACTTCAGATATCTGCAATAGACCGTGAGGGACTAGTAGGCGATGTTATGAACACGGCATACAATATGCGACTTGCAGTTCATCAAATCAATGCCCGTCAACTTAAGGGTGGCAACAGCATTATACATCTTACCATAAGCGCCGAAAGCGTTGAACATCTGCGAAGTATCATAGCGCGTGTAGAAAAGATTTCAGGTGTATTCAGCGTAGAAAGAGTGGTGCAGTAGTATGCGAGCCGTAATACAGAGGGTAAAAAATGCATCGGTTGAAATTGGTGGCGCAGTTGTTGGCGAATGCGGCATAGGATATATGATACTTTTTTGCGCGGTCGACGGCGATACTGAATGTGATATAGAGCTACTTGCCAGAAAAACCGCAAATCTTCGTATTTTTGAGGACCAAGACGGTAAAATGAATAAATCTATACTTGATATAGACGGCGAAATATTGTGCATTTCTCAATTTACTTTAGCTGCCGATACCAAAAAGGGCAATCGCCCCTCGTTTATAAATGCGATGGAGCCTGCAACGGCAGAAAAGTATTACAAAATGTACTGTCAGGCGCTTAAAAACAATGGTATCAAAAGTGTAGAAATCGGTGAATTTGGTGCCGATATGCAGGTAAGTCTTATTAACGACGGACCTGTAACAATAATTCTTGACACTGATATCTGGAACAAAAAGGGATAAATATGGAAGTTAAATTTTTACTTACAGGGCATCTTGCAACGTATTCAAATTGCTACGGAATACTTACCGACAAAGCGGCAATTGTTGTAGACCCCGGTAAATATACTGTAGAGCTTGCGCAGTTTTTAAAAAACAATGCCGATAAGACACGACTTATACTTATTACGCACGCGCATTATGACCACATAGGCGGCGCGTTACAGTTACGCGAGGATACAGGTGTTAAAATTGCCATAGGCAAAAATGAGGAATTTGCTTTATCTGACAGAACGTTTAATCTGTCGGGCAGGTTCACTCCGCCGATTTCTGCGTTTAATGCCGACTATACTATAGAGGATGAAGAAGAGTTTACCGTAGGTGATATTACAGTAAAAGCGTATGAGACATCCGGTCATACGGTAGGCGGTATGTGCTATTTGATGGAGGATTGTCTTTTTAGCGGTGACATGCTGTTTTATGAAACAGTGGGTAGAGTTGACCTGCCGGGCGGCAATATTGACGAGATGAAACAATCTCTCGATAGGATTATGTGGCTGTTTGATGATAACATAAAGGTTTATTCTGGTCACGGCGAGACGACCACAATTGGTCACGAGAGAGCAAACAACCCATATTTGAGGTAAAAAATGAAATTATGTAACATAGGTCATAGTTTTGACTATGAAATGGAAAAACTGATACGGCTTTTTTTGCCTTTTGAAAAAATCACGGTTTTGCACACCGAAGAACAGGATGATAGATGTGTCATTTGTAAGGTTTGTGAAGACGGTGACGATATCACAGTTTTTGCAAAGCTTAAATTGGGAAATGACGAGGCGAATTTCACTGCGGTAGTTGATAAGTCAATACCTGATATAAAAAAAGAGACACAGCATGAGCTTGGCCGACAGTTGTTTTATTGTTTTGAAAGTCTTACAGGTTATCGATCTGATTGGGGTATACTGACGGGTGTGCGTCCGGCAAAACTCTTTTTGCGCTACTGCGATGAATACGGAATAGAATATGCTGAAAAATTTTTTAAGAATAAATTTTTAGTGAGCGAAGAAAAGCTTGATTTGTGCAAGAGGGCAGTAAGTGGAGAAGAGAACATTATTTCTTTATCTCGGGAAAAATCATTCAGCCTTTATTTATCAGTACCTTTTTGCCCTACAAGATGCTCTTATTGTTCTTTTGTATCGCACTCTATTGAAAAAGCAAAGAATATAATTCCACAGTATGTCGAGCTTTTGTGCCGCGAACTCGAAATTACGGCAAAAATATCAAAGGATTTAGGGTTGCGACTTGAAACGATATATATGGGTGGTGGTACACCGACAACGCTTAATGCTGAACAATTAAATCAGGTTTTAGGTACGGTAAAGAAGTACTTTGATATGTCTACAGTTCGTGAATTTACGGTTGAGGCAGGCAGACCTGATACCATTGACGCGGATAAACTGTATGCAATAAAACAAAACGGTGTTACACGCATTAGTATTAATCCGCAGACAATGAACGATAGCGTGCTTGAATGTATAGGAAGAAAACATACAGCGCGAGATACTATAGATGCGTTTAATTTAGCAAGAAAAATAGGATTTAATAATATCAATATGGATTTGATAGCAGGGCTTCCTAACGATACCTTTGACGGCTTTAAAAATACGCTTGATAAAATTTTAGATCTTAATCCCGAGAGTGTAACGGTGCACGCTCTTTCGATGAAACGCGCGTCGTCACTTAACACAAGCGGACAGCATAGCGAGATTAAAGCAGGTGCAACAGCGGCAAAAATGGTAGAATATTCGCGAGAAATTCTTGAAAAAAACGATATTTTACCATATTATATGTACAGACAAAGTAAAACTGTGGGCAATCTTGAAAATGTTGGTTATGCAAAACGTGGATTTGAGGGACTGTATAACGTTTATATTATGGATGAAACCCATACAATTCTTGCTTGTGGAGCTTCGGCGGTAACAAAGTTAAAGGATAATCATAACAAAAATATAAAAAGAATTTTCAATTTTAAATATCCGTATGAATATATAAATGGGTTTGATGAACTTATATCACGCAAAACAGAAATAGGTGAGTTTTATGATAAATACCTTAAATGAGATTAACAAAAATGCTACCGAAAATCCTTTGAAATTTATCAATGCGTGCAATTATGAATATTCAAAGAGCATAGCCGAAATTGCAAAGCGTATAGAGGCTGATGATGAAATAAAAATTGTAGCAATCGCAGGTCCGTCCGGTTCGGGAAAAACCACAACGGCACATCTTTTACGGGAGAGTTTAGAGGCTTTGGGAGAGAGCACAACCGTGGTGTCTTTAGATGACTTTTATTTACCTGCGGATAAATTACCGCTGTTGCCAGACAACACCACCGACATTGAATCGGTAAATTCTCTTGATATTTCACTTGTAAAGGATTGTTTTACAAAAATTATAGAAAGCGGAAGAGCATATCTGCCGCAGTATGATTTTAAAACAAAATCAAGGATACAAAATTCAAAATTGATTGATATTGGTAATCACGGTATCGTAATAGTTGAGGGTTTACATGCTATGAATCCGCTTATTGCTGATTTGGTACCACGAAAAAACATATTAAAAATATATATTAGCGTTAACCGTTCGGTAGATGACCAAAACGGCGTTCAGATGCTTTCAAGCCGTCAGATAAGGCTTATTCGCCGTGTGCTTCGTGACGACCAATTTCGCGGCGCTACCGCTACCGAGACACTGCATCTTTGGAATAATGTCATTGATGGTGAGCGCAAATATTTGTACTGCTTTAAAGATACGGCAGACATAAAACTTGTAACATTTCATCCGTATGAGCTTGGTGTTTATCGTGAGCGTTTTGGAAAAATGCGAAGCACTGTAAATAAAAATGCACCTTGCTATGATTATTTTATTAAAACTGCAAACGCGCTTGAGCGATTTGTAGCTATCGACGGCACATTGGTTCCCGATAATTCGCTTATTCGTGAATTTATCGGCGGTCTAAAACTTTAAGAAATTTATTGGAGGTATTATAAAAATGGGATTTTTAGACAATGCTATTAACAAGACCAAAGAGGTATTTGATGTTGCCTGCAAAAAGACTGACGAGGTCGTAACTGTAGAGAAGCAAAAATTCAATATTGCTTCGCTTAGATCAAAGCGTGAGAAGGATTATGCCGACCTTGGCAAGATATATTATGAACTTGTAAAGGATAGTGCCGATATCAGTGACGGGGTGCGCAATCTTGTGGATGCAATAACCGAAAAGAATGAAGAGATTGCCCGTCTTAACGAGGATATTCAAAGCATAAAAAATAAACGCGTTTGTCCTAAATGCAATGCAAACATTGATATGAATTCGTCATTCTGTAACAGCTGTGGCGAAAAGCTTGACTGATAAGGGTGTCAGAATGAAGGATTTTAAAATAGGTATAGTTGTTGCAGACTATGATGAATATGCCCCATTTGCCCAAGCTGTAGGCTCTGCAGCAAAAGAATATAAATATTTTAACCGCAAGGCAATCACATTTGATAGAGTTAACGCAAGTATTATTTGCGTTAACTGCGGCATTGGTAAGGTAAACGCCGCCACAGCAGCTACGCATCTTGTTGATACGGGCTGTACATACATCCTTAATTTTGGTTTATCGGGAGGTATAAGCGGTGTAAAGCGTGGCGAGATTGTGTTGCCTGATAAATTTTTAGAGCACGATTTTGACCTTACGGGTATAGGATATAAGCCTTGCGAAAAACCGTCACAAAAGTATATTTACGATGCAGATGAATTGCTGCTTCATAAAGCGCAAGCCGCAATAGGAGAGTGCACGCACGGTACTGCAGTTTGCGGTGACCGATTTATCTGCTCGGTATCTGATCGCGACTTTTTGCGCGGCAGCTTTAATGCTACTACCTGCGATATGGAAACTGCGGCAATAGCGAGTGTGTGTGATATGGCTGGTGTTCCGTATTTAAGCCTTAGACGTGTATCTGACGATGCGGGTGACGATGCGTATGCAAATTATAGTGATATGAACACAGGAGAGGGCAAGGCGCTTTCTGATATTTTTATAAAAGTGCTTGAAACTTTGTGTGATGAGGTAAAATTATAATGCAAGAAAATAAAAGAAAACAGCAAAGCTTTGAATACGGTGCGATAATACTGCTGTGTTCTACTGTTTTGGTTAAGATTATAGGCGCTATATTTAAGATACCGTTATCAAGACTTTGGGAAGATGAATTAGGTTTTGGCTATTTTTCTTCGGCATATGCTCTTTTTACACCTATTTATACACTCGCAATGGCGGGGCTTCCTATTGCTATTTCACGTTTTGTAGCAAATAGTGTTCAACAAGGAAAATATAATGACGTAAAAAGTGCATTACGTGTTACTAAAAAGCTTTTTACAATAACCGGACTTACGGGTTTTGCTTTAATGCTGGCATTAGCTTATCCGTTTGTTTTGTTAACAGATGAATCGGGGGCTACGATATATAGTATAGTAGCTATTGCTCCGGCATTGTTTTTCTGCTGTATAATGTCAGTATATCGCGGTTATTACGAAGGCTTGCGAAATATGTATCCAACGGCTGTAAGTGACGTTATTGAAGCGCTAGGAAAACTAATTTTGGGACTGGGATTTGCATATTTGGTTATGCGTTACACTAATAGCCAAGCACTTTCTTCGGCGGGTGCAATGCTTGGCATTGTAGTTGGTGGTGCCGCTTCGTCAACCTTCCTGATTTTGAGATACAAGTTAAAAGGTGACGGTATAACATCCGAAGAACTTAAAAACGCTCCTGCTGCACAAGATGATAAAACCTTGACTAAAACTATAATCCTAATAGCAATTCCGGTTGTTTTGGCTTCTCTTGCTAATACGGTATCTTCATTTGTAGATGTTTTTTTGGTTAAGTGGCAGCTTACCGAAATGATGGATGATCATTTTAAAAGCATTAAAGAATTATATAATGGATATATAAGAAGTAATATTAAATCCGAAGAATTGCCAACCTATCTTTACGGTGTTCGCGAAAAAGCATTTACGTTATATAATTTGATTCCAACTATCACATCTGTTTTGGGTGTGAGTGCACTTCCTGTTTTAACTACCGCATGGTCAAAACAGGATAAGGTATTATTAAAACGCAATGTTGAATCGGGGTTAAAGCTAACTTCTATTATATCCATGCCTGCAGGTCTGGGCTTTGCATTTTTGGGTCCTGCAATAATGGAGCTTATATACGATACTCCTGCTGCAGTGAAAATTGGCGGCACAATGTTGCGTATATATGGTCTAACTGCGATTTTTGCGGGTCTTGCTATACCGATGATAAGTATGTTACAAGCAATAGGAAAAGAAAAAATTTCATTGCGTAATGTAGCAATTGGTGCCGCACTTAAGGTTATAGTTAATTTTATTTTTGTAGGTATTCCTACAATAAATATAAAGGGCGCGGCGATAGGTACATTTGTGTCTTATTTGTTCATTTTTGTCGCAAATCTTTTGTCTCTTATAAAATACACAGGCGTAAAACCAAATCTTTGGAAAACTATTTTAAAGCCTTTTATGGCGGCGCTTGTATGCGGAATTTCGACCGTTGTCTTAGATTTAAGTTCTTTGGGCAAGATGGGTACCGCACTTGAAATTGCGGTTGCCGCGGTTGTGTATTTTATAGTACTTGTACTTCTTAACACTTTTGAAGCGGATGATGTTTTATCATTGCCAAAGGGAGATAAGCTCTTAAAGGTGTTCAATAAGCTCAAAATTATAAGATAAATATAGTAAAATTTGCACAAAAGTATGCGGTGTGTTTTGAATATTTTCAATAAATCTATCAAAATTAGTTGATTTTTTTAAAAGATAAGGTATAATTAATTAGGACGTTTGAAAAGTTTTTTAAACGCTTGCTATTCTAGTGTGAAACACTTTAAGAAAACCAAAAATTTTCAGGAGGTTCTAACCATGAACAAAACAGAATTAGTAGCAGCAGTTGCAGAGAAAGCAGGTCTTTCTAACAAAGATGCAGCAAAGGCAGTAGCGGCAGTAGTTGACGCTATCACAGATACTCTTAAGGCTGGCGACAGCGTGGCACTTGTAGGCTTCGGTACATTCTCTGTTAAAGAGCGCGCTGCACGCGATGGCATCAACCCACTTACTAAGGAAAAGATTAAGATTGCTGCTTCAAAGGCTCCCGCTTTCAAGGCTGGTAAAGCACTTAAAGACGCTCTCAACTAATTAAAATTAGTAAAAATGAGCCGCCGAATTTGGCGGCTCATAATTTTTAAAAGGATTATTATGCGATTAGATAAATACTTAAAAGTTTCAAGAATAATTAAACGCCGTACCATTGCAAATGAAGCCTGCGACGCGGGCAGAGTAACGGTAAATGGTCGTGTAGCGCGCGCATCCCTTGATATCAAAGTAAATGATGTTATAGAGATATCTTTTGGTTCGAAAAATGTCAAGGTTCAGGTTTTAAATGTTGCTGAAACCGTGCGCAAGGACGATGCGGCATTAATGTACAAAATTATTGAATAAGTAAAACACCTCACCAATATATTTTAGTGAGGTGTTTTATTTTGGAAGAGAATGTTAGTACAGTTCAGAATGTAATCATAGAAAACCGAAAAAAACTTAATATATCCGGTGTAAAGGAGATATCATCTTTTGATGATGAAACTATTTTGCTTGATACAGCGCTCGGAAAAATGACCATCAAAGGAGAAGCGTTGCACATAGAAAGCTTTAATACGAATACGGGCGACCTTTCTGCTACGGGCAAAATATTTGCGGTGGTTTATATGTCTGATGTAAAGTCGACCGGTGGATTTTTGTCACGACTTTTAAGGTAATGTATGTGGGAAATAAGTAACTACAATCAAGCAATCAGTTTTATACTTTCCTTATGTGTTGGCGGTATCTTTTGTCTGTTTTATGATATACTTCGCGCTTTGCGTAAGGTGTGTCTAAATTCTTTTTTTATGGTCACTGTTACTGATATATTTATTTGGGTGTTTTATGCGTTTGCGACTTTTATATTTTTAATGGCGGTTACAGACGGCGAGATAAGGGGATATGTGCTTATTGGTGAGTTTGCGGGTTTTGTTATATTTCGTATAAGCTTATCAACACTAATTTTTCCGCTTTTGAAATTTGTATTTTTAAAGATAGCCGATATAAACAAGAAAATGACAAGATTTATCGAGACATTTAATATAAAATCAGAGGCTTTGTTTTGTAAAACAAAAAAATATGTTTTTAAAAGTATAAAAAAACTCTTGAAAAATGTACATAAGCTGTTGTATACTAATAGAAAAATTATAAGTACGGAGAAGTCTTTACATGAAGAAAAAACCGAAACGTAAAAAAAGCGTCATAGTGCGGCTTATTGTTCTTGGTATTTCTGTTTATATGGTAATAACTCTTATAGGGCTTGGGAATGAGCTTGTTAAGGCAAGAGCAGAACTTGAAAATTATGAAAAAGAACGCGATGCTTTGCAGCTTACCATAAGCGAGTATAAAGCATTGCTTGAAAGTGACTCGCATGCGGCTATAATTGAGAAAGCTGCAAGGGAAAGACTTGGATTCGTTTATTCTGACGAAGAGATTTATATTGATATATCAGGCAATTAGGGGGACTTTTTAAATTTATGGAGCTTAAGGTTGGCGACATTATAGAGGGAAAAATTACAACAATCACATCTTTTGGAGTTTTTGTTGATATTGGTGACGGCAAGTCGGGTATGGTACACATATCTGAAGTTGCAAGAAATTATGTGAATGACATAAAAGAACACGTAAAGGTTGACGATATAGTTAAAATGAAGGTGCTGAACATCGGCGATGACGGCAAGATATCGCTCAGCATCAAACGTGCGCTTCCACCCGAAAAAAAGAGTGAAGATGCGCCGCGCCGCGAACGTAAGAGTGCGCCGCAAAAGCAAAGTATAGATTCTACATACACTTGGACTCCTAAAAAAAGCGAGCCTGCAAGTTTTGAGGAAATGATGAATCGCTTTAAGCAAACAAGCGATGAAAAGTTTTCAGAC
>CAZVWG010000005.1:0-38298 GCA_964630675.1 uncultured Ruminococcus sp.
CATTCGTCACTCTTTTTTTATCGCTAACTGTAACACATCTATTGTAAACCTACATTTTTTATTTTTTATTACCGCAATTACATCCACCAAAAAGTTTATCAATATTAAGCCGTTTTTCCTCTTCGTTTTTTATAAAATCAAGTTTACAAAACAGGTCTATCGGTGAGCAATCGGCATAATAAACATCAAACACAAAATTTTCTGCCGCTACATGCAAAGCACTGCGCAGTATTCCGTCAGCAAGCATTATATCACTTTGCGGCTCGACAGCGTAAACCGTCATTGTTTTAGTGTCAAGTCTATAAAGAGAATATCCCAAAACCTCTTCGCCTGTTCGCGCTATAACACAACCCGAATAATCATCAGTTTCAATATTATGTTTATTAAACAAATCAGAAATTTCTGCTTTATCACGGCAAGGTAAAACACTTATCATTGTTCTTCTTCCTTTGATTTTGTGATGTTTTCTAATCGGGTAAGTTCGCGTTCGTTAAGCTCGCGCCAGGAGCCTGGTTTTAATCCGCCTAATTTAACGCCTGCAATTTCGATACGCTTAAGTCGCAAAACCTCAAGACCTACCGCGTCACACATTTTTCTTATCTGACGGTTTCTACCCTCTTGAATGATAAAGTTAAGCACTGTTCTGTCTTCGCGGCGTTCAATAACAAACACGTCGCAAGGCAGTGTCTTTCTGCCGTCAATAACAACACCCTCGCAAAGCCTTTTGATTTGATCGTCTTCAACCGCACCGCCTACCGTTACGCGATAGGTTTTGTTCACATGGCTTGACGGATGAGTAATTATATTTGCAAGCTCTCCGTCATTTGTCATAATAAGCAAGCCCTCTGAATCGCGATCAAGTCTCCCCACGGGAAACACCTTAATACCGACATCTTTTACAAGGTCGGCAACATTTTTACGATCAAACTCATCACTCAAGGTTGTCACATAGCCGCGCGGCTTATGCAACATTATGTAAACCTTTTGTGTAACGGGAACAACATTTTTACCCCTTACGGTAACTTTATCTCGCTTGGGATCCACCTTATCGCCAAGTGTTGCTACTCTGCCGTTAACACGCACTTTACCCTGCTCAATTAATTCCTCAGATTTTCGACGCGACGCTATTCCGCAAGCCGATAAATGCTTTTGAAGTCTTATTTTACTATCCTTCATTTCAAACTCCTAAACCTGTGTAAAAATACTTTTAAATATTTCAAAAAATAAAATCAATTTATTTTGTCTATACTCTATATTATGCTGCGCAACGATCTGTAGTTCAGAAACCAGAACGTCATTACAATAATAACCTATACTGCCTATCTGTTCACCCTCTTTTATGGGGGCATATAAAAAGTATGGCAGATTTATTAAATAATCAACCGAAGAATTTTCGCTTATGTTAATTGTAGCAGACGGAATTTTTACATCCAAATTCGAACCGTCTGTCACATCTATAAATATTTCACTTATCTTGGGTGAAAAAGTTTTGATTTTTATAAGCGATAATCCTAAATCAAGAAGTGCGCGATGGTCAGCCCAATCGTTACCATCGTTCAGCGTTACAGCAATAACAAATTTACCGTCTTTTTCAGAAGCCGAAACCAGACACCTACCCGATTTTGAAGTAAAACCTGTTTTTACGCCGATTATATCGTCATACATTTTAAGTAGCTTATTATGATTAGTAAGTGTGCGGTTATACGGCGGATTTCCGTAACAAAGCCGTGCAGACTGCGAAGCCGCAGCCTTTGCAAAATTTTCATTAGCTAAAGCCTCTTTTGCAATAATAGCCAATTCATAAGCTGTGGTATAGTGTTCGTCGGCATCAAGCCCCGACGGTGTTACAAAATGGGTATCTTTTAGTCCCATTGCTTGAGCACGCTCGTTCATAAGGTCAACAAATTTACTTACGCTACCCGATATCGCTATAGCCGTAGTATTTGCCGCATCGTTGCCCGATGCCAGCATCATACCGTAAAGCAAAGCGTGATACGACACCGTATCGCCTATCTGCAAACCCATTGAAGAGCCTTCGACCATTACCATTTCGCGCGTGGTGACGACTTCTTGTGTTAAATCGCCGCCAAGCTCACATAACAACAAGGCTGTCATAATTTTGGTGGTACTTGCCATTGGTAACCGTTCATCACAATTTTGCGAATATAATATCTCGCCCGTGTATCCGTCTATTACTACTGCCGCTTTGGCAGATGTATTATAAGCCGATACTGTAAATGAATTTAACAAAACTGCTATACACCCTATAATGCAAACAAGTTTTTTCATAACACTTCACCCATAAATTTTATGTGCGAGGTTTTATGATTTATGAGATTATTTTTCGAGCGGTATCTCGGTCTTTTTATCAAAAAGACTCTTCACCTTATCGATAAGTTCGGGCGCCATATTGATCGCCTTGTCAACAGTATTCATTTCGCTGTATACAGGCATCATATGAACATTATCCCCGTTAATACATATAAACGCCACAGGGTTTACCGTGACACCTGCACCGCCGCCACCACCAAACAACTGTTGGTTATTTTTGCTGGGAAAATCGCTACCACCCGTAGCAAGACCAAACGAGACGCGTGATACCGGCAAAAGTGTAATATTACCAACTACAATTGGTGTGCCGATAATTGTATCCGCATCAACCATTGTGCGAAGTTTATCCATAGTGGTATCCATAACGGATTTAATGTTATTTTCGCTCATATTTTTCACTTTCCTTACGTTGTAGTTTTAAAAATCCAAAAAGCGCCGCAATTGCTGCAACAAGCCAGAAGAAAAGCCTTGTCGTCACCGATGCCGCTATCTGAAATTCAGACTCGATTTTATCAAAATCAGCATTAATGTTTATCTGTTTTGATTTAAAATCGGCATTTGTTTCAAGAAAAGAGATAGTCGGATACAAAGCACTGCATATCTTACCGTAATTAATAGCGGTATTAGCGGCATCGCCCGTAGCGACACTAAGGTTAAATTTAAATTTTCTGAACCTAAAGCGCTTTATTACCCACCACAATTTTTTAAAAATCAAAACAAAGATTTTGCTGAAATACTGTATAGCACCAAGCAGGCCTTTTTGTTTGTAAGTCTTTTTAAAAAAGTTTTCTTTTTTAGGCGCATTGTCTTTCATTTTTTCTTGCGATTTACGTTTTCGCTTTTTCGCTTTTTTTAATTTCACTCTTTTTTCGCTGTCAAAAAATGTTATTCCCGAATATTTTATCTTTAAAACAAATTCGTTCTCATAATTTACATCGACAGTTAAAGGCAAAAAAAGCAAAAGTAATAAAAGACATATAATTACGCCCAAAATAATCAATGATAATTTCACGCGAGTGCTTCCTCTGATTCAATTTCTTCGGTAATCTCAAGTTGTTCACCGACATCGTTCACCTCGGGAGCATCCTTAGGCAACGGTGGCAAATCGCTAAGATCATTTAAACTGAAACTACGCAAAAAGGTCTTTGTAGTGCCGTAAAGCAAAGGTCTACCCGGCAATTCAAGTCGACCGCGTTCTTCTATAAGTCCTTTTTCAACAAGAGTGGACACAACGCCCGAGCAATCAACGCCACGCACCTGTTCTATAAAAGCGCGTGTTACAGGCTGATTATATGCAATTACCGCTAAAACCTCAAGAGCAGCAGGAGAAAGCGGTGTGCGGCGTTTAATATCAAAAGCCTTCTTGATATACGGTGCAAATTCCTCACGTGTTACAAGCTGATAGGTGTTTTCAAGACGCACTACATAAAATCCGCTTTGTTGCGATTCGTACTTGTTTTCAAGTTCTTTTATATACTTCTCTATTTCTTCCGGTTTAAGTTCAAAGGTTTGAGAGATTCTGTCTATACTTATGGGGTCGCCCGAAGCAAATAAAACCGCTTCAAGCGCTGCTATTGTTTGTTGTTTGTTCATCCTCTTTTATGCCCCCTAATTATCTTAATTTCTGCTTCTTCGGAACTGTCACCACTAATTTCTACACGGTTTGCCTTGCAAAGCTCGAGCACTGCCAAAAATGTAGCAACAAGCTCCGAACGACTGCGCGCTGTTTTGTAAAGCGAGTTAAGCCTTTTGGTTCCGCCCGTTACAAGTTTTCGGATTACAAAAACAATTTTGGTAGAAACCGAAACAATCTTTTTTGCTACTATTTTTGTAAAAGGCGTAACATTTGGCGGTAGTCTACGCTGACCGCGACCCACAGCGGCAAGATAATACTGATACATAACATCGCTGCTGTGAACAAGTTCATAGGTTTTGTCAAAATCATACTCAGTCGGCACTCGCACAAAACGATCGAAGCCCTTAGTCATATTTCCGAGCTTTTCAGCCATTTCGCGACAAAGCTGATATTCAAGCAGTTCGCCCGTAAGCTCTTCCTTAAGTCGTACAATTTCATCGTGCTTTGGTAAAAGGCTTACCGTCTTTATATAGATAAGACGTGATGCCATTTCAAGAAATTCACTTGAAATTTCCATATCATTTGCGCGGAATACCTCCATTTGAGCAAGATATTGCTCAATAAGCACCGACAGCTGAATGTCATAAATATTAAGTTTATTGCGTGCTATAAGCTGCAAAAGCAGATCAAGCGGACCTTCAAAATTTTCGGTTTTATAAGACAGTGTTACCGTCTGTTCCATCATTCACACTCCAAGTAAAGCAAAGGGTAGTTCTGCAAGATTAATAATTCCGCGCAAAACTGCATTAGTCAAAAACGATATGGGCTCATCAAGTATACCGGTATAAAGTATAGCTAAAATTCCCAAAAAGATATATCTTTCATAGCGCATAATTTTAAAATAATATTTTTGCGGCAAGAAAGTAAAAAGTATGCGTGAGCCGTCAAACGGCGGTATCGGTATCAAGTTAAACACCGCAAGATGAACATTTATCTGAGCCACCATATAAAAGAACAGCGATAGCACAAAATATAGATTATAAGCCGTTGAAATAATCCCTGTTAATACAAAAACAGTATAAATTGCCTGACTTAATATCAAAGATGTAAACGCCACAATAATATTAGAAAGCGGACCTGCAAGTGCAACAAGAGCCATACCCCATTTGGGATTTTTATAATAGCGTGCGTTTACCTGTACGGGCTTTGCCCAACCTATTCCGAAAAACAGTATGCCCGCCGCGCCAAGCCAATCGATATGAGCCATCGGGTTAAGTGTCAATCTGCCCTGATAGCGCGGTGTCGGGTCGCCAAGCTTAGTAGATACAAAACCGTGCGCCCACTCGTGAATAGGTAATGTTAAAAATATTACTACAAACGAAGACAATGCATATATAATGATTTCGGACAAAGAGAGTCCGCCCTGTATTGCACTTATCAACAAGCACTAACACCCCAATCTAAATATATTTAGTTTATTATATAACATTATTGACAGAATTACAAGTAAAATATACCCTTAATATTTTCTTAAAAACACTTAATGCATTCTTAAGACGGGCGCCGTTGATTCTTAAATTTATTGAGCTTATGATGTTAGTGCTATGGAAATTTTAAAATTGGTTATTAATGTTATTAACAAAGTGTCAAAATTTATAGGAAATGTGCTTATGTATAGAACTGTTTACAAAATAACGGGTGTTTTCTTCACAAGAAAATTCAAAAGCGCGAGGTGTAATCACAAATACGCAATACTTGTTGCGGCAAGAAATGAAGAAACGGTTATCGGCAATCTTATAGACAGTATAAATCAGCAGGATTACCCCCGCGAGCTTGTAACAGTTTTTGTAGTAGCAGATAATTGCACCGATAATACAGCAAAAATTGCACGCGAATTGGGCGCTGTTTGCTATGAACGCTTTGACCCCGAGCATCGTACAAAGGGCTATGCCCTACAGTTTTTGGTAGAAAACATAAGACGGGATTACGGAGTTGAAAGCTTTGAGGGTTATTTTATTTTTGATGCGGATAATCTTTTAAAGCAAGACTACATAAGCCGTATGAACGAATCGTTTGACGCGGGTCAAAAAATTATTACCTCTTACCGAAATACCAAAAATTTCGGTGATAACTGGATATCGGCATCCTACGGTGTACACTGGCTACGCACCGTTCGTAATGAGCATAGAGCCCGCTCGCTCTTTCACTTGGCTACACGCATTCAGGGTACGGGTTTTTTGTTTTCTAACGAACTGATAAAAAACGGCTGGAATTATACCTCTCTTACCGAAGACCGTGCTTTTTGCGCCGATGCTGTAGCGCAGGGCTATCAGATTTCTTATAATGATGCCGCCGAATTTTACGACGAACAACCCGTTGACATTAAGGTTGCTATGCGCCAGCGTGTTCGTTGGGCAAAGGGACACCTGCAAGCGCTTATTGAAACGGGACCAAAGCTGCTTAAACACATATTTGTAACAGACGGCGCGGCAAATCGCAATTGTCCTAATGCACCCCGATACAAAAAGCTTTTTAATAACATCAGGCTCCGATTTATGAGTCTTGATATGCTATCGGTAATGTACCCACGTTCCCTGATGATACTTTTTAAAAGAATAATCATTTACTGCTTAAAATCCGCTATGATACTTATGGGCTGGAAATGGTTTGTTTTTGACTTTTTTAAGATAGAGCTTTTTAGTATACGGATTTTTGATGGCTTCAGATTTGGTAGTACTATAGCAACACTTACGGCATCTGTACTTTATGCGTCGCTTGTAAGTTATTTCAAAAACATTGTCACCGCTACATATATTTACATAATTGAGCGTAAAAGAATAGAACATATACCGTTTTTAAAAAAAGTATGGTTTTGCCTTACCTTCCCACTTTTTGATATTATCGGCAAGCTTTCATTACTGATAGCGCTGTTTAAAAAGGTTGAATGGAAAGAAATTCCTCACACCTCAAGCATTAAAATTTCCGACATTAAAAACGGCACGCCGCTTAAAGATAATTACACAACAAAAACATAAGTTAAAAGGATATTCAGTTATTTGCTGAATATCCTTTTTCGTTTAAAGATTTTTAATTGTTTCCATTACATATTCGCTAAATTCAGCGCAGGTTGCGCCGTCAATATCGCCTGTAACTACTACTTTTTTCTCGGTTTCAGTGCAGATAGAAAGCGCCTTGCTAAGCTTTTCTGCCTGCGCTTTAAAGCCAATGTGATTAAGCAGCATCTCAGTTGCCTTAAAAATACTTGTCGGGTTAGCGTAACCGCCTATTCCCTGCTCTATCATACGGGGAGCCGAACCGTGTATCGCCTCAAACATAGCGTAACGGTCACCAAGGTTCATACTACCCGCAGTACCAACGCCGCCCTGAATCTGAGCCGCTTCGTCGGTGATAATATCGCCGTAAAGATTTGGCATTAAGAAAACTTCAAAACCGCTGCGTATTTTTTCGTTTACGAGGTTTGCGGTCATAATATCGATATACCACTCGTCAGCTGTAATTTCGGGATATTCCTTAGCAATTTCGTGACATATTTCCGAAAACTTACCGTCGGTCTTTTTCATAATGTTAGCCTTGGTAACAATGGCTACATTTTTTTTGCCGTTATTACGCGCGTATTCAAACGCGGCTTTGGCTATTCGGCGTGTACCCGCATTGGTTGTTACCTTAAAGTCAAAAGCCAATGTGTCGGGAATTTCGACACCTTTAGAGCCTAACACATATTCGCCCTCGGTATTTTCACGGAAAAATGTCCAGTCAATGTTTTCTTCGGGTACACATACAGGGCGAACATTGGCATAAAGGTCAAGCTCGCGGCGCATTGCAACGTTTGCGCTTTCAAGCGTACCGCCTTTAAGGGTTGTTGTCGGTCCTTTAAGAATTACGTGACAGGATTTGATATCTGCCAAAACATCATCGGGTATTGCCTGATTTTTCGCAATACGGTTTTCAATGGTAAGACCCTCTATTGTTTTAATCTCAACCTTGCCGCTTTTAACCTCGTCCTCAAGCAAAAAGCGAAGCAATTTTTCTGACTCGGCAGAAATAATCGGTCCTATACCGTCGCCGCCGCAAACACCGATAATAATTTTATCAAGTGCGCTATAATCTATCGCGCCGCTATCCTTTTCCATTTTTTGCTGACGGGCAATCTGCTCACGAAGCAGTTTTTCAAAATGCGATACCGCGTTATTAATATATTGTTCCATATTATTCACCTAACTTTGTAAATGCAAGCAATCCGCCTGCCTTAAGTATCTTCTTTTGTCTTTCGGTAAAATCGCAAACGAGTTCAATTTCGTTGCCTGAGGTTTCATTTTTAAGGGTGATTGCGCCCTTATCCATACCGTCGAATACATTAGAAAGTGACAGCTTGTCGCCCTGATTTATCTTGTCGTAATCATCGGCGTTCTTAAATGTAAGCGGCATAATACCCGAGTTTATAAGGTTTGCAACGTGAATACGAGCAAAGCTCTTGGTAATAACAACGCGAACACCCAAATACATAGGTACAAGTGCCGCATGCTCACGCGATGAGCCCTGACCGTAGTTGCTACCGCCTATGATAATGCTCTCACCCAAAGCCTTTGCGCGTTCGGGGAAGGTTTTATCACACACACCAAAGCAGAACTGTGAAAGGTGCGGAATATTTGAGCGATAGGGCAAAATCTTTGCGCCTGCGGGCATAATGTGGTCGGTTGTGATATTGTCGCCAACCTTCAGCGCTACCTCAGCAGTAAAATTGTCAACCTGTGGTTTTGATTCGGGGAACGGTTTAATATTCGGTCCGCGAAGCACCTCTACACTGTCTGCACAGCACTCGGGAGCGGGGGCAATAACTGCACTATCATCAATCTTGAAGCTCTCGGGCATATTGATTACAATACTGCCGCCCAAGGTTGTCGGGTCGGTAATTTCGCCTGTAAGAGCCGCCGCAACAGCAGTTTCAGGCGATACAAGGTAAACGCCCGCGTCAGCGGTACCGCTTCTGCCTTCAAAATTGCGGTTAAATGTGCGAAGTGAAACGCCCGCACTGTTTGGTGAAAAGCCCATACCAATGCAAGGTCCGCAAGCAGATTCAAGAATACGTGCGCCACTAGCGATAATGTCGCTTAATGCACCACAATCAGCCAGCATACCAAGCACCTGCTTAGAACCGGGCGAAATCGAAAGGCTCACATTTGGTGAAATAACCTTACCCTTTAGCATTGCGGCAACCTTTAGCATATCCATCAGTGAAGAGTTGGTACAAGAACCAATGCAAACCTGATCAACCTTAGTGCCCTTCAAGGACTCAACCGTTACAACATTGTCAGGGCTGTGTGGGCAGGCGATAAGCGGCTTTAACTCATCAAGATTAATATCTATAACCTTATCGTAAACAGCATCGGGGTCACTAGCAAGCGGAATATAATCCTCTTCTCTACCCTCAGCCTTAAGGAAAGCGCGTGTTACATCGTCCGACGGGAAAATCGAGGTCGTAGCGCCAAGCTCGGTACCCATATTGGTAATAGTGGCACGTTCGGGTACTGTAAGGTTTTTAATGCCTTCTCCACCCCATTCTATTATTGCACCAACGCCGCCTTTAACCGACAAAATACGCAATATTTCAAGGCTGATATCTTTAGCGGTAACATAGGGCTTTAACTTACCCGTAAGGTTTACCTTATACATCTTTGGCATTGTAATAAAGTATGCGCCGCCACCCATAGCAACAGCAACATCCAATCCGCCCGCACCCATGGCGAGCATTCCTATACCGCCACCTGTGGGTGTGTGGCTGTCAGAACCGATAAGAGTCTTGCCCGGCTTGCCAAAACGCTCAAGATGAACCTGATGACAAATGCCGTTACCTGGACGCGAAAAATAAATACCGTGCTTTGATGTTACCGACTGAATATATCTGTGGTCATCGGCATTTTCAAAGCCCGACTGCAATGTATTGTGATCTATATAAGCAACACTTTTTTCGGTCTTTACACGCTTAAGACCCATGGTTTCAAACTCAAGGTATGCCATAGTACCTGTAGCATCCTGTGTTAATGTTTGGTCAATTTTTAAAGAAATTTCACTGCCCGATGTCATATCGCCTGACACCAGATGCTCTTTGATAATTTTTTGCGCTATTGTTAAACCCATAATTAATTCTCCTTTTTGCAGATATGCTGATACGCATTATTTAAATGCTCTATTACAAGCTTTGAAGCAAGCTCGCTGTCACGCACGACTAGTGCCTCGTAAATTGCTCTGTGCTCTGCCACAGAGGCTTCTGCGCGACTTACGTTGCTGACAGATGCCCTACGGTATTTTAAAATTTTTTTATGTAATGGTTCTAAAACATCATAAAGAACTGTGCTACCGCTCATTTTATATATAGTTTCGTGAAAACGACTGTCCATGGTTTTTATGCGGTCGGGATCATTTTTGTCAAGATAAAATTCCTGAAATTCGAGCGCTTCGCGAACTACGGCTAACTGCTCATCTGTATAATTCTGCGCCGCCATAGCCGCCGCCTCGCCCTCAAGCTTTAAGCGAACCGTAAAGATATCATCAAGGTCCTTTTCACTTATACCTACGACTACTATGCCTTTTGGAGCCTCTTCAATCAAGTGCTCCTGTTCAAGACGACGAAGCGCCTCGCGTATGGGAGTTCGGCTAACGCCAAGCTCTACACTTAACTTGCTTTCGGTAAGGGTCTCGCCTTTGCTGTATTTACCGCTTAAAATATCAGTTTCGAGGTGCTCAAACACCTGATCGGCAAGCGATATCGTTTTATGCTCTATCATAATTTACCTCCTGAAAACAAGGATACCTTTTCTTCTATCTCATCATTAGAAAGGCTGGTTTGTCTGCCGTCTTCATACTCCTTGTCAATCCACTCTTTCATTTTAATAACCAATTCACTACGCTTGTCAACGGCATCATTACCTTTAAGATTATAATTTTGGTTTATCCAATAAGCAATACCCGCAAGACCTGATGTTTTGCCAAGCAACACAGATACAGGACGGTTAAGTATTTTTTCGGTATTAAAGATGTTATATATCTCTTCGTCTTTAAGCAGACCGTCAGCGTGAATACCCGCGCGTGTTACGTTAAAGTTTCTACCAACAAACGGTGTCATAACGGGAATATCATAACCCATATCATTTTTAAAATATTCAGCAATTTCGGTAATAACTGCAGGCTCCATACCGTCAAACGAGCCACGCAATGACGCATATTCCATAACCATTGCTTCAAGCGGAACATTGCCCGTGCGCTCACCAATACCCAAAAGTGAGCAGTTAACACCCGATGCGCCGTAAAGCCATGCGGTAGATGCATTCGTAACCGCCTTATAAAAGTCATTATGACCGTGCCATTCAAGCATTTCGCTGGGTACATCGGAAAAGTGTTGCAGACCGTAGATAATACCGGGTACGCTTCGCGGTAAAGCAACCTCGGGATACGGCACACCATAGCCCATAGTATCGCAAGCGCGAATGCGCACAGGTATGCCTGCATCCTCAGACATCCTCATAAGTTCGTTTACAAAAGGCACTACAAAACCGTAAAAATCAGCGCGTGTGATATCTTCTAAATGGCAACGCGGCATAACACCTGCCTCAAAAGCCTCCGCAACCGCAGCAAGATATGTATCCATAGCTTGTCGGCGAGTCATCTTTAACTTTTTAAAAATATGATAGTCACTGCAAGACACCAAAATACCCGTCTCACGAATGCCTAAGTCCTTGACAAGCTTAAAGTCCTGCTTATTAGCACGTATCCAGGTAGTGATTTCGGGAAATTTAAGTCCCAATTCCTGACAGCGCTCAATAGCCTCTCTGTCCTTTTTGCTGTATACAAACATTTCGGTTTGTCGTATAATACCGTAAGGACCTCCAAGCTTTGACATAAGTTTATAAAGATTTACAATCTGCTCTACGGTATACGGCTCTACCGATTGCTGACCGTCGCGAAGCGATGTATCGGTAATCCATATATCACGCGGCATACTCATAGGCACACGGCGATGGTTAAAAGCAACGCGCGGCACATCGTCATAACTGTAAAATTCGCGATACAGATTAGGAGAATCCACGTCCTGCAACGAATATTTATAATCATTTTCCTCTAGTAAATTTGTCTTGTTTGAAAGTTCGAGCATATTTCTCACCTCTAATGTATCTTTGTATACAATTATACATTAATACTTTTACAGTGTCAATCGTTATTTTTTACATTTATTCCCTTATATTCACATATTCCATCAGCAATTTGCGCAAATATTGACGCCGTACTTACATTTAGCCTACTATCGCTCATAACAATAACAACATACTGTGGTACATCGGCAGGAAAAAATCCGCAAAACCAACTATTTGTAATTTCTGTTCCGTCGTCATAATATCTTCCGGTTTGTGCCGTTGCCGTTTTGCCTGCAGCTGTAGTAAGTATAGGTGCTGCCTCTATACCGGTACCCTCAGTAATTACCGTTTTTAGATATTCACGCAGCATTTCAGCTGTATCCTCGCTCATAACACGTGTTTTTTCACCAAAGTCATAAAAATCCTGCACACCGTCTTTAAGTGTTTTTTCGACCACACTTGGAATATAATAACAACCATCACTTGCTATCGCGTTATACAAATTAAGCATAGCAACAGGGCTTGCAAGTAAACTTCCCTGACCTATACTTAAATTAGCAAGCGCACCCTCGTTTTCAAGCGTCTCTTTCTTAGGTAGATTGCCACTCGACGTATATAAATTTTTTGCAATTTGAATTTTGTTCCCAAGACTTAAAGTAGTAGCTGCCTTATAAACGCTATCCCCTCCAAGCGAAATTGCAAGGTCATAAAAATAACAGTTGCACGACTGTGACAGTGCTGTACACATATCGGTCAGACCGTGACCGTCAAGCTTGTGGCAACGAAATGTGCGGTCGATTATTTTGGTGCTTCCCTCACAAGTAAAAATATGATTATATAAACCTTTCTCAATAGCCGCCGATGCCACACATGGTTTAAAAACCGAACCTACATTAAAAACAGATGTCGCGCGGTTAAGCATTGGCGAATCGCTTTGCGTAAGGCTATCACTTAAATTGTTTATATCAAATGTAGGAACACTCGCCATAGCGCGTATTTTTCCTGTGGTAGCCTCACAAACAATTACACAACCACTGTTCATTTTTGCCGCCGCGTGCTCTGCTATGCTTTGAATATTTATATCAAAAGTGGTGACAACACCGTTTTGTACTGCCGATATATCATTTTCAAAATCAATCTCTATTCCCTTTAGCATTTCACCGTTACCGCCCGCCGTAAAAACCGCAGAAACATTTTTATCGCTATACAGCAAATCATCATAAGCACGCTCTAATCCACTAACACCATGACCTGTGTCGTCGGTATAGCCAATTATGTGACACGCCGAAAGAGTATCTCCATACCTTTCATACACGTTTGTTGTAACAACACCCTCGCACGAAATGTCATTCTTAACCTCACAAACTGCTATTTTATCGTTTCTAAGCGACTCAAGAGCCGTGTCAAGCGCTTCACCCTCCAGTTCTGTGCTGATTGCGGTTATGCCTTGTGGTACAGGTGCCACAGCGGCAACTTTTTTCACCTTTGAATTAGTAATGGGTACCATATTACAATCATAGATTGTACCCCTGATTCGCGCTACATTTATCCTGTACGAAGTTTGTTGAGATTGCACCTCTTCATAATTTCCTGTTGCAATAACTGCGACACGCAATATGCAAGAAAGCAAAAGTAAAATGCACATAAAAAAGCATAAAACTGCACGAGATGCGAAAAGTCTACCATAAAAGTTAGTTGACATAAAATCACCAAATACAGTATTACCATATAAAAAACTATTAAAACAAATTTAATGCTTTAATAATGCAAAAAAGTGCCCAACCTCCAATATGGAAGTTGGGCTAAAAATAATTTTTAGGATAAATTACTTAGCTTCGCCGTTGGGGAAGTATATTGCTTGTGAATCATCGTCCAAATCCTGATAACAACGAACATAGTCAATGTAAAGATTGAACGGTGTGTCGCCTGCTTGTATCTTTCGAGTGTCATCAGTCTTATAGTTGTTAGGTGTGTAAATCATCATATCAATGAGGAAATACTGCCAGAAATTAAATCCTACACCATTATTGTTGTTAGAAATATCTACTCCATCCTTATAGTCATAAGCAGGATCCCAATCGAAATCAAGGAATGGCTCATTATCCATATAAACAGTACAGTGGTCTGATGTAACATGGAAAGCATAAAGATGATACTCATTATTGATGGTTTCTTCGTTAAAATACCAACGCCAGTCACCATATACACCATCATCATCTTGGCGACGATAACTACCGCTAAGGCCGTTCTGAGCATCACCCTTGTTACCGTAATATGAGAACTGATATGCATATGTATTCATAGATTTGCTCATATTGGTAAACGGACTTAAACGATATTTAAACATATCAACATCAAGATATGTACCGTTGCTCTGTTTAACGCTCATAATAATCTTGTAGCGCATATGAGCTTCTTTTAATGTACCTTCATCAAGCATATATTGCCAGGTGTCCTTTTCATCCATCTTTAACTCACCCGAAGCAATTTTTTCGTTTTGCTCATCAATTTCAGCTTGATTTACATACTTTTTCTCGTTGTTTTCAACATAATAATATACATTTACAGTTGTATCACTACCGTTTACCTTTACAGTTTCGGTCTTAACAATAGGAGTATCGTAAACCCATTGACCATCCTTTGCCTTAACAGCAGCGATATCCGCTATGACCATTTCTTCTTCTTCAATGGTAAGATCAATCATATCTTGTTCAATGGTCGTATTATTTCTATTTGTATACCACTTATGTATAGTAGTGGTCATATGATCTGAATCGGCAAAAGACTCAAACAAGTCAAACTCAAGGTCCCAAAGACGCGTAGAATATATACCATATCCGTCATCATAATTGTAGTTTGGAAGATTTTCAACACCCGTAGCATCGGCTGTCATAGTCCAGATAGCTGGGAAGCCACCGCGTCTGTAAGGCAAACGTGCGTAGAACTCAAAATAACCGTTTCTGAAAAGCATTTTGCCATCAGTATCAATCTGACCTGAAGTAGCATAGCCAATATCGGCGTTACCTTCATCATAATAGCGGTCACCCGTAAGACGAAGTTTACCATTTTCTATGTACTGGAACTGTTCGTCATCAAAAATGTTTACCATATCGTCCTGACGCTCAAGACCAAATGTACCCTGAGCCCATTTATCTTCATCGTTGAATTCTTCGCCGTCAAACTCATCGCCCCATACATAATCATATCGAACGCCGTTTAAAGTAATGGTTGATTTAAAGTTATCCTGCTTACCGCTAAGTACGGCAACCTTACCTTCTTCGATTTCAACGGTCTGATACCAGTCAACAGCTTTTTCAACCATTGCAAAGTGTCCACCTTCAAAAATAAGATTTTCACCGTTAACGGTTACTGCAAACTCATTTTCAGCAAGTTTGGTCTTATAATACGCAGTATCGCCCACAAGAATTTTCTTGGTAGCATTTTGCGCTTTAGAATCGGTATCTCTTACAACCTCGAGTTGTAAACCGAACTCTTCATTAAAATAAATTGCGAGGTCATTTGCAGCAATCTTACAAAATGCGGTCTCGGTTATAGTCCTCTTGCTACCGTCTTCGTTACGGCTTTCATATCTAACCTTATCGCCTTCCCACTTTTCAAACGAATAAACAATAACATAATCATCTGTAATATTAAGTGATTTGTACTCATAATCGAATTCGGGGATAATAGGTTCAACATATTCTTCCGCAGCAACTTCCACCTCAGGAAGCTTACGTGTAGGACGAACTTTAACCGTTTCTTCCTCTTCCTCTTCAACAATGACGCTACTGTTATCATCAGTTGATACGTCATCATTTACAACTACTACCTTTTTCTTGATCTTTTTAACAACTTTTGTTTTCTTGCCGGTATCTTTACAAGCAACAGTACCCAAAAGCATCAAAACAGCCAAAAGGAAACATACTATTTTCTTTAATGATGTACTTAAATTCATACTACCCTTCCTTTCTAAATTAATCTTCAATAATCTCAACTAAATTTTTTCTTGAAATAATTGCAACTGCAGCGCAGGCCATAATAGCACTAATAAGTACCGCTACCGAAATACCGTCAGCAGTATTTGGTGACAACGCGCCGTTAGTTAGATCAATTACAACACCATCACTTACGACGCCATCCAAAGATGCCATAATAATGTCATCAAAGTAAAGGCTTGAGTTGCCTGTGGCTCTAAGTGATACCCACTGTGTTCTTGCAGTAAAGGAGTATGAATACTGAACCCATTCACCAACCTTGAGACCGGTAACAACAGCCATATTTTCTATGGCAGTAGCGGTATCAAGATAATCAGGATACGAGTTATGCACAAGTGATAAAAGTGTGGCAGGATTATCCGCATTGTCGGTAGTTACCCAGAAAGTCATAGTATATGACGTACCCGGAACCAACATATCCTCATAATTAAGTAAACAGTCAGAATACTCAGCCTTATTACCTAAAAGATGCATTGACTTACTACCGTTGCGAACATAAGCATTCTTATATCCACCCTTTACACCGGGCTTGTTAAGAATCCAATATTCTTCATCATAATCCCAAATCGTATCAGGATAGCTTTCAAAATCCTGTATTACACCCATTTTATTCCAACCTGCATAAAGAATAAGGTCTCTTGGTGGGAAATAATCATAAGGATATTCAATTGAATAATCGGAGAAAACATACCAACCTGTAAACTCATAACCAAGACGCTCAAGTTGCGGCAAAACGAAGCCATCCTTTGAATACATCTCGCCAACAAGATCATCTACTTCAATTTCAGAAGCGCCTGTTACAAAAGAAACAGTAACCTCGGGAGTATCAAATTGCTTACAAGAAAGCGCTTCAAATTCTTCCTTGGTACGATGCTTTGTAAATATGGTAGGCAGTGGTGTACCACCATCAACGACAGTCCAATAATCACCGGTGCCGTCGCTACTGGTTCCTGCCCAGTCAAGCAGAGGCATTGCCTCTTTAGCTTCGTCACCAAAGCGCTGTTCCGGTCTGGAAATCTTTGTAAATGCAGCACCATACTGCTGCTTTGTACTAAAGTAATAAACAGGATCAGCAATTGTAACATGATAACTGGTGTTAGAACGCCAGCTTGCACCGCCTGAACCAGCAACTAATTGTACGGAATAAGTCGTCGGGAAAGCAATACAACCTCTGAGCTGTGAACCGTATGTTGAGTCAACTCCGGTAAGTACACCGCTGTAATACTGATCGTCCTGACCGCCAATTGAACCTGTAAAAATACAGTTTTCAAGAATCGGTGCCGAATAAGGAGATGCTACAAAACCACCTGTATAATATGCTGAAATATAGCTGTTGTGGTCAATAAAGCAATTCTTGATTTTAACAGCCATTTCCTCAAAACTAGGATCCGCAAGAATGGCTTTGTTGCCCTCTGCATCATGCGAATCAAGACCAAATTCTTTATCAAAGTCTTCGATACAACCAATAAATCCGCCCATAGTGTCTTGTATGTAATTAGGATCAGTATTAGGTAGGCTCATACCAACAAAGTACAGGTTTGCAAGTCCAAGATTTTGAATTGTAGAATATTGGCTTAAAACAGGGAACAAACCAACACGAACATAATCAGTTGCACCTTGTGTATGGTCATAGAACAAACCGTGAATCACATATCCGTCACCGTCAAGATTAATATGCGAACTGGTAACGTAAGTGCCGTTAACCCACTGGCTAAACCAATCAAGGCAACCAATTTTATCTTTCCAGAGCTTACCGTTTACATCATTTACATAAATATCAGCAGCGAGTTTATAGTACCTAATATTTTCTGCTCCACCACCCGGCTTATAGCCTTTTGAAACAAGAAGCGCCAACTGCTCAGGAGTTTCAATTATATATGGATAATCCTCTGAACCATCACCCTGCCAAGGCTCACCGTTTTCGTTTGTATAAACCAGAGCATAGCTTGTAGCTATAGCACCGCTCCAAGGCTGACCAACTTCACCTTCAGCAGATGCGGCAGCACCTGTAGGCTTCGGATAAGTATCAGTTGCTTCCCAGCTATTTGGGAAATTGAGGCCTGGCATACTGCTTTCTGCCACATCACCCCAAAACGCCACGTCAGGTAAAACTGTAACGCCCTCAAACTCGTCACCTTCAACATCAGTATAAATATTTTGTGCAATTACATTAGCAACATCACCAAAAGGATACGCGCCAAGTGATATACAGCGATTTACCTTTGCCTCACCTGTTATTTTATTAAAAATACCGTGTGTTTTAGAAATACAATCATTCAACTGAAGCGCGCTGTAACCAATGTTACCGATAATACCGCCAAAGTCAGCTCTACCGTTAAATTCGACAGTATCTTCAACGGTATTGGCATTAAACTTAACAACCTTACCGCATCTGTCGGCAACAGCACCTGCAATAGCGCCTGCAGAACCCTTGTCTGCGTTGATCACAGAATAAGCAATAGTAACCTCGCGAATTTCGGCGGTATTACCAACTACAGGTATAAGACCTGCATATTCGCCTGCTTGGGTACCATCGTAGTAAATACCGCTTACAGTATAACCGCCACCGTCAAAAGAAGCTTCAAAAACAGGAACATCGTTAGAAGTAAACCACGTTCTGGCATTCTTTGTCCAATCCTGAGCAGACGTATCGTTAATAGCGATATTCGTGCCAAGCTTATAATACTTACCTGTTTCTGAATTGGTAAGCATCAACGCAAGTTCTTCAGCAGTATATATCATATAAGGTGAATCTTCTGTACCTTCGCCGCTAAAGTATTGATATGATTTGTTGCCTGACCAATTTGTATCTTTAGAATATTCAATAAGCTTATAAATCTTTGGTGTTGGATATGAATCTTTGTTATATGTCCATCTCGATTCGTCCAAACCGTTTATAGCCTTACCCTTAAGATCGCTGGCACTAACCTGATACATGGTACCTGAGAGGGTCTTAGAATATGCAGCAGCACTCATATTATTTACGCCCTCGCTGTCAGTTCTTTCAAACCAAGCGGATACCACACCATTGGTGGACGAGTATTTATAATTGTAAATACTAATAGTATTATCACTGCCTGTATCTTTATTCGACCACTTACTGCCCGTAAGCATATTGGTATATACATTATCGTAAGTAGACAAATGGAAAGCATTAGAACCATAATAAAGCGTGTGTGGATAAGAATCCATTATGATAGAGTCAGTAATAACGGCAGATGCAGTACGATGCAGTCTACCAACAATACCATATGTAATTTTGCCGTTTTCGTGTTTTGCAATATTATCATACACTAGGCAATCTGTAACATAAAGCGATGTTTCACATTTGGTACCTGTTTCACCAAACAAAACACCTGCAGCGGTGATCGCATCAGAAGACTTTTTAGAAACTACAACGTTACCATATGCAGAGCAGTTAATAAGGATATGCTTTGCATTTAACTTGGTGGTGCGACCTAAACCGTCAGTATATGCAAAAAATGCAGAAGCATAATCACCATAAAAATAGCAATTCTTAACGGTGAGGTTAGTTACCTTAACCGAACCCATTACATAGGGGAAAATACCTGCCTTTGTATCGTTTGCCATAAGACCGTAAACAGCCGCGCCGTTACCGTCTAAATGTCCTTCAAAAGCCTTAACAGACTTCCATTCAAGACCTATACTAACCTTGGCACCTTTAAACGCAGCCTCAACCTGAGCTGAAGTTACAGTATCTTTACTGAAATCAAAGCTTGAGCCTGTATTGTTAAGGTTAAAGCCCTTAACGTTATCAGCAATCTTAAAGCAAACACCATTAGTGCTAATATAGCCGGTGGGTTTGTTATTGCCGTCAAGACCAGTCCAAAGATTACCTGTCACAACCGCAGCAAACTGGTTTGCGGTTTCGATGATATATGGGTCACCGGCGCCGCCGGTACCCTTTGCTCTGCCGTCAACCAGAAACAGTCCATCAAAATCGGTAAAACTGTCGACAACGGTCTTTTTATTATAATCAACCGCCTCATATGTAACACCTGTACCGGTAGACTCGATATAATCGGCATCGTATTTGTCGTTTAAGGGGTAAGAAACAGTAACTTCCTCGTCGTCAGTACCCTCTTCTGCAAAAGCATTAAAAGAAATACCTGAAAATACCGACAGTATCGATGCTGCCAATATCGCGAGCACAGATACGTATGTAACAAGTACCTTACCCTTGCTAAACAATTTGTTCATTGAACCATCATCCTTTCACACAAATGCAAGATTACCCCATCACAGCATAATCCCACAATAATTCTCATACATTATAACAAAAAATAATAAATTGGTCAATAGAAAATGTGGAATTTTTATTAATATTTTACATTTTTTTATTTTTATAAAATACACGCTTGTTGCAAATGCAACAAGCGTGTCGTTTTTAACCAATTAATCTAATAAGTATTAAGTGTAAATAATATTAAATTATCGTGCGTTAGCATACTGGTCAATATAGTCATTAATATTCTTAACGCCCTTATCAACAGCAGACTTAACAGAAGCGATCTGTGTGCTTACCTGTGAAGGATCTAAGGCCATAGCAGAATAAATTTCTGATCTTGACGTTACACCGGTAACAGATGAGTTCAAATCAATGTAAGTAAGATATGGATTGTAATTGCTGTAGTCAATGCTGTTAACCTCAAAGAAGAAGGTTTCAGCTGCGGATGTAATATATGTGCCGCCAACATCATAGTTATTAACATCAAGATATTCACGGAGGAACAAGCCAGCTGCTACCGGCTCACTAGCACCACGAACAATACCCCAACCACGGAATATACCGGTCGAAGGACGTTCACCTGTTGCTGCTGCAGCCTCGTCATAATAAGGCAGATAGTAGAAGCCAAGGTCATCCCACTTAGCATCTCTAAGGTCGCCTGTCTTTTTAAGTGACCAAGCATGAAGTGTTGTGATACCGATATCGCCCTCCATAAGAGCTGTAGTAACAGATTTACCGGTCAACAAAACATTGTCTTTTCTTGCCTGAGCGTACTTTGACATAATAGCAACAGTGTTTCCGTCGATACCGTTTACAACCTCGCCATTTTCAATCTTATAGATAGAACCGCCTGCAGCATGGTAATAGCACTCATAAGAGTTGATGGCACAACCGGATTTGCCGGTTACCTTCTGACAAGCTTTACCAATTTCGAAGAAAGCGTCCCAAGTCCACTTGCCCATTGCATCGTACTCTTCGGGAGTGTATGCGTTAGCACGCTTAAGAAGCGACTTACTATACATAACGATATCAATTTCAGACCAGATGTTACCAACGGTATCGCAAAGATACGGAGAACCGCCGAATGTAGACATCTTAAAGGTGTTCTGGTTCCAGATTTCCTCATCATAGTCAAGCTTTGCAGCGTCAAGTGACTGTAAGTAACCCATAAATGCGGGGAAGTCACCGTTAGAACGTGCAACGTCAGGTGATTGACCTGCTGCGATAAGACCCATACACTTCTGTGCATGCTCATCAAGACCTGATGCAATAATCTCTACAGTAATACCATATTCTTTTTCAAAGTTTTCTACAACAGGACCTGACTCATCAACCGCAGGATCAATGGTAGAAATAAACTTAATTGTCTTACCACGGTAATCCTCAGGGTTAACACCGTCATTCATAAGACCGTCTGTGTCGCCTGTTGTCTCGGTCTTGCTTGTAGTACCGCTGCTTGTAGTACTGTTACCGCTTGTGGTACTATTGCCAGAGCCGCCATCTACATACTCGATCTCTTCCTCAACGACCTCAATGATTGAATATTCTTCTTCGTTGTTGCCGCAGCCTGCAAGTGTAAATACTAAAACAAGTGCAAGTACGAGAGCGAGTATACGTTTTGCTTTGTTGAACATATTGTGATACTCCTTTAATAAAAATTTATGTACTGTTCATACATATTAGATTATAACTATTTTATTGTCTTTTGTCAATATAATTTATTAAAATTATACAAACCGCCAATTGTTAATAATAAGATTTATTACATAAACAAATTAACGGTGGTTCATCAATAGTAAACATACGAAATTGCCTATACCACAAAAATTAATTCAAAATATAAAAAACGGCTACAAAGGCAACCGCTTTGCAGCCGTTTAAAATGTCAAAAGAAAATTAACCTGTAATACCTACACGGTCAATACTTTCAATAAATCCACGCTGTATAAACATATAGAATATAAGCATAGGAGTTATGAACATAAGACACGCTGCCATAAGTATTGATGCACCCTGAGGTGTACCGGCTTGAAGGTAAATACCCCACCTCTGAACCATATATGGCTCGATAGTAGAAAGTCCACTTGCAAGCGGATAATCACTTGTAAGGTACATACCTGAAAGCAATGAGTCATTCCAGTGCCAAATCAGCGAGAATACCAAAACTGTAATAAACACAACGCTTGAAGAAGGAACCGCTATTTTTAAGAAGGTTTTAAACGGACCTGCACCGTCAACCCAAGCAGCCTCCTCCAATTCTCTGGGCAAGCCACTAAAGAACTGAATATAGATATATATAAGCACACCCGAGCGCAAGCCTACGCCAAAGAAAGACGGCAACCATAATGTCCAACCCGTATTTACAATGTTAGGTGTAATATCAAATGCAGTCCAATCAGCACCAAAAAGACTACCCAAACCATGAATGGCGGTTTCTATTCCCCTACCGATGAACAAAAAGTCAAGGTTAGCATAGTTTACCATTCGCGGAATAAGCACCATCATATCAGGTACAAGAATCGTGAGGAAAAGTATAGCAGTAAAAATTTTCTTGCCTTTAAAATCAAATCGTGCAAATCCGTAACCGACAACCGCACAAGATGCAACCTCAAGCAATGCACTTACAACCTCAAGTTTGATGGTATTGAGGAATGATTTAAAATAATCAAGCGCTTCGATAGCCTTAGAATAGTTATCTACTAAACCAAACTCGGTAGGAATCCAAACGCGCGTTGAGTTATTAAACGCGGACGAGCTCATAATAGAGGTAACTATCATATAAAGCAATGGATAAAGAATGATAAAGCCTATTGATATAAGCAAAGCATATCTAAGCAATGAATATACAATACTTGTACCAACTTTTGCATAGCGCAAAGCTTTTAAACGATCGGCTTCAGAAACATTTTTAAATGGATTTTTCATATCTCTCTGCCTCCCGCCTTAAGAATCATAGCGTTTCATAACAAATTTATAGAACGCCAAAATCATAATACCCATAATTGCGCACGCTATGAGGAAGTAGAACCAAATCATAGCCGACGGTATATCATACTGACCGCCACGCATCTTACCGTAAACCTGCTCAATCATAGGAGCACGTTCGTTAATGAACAGCTCAACCATAGTAAATATACCTACAAGCAAGGTTATTCTCGACAACATCGGGAATGTAATAAACCAAAACTCTTCCCACTTTGTAGCACCCTCAACCTTTGATGCTTCATAGAGTGTCGCAGGTATTGATTGAAGACCTGCCAAGAATAAAACAATCTGTATACCGCAAGACCAAACAAGGTTGAATATGTTATTAATTGCATCTGAAATAAAGGTAGCAATTTCAGTACCCATATTAAACGCTGAAGTAAGGTCGGATACCTGAATCATACCCGATGCCATACCCGATGAAACACCCATCTCAGTAAGGTTTTCATCGGTGGTAGCGAACACAAAACTCATAACTTTACCTGTTGCAATAATAACAGGCAAAAAGTACAGTGCTCTAAAAAATACACGACCACGGAAATTTTGATTAAGCATAATCGCAAGGATAAGACTAAGCACCAAAATTATAGGTAGTGAATATGCAAAGTCGCCTACCGATTCGCTAAGCCAGGTTGTGTAGTTAGGGTCAACCTTCAAAAGCTCACGATAATTCTCTATACCGACCCACGTAGTCTTAACACCATTAGAGGTTACAACAACAGAACAAAAAGAATAAATAAAAGACTGAATTATCGGCACTAAGAAAAACATAATAATACCAATTAACCACGGTAAAATAAACATTAAGCCATAGCGTGACTTTAACTCTTCAATACCGCGAGCTCTTTTAAGTTTAGACTTAGACATTATGCTGCACCTCCTGTTACGATATAGTCAAGCGCTGCAATTTCACCGGCAGGTGTTTGAGCAGAAGAACTATTATAATTTACATATACTGTAACACCGTTATCAAATATCGTGCAATGAACACCCGAACTGATTACCGTGTTAGAAACAATCTTTGCACCATTGATGCTCTCGTAATAATCAGCAAGGTCACCATAGGTTGCGAGCATATCATCTTTAACAGATGAATAAAGTGTTGTGTTAAAGTATGGATAAAGCGCATTGATGAGTGAATTATCCCACTGTGAAATAAGGGTATAATTGAGACCCATACCGCCCTCGATGGCTCCAAGTATTGCCTTTTGGGGAGTTACTGCCGTATTGATTGATTCGGTAGTCATAGGTACATAACCCTTAAATACCATCGCATAGAACGGTACATCTTCTTCAAAAGCATAACCCCTATCAGAAGCAATTGGTGCACTTTCAATAATGTCTGCAACTACTGCCGCATAAGCATTAGCACTGCTTGCCATAAGCTTCTGATTGTTTTCTTTTACCTGTGCCAATGCTTCAGAAACTTTTTCATCAAAGCCATGTTTAGAATTGTAATCAACAGTATCATTGATATTAGAGTAGTCGGAATATGAAAGCGACGTCAAAGTTTCGAGCGAAACACCGGAAAGCTTCCAATTTGCGCTGGCTGTTAAAGCTTTAGATACTGCTTCTACAAAATTAACAGGTCTTAGCAATCTGTACTTCAGGGTTTCCTCATTATTGCGAACCGCCTTATCAATTACATACTGATCCGCCTTAATCGAACCACTGTTCATAACCGCATCGCCAAAGAAACTAAAGCCAGAGCCTGAGGAAGAAAACTTTACAAGGTCGTAGTCCATATACAAGTCGACATTTTCACCGTTGTTGCTTGCAAACTTTTTAAGCTGTGACTCCGAACCGATATTACCGCTTATTTTGAATCCGCCACCGATTTTTCCGTTGTCAACACCGCTTGTACCAAAGCCCTTAAGCTTTACTGCAAGTGAATCAATCGATTCTGAAATCTCAGAAATAATTGTATCTGCCTGTGCAATCGTTGTAGTGGCATATAGCGTCTGATAAGGAACACCGAGGAAAGATTTTGTAATTTCCGTACCACCGATAAGGCTAACGCTCATTGCCTTATCATCCTCTGTTTCCGTCATACCACATTCATCAATAAGATAACTGCGGTAAATATTTGCCATTTCGCTGTAATTAGCCTTATCATTACTTAAAGGATAAAAACGAACGGAAAATTCACCCTCAATCATATTTTCGGGGAATATGTTGGTCTCTCGTGTGTTATTAAACGATGTCGCAAGGTGTGTTGTGTAACCACGAAGCTGGAAGGACGGATAAACAGCAGAAAACTTATACGCCGTATTACCGCTTGTAGTGTTTAATATTACTGTTTCATCGCCACTGTCAATAATCGAGAAACCACCTATCGAGCCGTTTTTATATCCGTAAACGGGTAAGCGCATAGCAACAGCATTGGTAGGAATGTAACGTTCTCCCATAGTAACATCGTCACCGTACATATACGCGCTATAAATGATTCCCTGATCGTTATAAGAATCGGTCGACAAAAGTGCACCCGAACCTGACGGAACAAAGAGATACGAATCTTCTGTATCGTTGGGAACAGAACACATAAACGGCATTACAGATATATAGGTTATACGTAGGTCGTTTTCCTGAATTTTGGTAGAATCAATTGAAATGCTCACATAATCATCACATAGCACATAATCGACTGGAACCATAAATTCCTGAATATCAAAATAATATTCTATAGTAACACCGTTTTCTATAGGCTTGTAAACCATACGTCCCGAGTCCATAACACCATCATAAGTAGTTGTAACCATATTACCACCGCCACTGATTTTGGTGTCCATATAGCCAATCTCTAATACCGACTGCGGATAGCCGTGCTTTTTAATTGGCATACCCATAGAATCAAGTTCTGCTTCACCCTCAGAGGTAGGACAGGTAGACCAAATAGTACCGTCTGCATTGTCTACAAGCTTTATGCCGCCTGTAGCTGAATCATACTGCATAGTGTATTTGTCATTTTGAGCAATTACATCATCGGTAGACGGTACAGAAGACTGAACCGTGGTGTCAAATGCCTTCTGCGAGGGTGTAAATCCACCCTCACCACAAGCAGTAAGGCTAAACAGGAGGAACAGACAAATAACAATGCTTAATATACGTTTTTTCATAAATTAATTCCTCCTTTTTTTAAATGGTTGTAATTTCGGTAACAAGCGTTACAACAAATGCTCCGAACTGCTGAACAAGAATTATAAGCATGATGAGCAAGAATATGATTATTGCCATACCAAGAATGGTAAGAATTGTTGTCCAGATAAATTTACCCATCGAGAAATCGTGTATCTTAAGCATACCGATTATAAGCATAAATCCAAAGTAAATCATTGCAATTGTTGACAAAATACTTAAGAAGCTGGCTTCAACAGGTAATAACACATTTGAAAGAACAATATAAATTATACCTTCAATAATAAACGGCAACAGACTGTAACATGTAACAACTACAATTTCCTTAAGCCTACCCTTACCACCAAGCAAGGTGCATACAAGCCAGTTAGCTACAATCCACAAAACAACGAGGCCAACCGAACGAACAAACACCAAAATACTGTTAAACGATGTTGGGTCATAATTGCTAAACAAGAATCCGCCTGCTATAGTCTTCATAACCGTAACAACATAATAAACAATCAATAACAACAGGCAAAGCGGTATAGAGCCTAATTGTTTCTCTTTAATATCGGTAAAGTTATTAGACGGATGCACCATTGTAGTCAGCATAAGATTTAAAGACTTGTTTTTAATAAACACAATCTTTTTCTTATTGGTTATAAACATAAACGCAATGGCGCCTAAAACAATCACAACAATTGCTATAAATATCCAAGTAAAGTTATCGCTAATAAAGTCTTTACGTACATATTCAAATGCAACAGCATAGGTTTTCTTATCATAACCTAATTTTGCATATTTAAGAGCAGTAGCATAATCCTCTTCCTCGAGGTAAGACTTAGCAATACCACTGTAAGCAAGCTGACTGTTGGAATCCTGTTCTAAAACTTCAATCCAACCCTCTTTAATCATATCATACTCACCGTTAATAGTGAGTACATCCAGTTCTTTTACTTGCTTACCGTATTCATTAATTTCAAATACGGTTATATAGTTTTTATCAGAATCAGCTACAAGAATTTTATTGCCGTCCTCCTGAATGATTATTGCGCAAGCATTTATAAAAGAACCTACCTGATTACCGGAACCCATACCGCCGCCAAATACTGAAATAACATTGCACTCGTTATCATAAAGGAACACCTTATCGTGCTGTGATTCAAGCGCATAAATAAAGCCGTTACTATCAACCTCAATATCACAAATATCCTGCTTTTGTAAATTGTTGATCCAAACTATTTCAGTATCAGTAAAGTTAACCTCAGAATTAAGTATGTTGGTACCGGCACCTGGACTTAATCGACGTATTTGTGCATTGCGGGATGCAGTAGTCAAATCGGTATAACCGTTACAAGTGTATATAAATCCTTCGTCATCTATCGTAATGTCAACAAAAGAGAACGGAAGCTTTTTAATTTGGTTTGCATGCTTTTCGGCATTTGGGAACAAACGGTTTGAAATGTTTGTAAACACCGATGCAATAGTTGCATTAACTGTATTTGAACCATAGAAGCCAAGGAAGGATTTATCCGGAGCATAAAGCAAAGAACCATAATAGCAACCTTCACTTACAACATACATATAACCATTTTCATCACGTGTGACTTTTGTTGGTTTATATATAAAATCATCCGGAATAAGATTTGAATCCGGGAGCGTAATAGTATCTAATAGGTTACCGTCAGCGTTAATTACATAAATGTTTGCGCCTTCAGTATTACAGATATAAATATTACCCTCGTTATAATAAATACCCTTAGCATTTTTATAACTGGTTGTACCGTCTAGCAAACCAATTTCTTTTATAAAATTATAATCTTTATCTAAAATCACAATGCGTGAATCAGCGTCAAGAATATAAATATTATCATTATTGTCTTTGCACATACTGGTGATTTGAGTAAGTCTGCTAACACCAAGCTCTGTAATATCTACTACTCTTTCGACATCGTACATTGCCTTACTATAAACAGATTTTCTTTTGGAACCAACATTGGTCCAATAGGTATAACTGTCGGTAGGTGTCGCTGCAGAAACAGCGGTTACAGCAGACGCTACAAGACATATAGCCAAAATCACAGCAAAAAGACGACCTAATGCTTTTTTCACTGTTTTCATCTCCTTATGTAATATTTATAGGCTTATTCCTTAATACCTGCACTACTCATTGACTCAGCAACACTGCTTTGTGAAACCAAGAATACAATGATAGGAGGTATCATCATAATTACGGTAACCGCCATTGCAGAACCTGCACGAGCTGTACCGCCGGCAGTAATCTGTGTTACTACCTGAGGCAAAATCTTTAATTCTTCAGAGAAAATCTTGCCCGAAGGAACCATAGCCCAAATATCACGGAAGGTAAATAACAAAAGTGTAAGCCAGATAGGCTTGATTGTAGGCATTACTATAGACCAGAAAACCTTAAACTGATTTGCACCGTCAATCTTTGCGGCTTCAAGTAGAGCGTCAGGAACATAACCTTCAATATACTGTTTACCAAGAAATACACCCATCGTAGATGCCATTGGAGGCAAAATATAAATCCAATAGGTGTCGATAAGGCCAAGTTTTGAGAAAATCAAATACTGCGGAACAGCCAATGTATATGCGTTAAACATAAGCGCAAACTGAACAGTCCAGAAAATAGCGTTACGGCCCTTGAATGTACCCTTAGAAATTGCATATGCTGCCATAAGTGCTACAAGTATGTAAACGAAGGTTGTGAAAAGTGTTATTATAACACTATTAAATACATATCTTGAAAGCGGAACCTTAAGAGACGCCATCAAGTCGGGCAATATTGTATAGTTACCTATTGTGGGACGGTGAACAAAAAATCGCGGTGGGAAAATAAGCAACTCATCCAAAGGTTTAAACGATGTAGAAACACAATAAATGAGTGGTAGCATTGAAAATAGACCGCCCGCAACCAAGAACAAAACCAGAGCAACATTTCCTGCTCTTGAACGTGTATAGCGCTTGACTGCAGATTTTTTGCCGCGTTTATCTTCAAAATATTGTTTAATTTTACTCATCTACAGTCACCTCACTTTTCAAATATCTTAAGTATCTTACCTACAAGCAGTCGGGCAGCAACCATCATAATAAAGAGAACAACCGACATTGCACATGCATATCCCAGCTCGTACCTGACTGTCGCCATATCCGTCATCAAAGATACTATCGTATCGACGGCGTTGCCTTTACTTGGGTAACCTGCAAGTTCAATCATAATGGTACTTGCACTGAAGGAACTTTGAATCTGCATAACCGCGCTGAATAGGAGCATCGGCTGCATAGCAGGTAATGTTATGTAACGAAGCTCTTGCCAACGGTTTCTAATACCGTCAATAGCGCCCGCTTCATACATATCACGGCTTACATTCTGCAAACCGGAAACATTTGAAAGGAACGAAACACCCATACTCTGCCACAACTGAACAATTATAACGATTGTCATCAGGTAGCTCTCGGTTTTAAGCCATACAACAGGCTCAGTAATAATACCGAGAGAAAGCAAGAAGCTGTTAATATAACCATAGCTGTCGCCGCTGAACGCAACCTTCCATATAAAATAGGCATTACCAACCAAAGAAGGTGCATAAAACATAAACGAAAGAAAAGCGCGAACCTTAGGTGTAAATTCATTTACAAACCACGCAAGTACAAATGAAAGCAAGAAGCCCAAAGGACCTGCAATGATTGCAAAAATAAGCGTATTTCTTACGGTAACGCTAAAGGTTGTATCCTCAACTATCATACGGCGATAATTGTCAATGCCGATAAACTTTGCGCTCGAAATCATATCATATGATGTAAAGCTTAAAACGATAGATGAAAATATAGGTATTATTGTAAAAATAAAGAAGAAAATCAAGAAAGGAGCAAGCATCGTAAGCATAGGAATATGCTCTGTTATTAACTTGTCGCGTGAAAAACTACTTAATTTTCTCGATGCTGCTGGCATTGCCGCAGTTTGATTATTTTTGTTTTTAAACATATGCTTCTCTCCCCTCCTTATTCATATTCTTTAATTTTACGCTGAATTTCTTTATCAGCTGATTTAGACCACTTAACTACAGCGTCTTTTACCTTTGAATTATCCTCAAGAACCGCCCAGAATGCCTGGTCAATAGAACGTGTTACGTCATAAGAACCCGGAACCTCCTGAACCTCCATAACCTGTTGCCACTGATTATTAAGTACAGCAAGATCATCCTTATCCCAAGCAAGATTGTTAAATGCCTCAACATTAGATACGGCATTACGTCCAATCATACCAAGAATTGACTGAAGGTTGTTGTTATATCTTGTCTGGGTTTCGGCAGATGTCCACCACTTGAGGAACTGCCATGCCTGTTCTTGTTTACTGGATTTCTTAATGATTGCACATCCTGTACCCGAACCTGCAACTGAATAATTAATTTCGCCATTCTCATCTTCGGTACCCGGAACCATTGAAATACCCCATCTGCCGCGAATTTCGGGAGCAGTATTATAAAGGGTCATATATGTGGTGTATGGGGCAATACCCAAAGGCATTACGCCTACGCGTAAACGGTTATAGAAATCAGCTTCTTTAAGGAAGTCACGTTCAAGGTAGAAATCAGTCCATTGCTCAAATACATCCAAAGCTTTTTTGCTTGTAATTGCAGTAGCGGTACCATCTTCATTGTAGATTGACAAATTGTTCTGCCACATAAGTGTCGGATAAAGGTGTAGGTTACCTATACCTGCGTTAACTGTAGTAGACGTCGTAATCTGTGTGAAAGGAACGTAAACATTCATATTATTACGCTGAATGATTGTTGCGCAATATAAGAATTCATCCCAGGTTTTAGGAACTTCAAGCTCTAACTCCTCCAGCACGTCGGTACGGTAGAACATAAGCATAAAGTTCTGTGTATCAGGCAATGCATATGTCTTGCCTGCATAGGTATATGGAGCAACTGCACCATATTCAAGATTAGAGCCTGTTTGGAATCTCTGAATTACTTCTTCAAAATCATCAAACTGTGATAAATCAGCAAGCGCACCACGTATACCTAAGTTTACAGGCTCGGTTCGTGCCATCTGAAGTGACATATCAGGATAGTTACCTGCCAAAATACCGTTAATCAACGAAGCATTAACTATTTCTACCTGAACATTGATTGGCTTACCGTTATAATAATATTCTTCGTTTGGTGTAAATGAATCCTGAATAAGCGAGTTAAGAGCAGCGGCCTGATCCTGACCCCAGTTTACCCAAAGACGAATGGTGTTTTCGTCTTCCTTTGCCTCACTATTTGTTAGCGAGTAATCATTGGTAAAGGATGCTATCAGACGAGTTGCGCTGTAAGCCAAACTCTTAAATATGTTAGCGTTATTGTTCTGATATTCTTTGCCTGCAGGAACAATCTGAATTTGATCTATAGCAAGAGGCATTTCAATCATATCATAAAGCCATGAACTCAAAGATGTGTAGTTGGTGTAATATTCAGAAACATACTGTTGCGCAATAAAAGGACTGCGAATCATATTGTCAACTACGCGCTTCATATTATCGATAGAAGCTACTGCCTGTGAAGCCTTGCCTGTACCGCTTGTCATATTGGTAGACAGAGCACCAAGACGTTCGCTTAAATCATTAAGTGTATCAAGGAAGTTAGGTATCTGCTTATCAAGATCGTAGTCACGGTTAAGGTCGGGCGATTCACTTGTAATCATAACAATCTTGATATACTCGTCGCCAAGAATATCAACAAGCTTCGAAAGCTCGTAGAAATACTCCGACATATTGCCAACGGTTACTTCCATAGAAATCGTATGTTCTTTACCCGCTTCAAGATAAATGTAGTATGGCTTTTCCTCGCCATCGGCAAAGGTAAAATACTTCCAGCTTGTACCATATGGAAATGTCAAAGTCTTTGCTTCGGTAAAGGGGGTTTTACCATCAATCTTAAGCCAACGATAACTTTCGCCGTTAACAAGCTCACTCTGCTTGTAGCGCATATTTATGTAATAATATCCCGACTCTTCAACCTCAAAGGTCCAACCGATGCTGCTACCTGTGGTCTGCCAAGATGTACCACCTATAAAGTTGATTTTTGTAAGATACGAATCACTCGGCGACATACCTGCATCACTGTTGTTTGACTTGGGTATGATTGAGTTAGAGGTTTTGATATCAGCTCCCTCACCTTCAAGGAAGATTATATCGGCATCTAAATCCTCGATTTCACCGTAAGAAGCTGAAACCTTTTCATAGCTTTCAACTGTTTCGGGAGCTAAAAAAGATATTTGGCTAATATCGATTGACTGCTCGGGATCGGTAAGAGTAATTGTATGAGTACCTGCTGAAAGAGCAAATTCAAACGGATCAATCTCAGCACCCTCAAAGTCACGTACAACAGTGGTAATCAAACCTGAGATTTCTTCCTGCTCCTGTGCGTACTCATTACCCTGAGCATCCTTACGTGGTTCATCAGTAGAATTCTTCCAAAGTCGTGAAAGGATAATTTCATCAGAACCGTCAAACTGATACTTGCCATCAATCATAACGCCCATAACTATATCGACACCGCTTGCCTTAGGCTCCCAAACAAGCTCTAAGTTGTAAAGTGCGGTTTCGGGCACGTCAAATGTCCAAGTAACACTTCCGTCTCCCGTATTCCAAGTAAGTGCGTTTTCATCGGCGACAACATCAGCGCCGTCTGCTACATATGCAGCAAGCGGTATCGCAACATCAGCGGTAGCTTTGTTTGAAATACCGTGTGTCTTGGTATACTCAACATAATCCTGAAGTTCTGTGTCGGCGCTAACAACCGGCTCTGCTTCAGTAACAGTTGCTGTATCATCAGCTACATCTGCATAAGCAGTGGTTATTTGCAAGGAAATTCCTGAAAATAAAACAGATACCGCCAAAAGCACTGACAGGTATCTTGCAATTCTCTTGCTCATAACATTCATCCTTTCTGTTAAAAAATTTTAATATTTGCCGCTTTAAAAACATTTTAAAATGTCAGATTTGATACACAAAATCCATTAAAAATAAAATATTCTTAAAACACATTTTGCGAGTAGGACAAAATCATCCACAATCGCATATAAATGTGATTATATTATACAGTAATTTATGTACTTTGTCAACAAATTATATATATATTTTGCACATAAATTTGAATTTTTTTGTGCTATTTAATATAAATAATTTTAATTTTTTGTCGAAATTACAAATCGTAAAGGGTTAGAATATGACAAAAATCATAAAACTAAATTTAAAAAACACCAAAACAATAAACTTTATCATTTAATTAAAGCAAAAGCGCCTACCGCATTTCTGCGATAAGCGCTGCAAAACTTATTAAATTCCCAATTCCTAATTCCAAATTATCTAAGTTCTACTTCCCAACCGTTAAGATACTGCATTAGCAGACCATAGTCTTTATTATTAACGCTTCCGTCAGCGTTTACATCAGCAGCATCGACAGATATTTCTACTTCCCAATCGTTGAGATATTGCATTAAAATGCCGAGGTCTTTGTTGTTGATACTTGTGTCACCATTAATATCACCGGAAATATAATCTTTAGCTTCCACCTCAACCGTTATATCGTGACCAAAAACATACACATCATAGCCGATAATCTGCTCACTTTTATAACGAGGATATATGTCATAAGAAAAATATCCTTTATCCGTACGACCAAACCCATAGGTTGTTCCATAATAAGAGTCTCCAACATAAATCGCATCTTCTATTACGAAGTTTTCGGTAGTATTATCCTCATATGTTACTTTTACGGTCATTCCAATACCCGTCATAGAAACATTTTCAAGTTCTACATAGGTTATATCTAAACCTTCTTCATATTCCAAATCAGCATATTTCCCTTGAACACACTTACCAAGATACGAAACCAAGTACCAAAGCTCGTCACCAAGCCAATCGGTTGCCGGCAACGCATCCCATGTCAGTACCAAATAATAACCGTCTACATTTATTTTAAAATCCAAACAACCAAATATATCATTATAGATATATTCCGTATTTTCTTCAGAAACTGTTACTATTTTACTATTGCCGTCGATATATGTTATTTTAAACTGCGCGCCCGTAAAATCGTGTTCAAAGTTTCTTGTTGTTTTATCGGGAGATTTTATCATTTCAAAACTTTCTACAGGCGACTCCTTTACTGTGACGGTATAACTATCGCTACAGCCCATATATGTTAAGGTAATCGGTACATCACCAATCGCAGGATTATACATACCACTTACAGAACAAGAATAAGCGTTTATCATGCCTTTTTCATCAATATCCTTGTCGGTAAAAACTTTTTGACTGCCGTCTTTATAATAAGCAGTAAATGAGATACCGGTTAAATCATCGGGCTTAAAATAGTAGTAATCATTAGAAGTAACAGAACCGTATTCATTATCGCCGTAAACATATTCACGTGTAGGTGCTGTGTTGATTTCAATATGATCAACGGGATTTTCCTTAACAATTACATTAAATGTACTACTTACTCCCAATACCGAACTCGTTATGATATATGTACCCACATTAAATTCGTTATTATAATTTTGACCATCGTTATATTCTAAATCATAATTTTCTCCGTTAAAATCGACGCCACCAATACCGCTAATCACAGTACCGTCCTTTAATGTTACTTTAACCACTATCTTTGAATCGTAGTTGTATCTATACCAATCAATGCTTTCATACTCCCCAGTTTCGTAATCATATAAATACTCTTGAACGACATAGCCATCCACACCACAAATTAAGTTTACATCTTCAATTTCTACGGAATCAACAATTTCACTTGCGGGTCTTTCATAATCGCAGTTTTTACAGCTTAAATCAACATTGTTGGAATATTTGTGCTCGTCTTTTTTGCATACAAAATGCCAATTTGCAGAAAGCAGGCTGTCGTTTCCCTCTCCTGTAACAATACTGCCTTTTTCTTCCTCGGTTCCTTCATACCAAGTATCTTTAATCCAAACGCCATAAAATGCGTTATCGTTTATAATAGCAATGCTGCTTGGGATTGTCACGCTAACATATTGATATTGATAGCTATTAAAAGCATTTGCTGCAATGCCTTTGACTGTAAATTCATCAACACTATCTGGTATAATAATATTGCTGTCGCCCGTATTTTTAACAAACACAACAGTTGCTTCACCATCGGATATTTCATATTTAATATTGCCCTCGGTTATAATGTTTTCGTTTTCCCATATTTCAAAAGGAATTCCTTCTTGAGCGGCAAACTGCTGCGCATATGAACCTTCATAACCGTATATTGTAACATTTTCGCAATTATTAAACGCTCTGGAATCAATACTTGTTACACTATACGGAATATAAAGCCTTTCCAAACTACTGCATCCATTAAACGCATTATAGTCTAAGGTTGAAACATTGCTTGGTATTGTTAGCGTTTTGAGTGATGAACAATTTTCAAAAGCCCATTGCCCTATACTTTTACAATGTTTTGGAATATGCACCTCGGTCATCCCACTACAACCTGAAAAAGCAAAATTTGGAAGAGTGTCAACACTATCGGGAACGTTTATGCTTGTGATTTGTTCACAGCAAAATAATGCATATTGCAAAAACGTTTTTGTGCCTTCTCTAATATTTAATTCGCCCGTAAATGTATCTTTAACTTTTATCAAATGATTTCCAATATATAAAATATCGTCTTGCCAATTACTTTCATCATTATAATAAGCTGTACCAACAAAATTGTAAGCACCTATTTCTTTTACACTGTCAGGCAATATAATGTCATTTAAATTAGAGCAATTTGTAAAAGCGTACCATTCTATTGTCTCAACACTGTCGGGAATAGCAATTTCGGTCAATGTTTTATTCCACTCAAACGCATATGAACCTATGGTTTTAACGGTATTCGGAACCTGATATGCTGTAATACCGCTTTTTACAGGACAGCACATAAGATATGTCATATCTTTATCGTATAAAATGCCCGCTTCATCAGTTAAATACCACTGATTATTCTCATCAATAATTATTTTCTCGAGATTTGTACATCTAGTAAAAGCATTTCCTGCAAGATAACTAACATTTGCCGGTATAGTAATACTTGTTAAGGATGTGCAATAATCAAACGCATAAGAACTTATGGTTGTAACACTGCTGGGAATAACAATTTCGGTAATATTACAGCAATTCATAAACGTTTCAAAGCCAATTGAAACAAATCCTTCGGGAAACACAACCTTCGTAAGCTTTTCACAATCGCGAATTGAATAACTGCCAGTACTTGTCACAGGATATCCACCTAAAGTTGATGGTATAGTTATTTCACCGCTAATTGATGTATCAACACTCGTTATGGTTGCTTTCCCGTCATAAACTTCGTATGTATAAAGACCTTCGGTCTCGGCGCTCACGCTAAATGTAAACGCACCTAACGGTACTGCTGATAGCATCAACATTAACACCAATACAATAGACAATAATTTTTTCATTTTTTCTCATTCCCTTTCAAAATAAAAAAGTGCGCAGTCACAGCCACGCACCGAAAAACGCGCGACTCTTGATTGCTACCACACAACATTTTCATCAGTACCGAAGTATGCGAAAATTGAGTCTGCATTTTTACCCAAAGATAAAAATACACACTTCAAATACTGATAATTATTAAAATGTTATGTGGTATATATTTATTATAACACAATAAAGTTTAAAAATCAAGATACGGCTCCTTACAATACTTAGCTCTGACGAGGGAACTGTTGAGCGTTAGCGAAACTGAGGGAGAGAAATTATTAGCCAAGATATATTTATAGTTTTTCTCTCCCCCCGTCTTTTGCTTAGTAAAACCACCTCGCTCGTCAGAGGGGGCTATTCACAACCTCCTAAATATACAAGAAACCCCAAGGCTATTACACCTTGGGGTTTGAAACTGTTGAAAGTTTAAAGATTAAATTATTCGTTAATCTTTGTAACAACGCCTGAACCAACGGTACGGCCGCCTTCACGGATAGCGAAGCGGAGACCTTCTTCAATAGCGATAGGAGTGATGAGTTCAACATCCATCTCTACGTTATCACCAGGCATGCACATTTCTGTACCTGCAGGAAGACCTACAACACCGGTAACGTCAGTTGTTCTGAAATAGAACTGAGGACGATAGTTGTTGAAGAAAGGAGTATGACGACCGCCTTCTTCTTTGTTCAATACGTAAACTTGACCATGGAACTTGGTGTGGGGGTTGATTGAGCCGGGTTTGCAAAGAACCTGACCACGCTCAACTTCTTCACGACCTACGCCACGGAGAAGTGCGCCAACGTTATCGCCAGCTTCACAGTAATCAAGAGTTTTACGGAACATTTCCATTGAAGTAACAACAGTCTTAGCGCGTTCTTCGGTAAGACCGATGATTTCTACTTCGTCACCAGCGTGGAGCTGACCACGCTCAACACGACCTGTAACAACGGTACCACGACCAGAAATGGTCATAACGTCCTCAACAGGCATAAGGAAAGGCATGTCAGCCTTACGGTCAGGAGTAGGAATGTAGCTGTCTACAGCATCCATAAGCTCAGCGATAGGAGCATAGATAGGATCTGCAGGATCAGTAGCTGCAGAATCGAGAGCCTGGAAAGCAGAACCCTTGATGATAGGAGTATCATCGCCGGGGAATTCGTACTTGTCAAGAGTCTCACGGATTTCCATCTCAACGAGTTCAAGAAGCTCTTCGTCGTCAACAAGGTCAGTCTTGTTCATGAATACAACGATGTAAGGAACGCCAACCTGACGAGCAAGGAGAAGGTGTTCTTTTGTCTGAGCCATAGGACCGTCAGTAGATGCGATAACAAGGATAGCACCGTCCATCTGAGCAGCACCGGTGATCATGTTCTTAA
>CAZVWG010000006.1:0-36864 GCA_964630675.1 uncultured Ruminococcus sp.
GCACGTATACCGTGACTCAATACATAACCATCTGCAGCAACAAAACCTTTTATTTTGCGGGCTACAATCCTGGCGAAGATACCTCCGATGAGGTAACCGAAATGTTTAAAAGTTTTCAATTACAAGAAACCACAGCCAAGCCACAAGTGACAATAGAACAAAAAGAAAAATTAACACGTCAATCCTTTTTTATCAATTGTGGAGTTGTGCTCTTTGGCATTGTTGCAATTATATCTATAATAGGCATCATAAAACTGAAATTAAAATCCAATAAGGAGACCGGTGAAAATGAAAATTAAATACATTATTTGCTTTACGCTATGTCTTGCAATGCTATTATGCACCTCTTGCAGAAAAAACAATACCGAGTTATCTTCGACCACAAGTAACACATCCGCGTTAATGTCGTCTTCTAGCACAAGTAACACATCATCATTACAGTCGCATCCGACCAAAATCACATCATCTGAAAACGATAGCTCTACATCAAGCACTCAAAGCACCACATCTATTGATTTTGAAAAAATGTACGGACTTAAAAGCTTGGAATCGGTAGGTTACATATGTTATAAAGATATACCAAACGGTGACGCGCAATATGAAATCACCGAGGTTTTAAACGACAAAGGACAAGATTTAAAGATTTCATGCGATTATGTTTGCGACTCCAGCGATATTAAAATAAGCGGTCTTATCATCACTGTTCCTGCAAAATACAAAGAAAAAAACGAATCTGTAACCATTACGGCAATTCATCGCCTTTCGGGAATTACACTTGACTTTGAACTAAAGTTTGAAACAAATTATAAACTTGTTTTTGAGGATAATTTCGACGGTGACACCCTTAACACAAACGTGTGGGGAGATGTCTGGGACACAAGCCTCGATTACGAAATAAGAGATTCATATAACTACGGTTATGTTAAAGAAAACGTCTTCTTAGACGGTGAAGGTCATCTTATAAATCGCGTAAAGGCGCTTGCCGAAAAAAGCAAAGACGGTAAACCCATCTATACTTCTTCGCTTATTTCTACCGAAAATGGTTTTGAATCGAGATACGGTTATTACGAAATGAGTGTAATCCCCCACCTTACAACAGGTCTGTGGGGTGCATTTTGGATTAAAGCAGGTGATATGAGTGATGATGATGCTCCAAAAGACAACTCAACCAAAAACGGTGTTGAAATAGATATTTTTGAAACCCTACTATCTAAAAACGCCGCACGGCACGCTCTGTTTTGGGACGGATACGGTTGGTTCCAAACCGAATCTGGCGACTGGGAAACCGTGACACAAGGCCACGGTGTTATGGCACCCGAAATGCCAGAGATTTTCGATGGAAATTTCCATAAATTTGCGCTTCAATGGACTCCTACTGATTTTATATTCTTAATTGACGACCAGGTAACATACCGTTGGACTGATACTGACGGTTGCGACCAATCGGGATATATGCTTATAAGCTCTCACGTCAATAGCGAGGGTACAGGTGAGCTTTTGCTAAAACCGGGCGAATATTCAGATATGATTGTAGATTATGTAAGAGTTTATTCAAGTGATGATTAAGTAACCAAAAGAATCAGGCAATATTTACCAAAACTTTGTATTCTTACTCTGATTTATATCAAAACAACAAATAAATTGAAGGACGGCAAACTTGCCGTCCTTCGATTTATTTAATGATTTTTTTAACTTTATCATGTAATGCAAAAATATAGTATGATGCAACGCGAGATATACCTATATCATAAAGCACAAACACAACGTTACATAGCGCTAAAAATATGAAAGCACCGTATTTACCCCACTCACCAAAATCGTCGAACGAAACACTGAAAAGCATTGTTGAAACATAATAAAAGGCAATCGATGCCACATTAAAAGAAAAAAGTTTTAATATCCATTCGATAAACTGTTTATTTATTCTTTCAAAAATCGATTTTAGAATTGGATAATATCCCAAAAACATCACATAAAGAATCTTTGCCTCAACTTCGCCCGTTATGAGTATTATTGCACTGCTGACAATGTAAGTGCCCAAACTCCATGAAACACCGCACTCTATAAGAGGCACAATCATAAAAAGTCCTGCAAGTGCGGGTATAGCATAGGTAAGATAAGGAAAATAGCTTGTAAGCATTACCACCACTGACAACGCTGCAACCAAACCGCAAAGTGTAATTTTCTTTGAATTTTTCATATCAACAACAAGGCACCAAATCTCCACCCATACATTCGCAACAGCAATCAGCACAGATAAGACTGTTACAAACATCACAAGTATTACAACCGCCTGCAGTACCATAAGAACGGTATGGATTATACTGTGTACCGCTTTGTCTTTGAGCATTGTTCATAGCGTTGCGATATTCTGGATTTTGGGGATTCATTCGTACAGCCGTTGCAAAGCTGGTATATGCTTGGTCAAACCAACCGCGTCTGTAAAGCACAGTTCCGTTCAGAAAATACCACTCTGCATCACGACTCTGAGGCGGTACACCGTCGAGAATTTCCTGCGCCTGTTCAAGTCTACCCTGATTTATAAGGCTTCGTACTTCGGGAAAATTTGTGCTTCCGCTGTACGCGTTATTATATGTGCTGCCCGATTTTTTAGAAGAACCATGTCTGCGCGAATTAACAATAGCATCATAAGCCTCGTTAATCTCTTTCATTTTTTCACCTGCTAAGTCAGACAGTGGATTATCTGTATAATTATCGGGATGATACTTGCGTGCAAGTTCTCGATAGGCATTTTTTATTTCATCGTCAGTAGCATTTTTAGAAACGCCCAACACCTCATACGGATCTTTCATTATTTAACTCCTTTAAAAAAGTTTCTTCCAGTCCAAGATAAATTATATTACCAAGTATTGTTTTATATTTTTTAATATCCAACAATTCAAAAGCCCTTGACGCCTCATTTATACAAAAATAAAGCTGCTGCTTTATACGAGTGTCAATATCTTCATCATCTGTATTCTTAAGCACATTATAGCTGTCTTTTTTGATATCCTCCTGCAAGTCAACCGCAGCATCAAGCAAATAAATATATCTGCCAAGGCAATATCCTAAGCGCCTAAGCACCCTCTTTTGCATTTCATCCTCACTGCAAAGGGCAAGTATCTTTTCCATAACCTTTGCAGTCGGGTCTGCCGCCTCATCAATGCAAGCACAACCCGATTTTTCAAGTGCATTCTGCATTGTAATATACTCGGCAACTGCATTTTCAATATGCGGATATTTTTTTGCTGCTTTTTTATGAGCATTGCTAAAAATCGGTTTTAAACATAAATATCCCATTTTTTTAAATCCGCGCTCATCGGCTATATTATCAAGTATCTTATAATACAGCATTATCATAGCAGCCGCAGCAGGCATATCTATACCATCAAGATTTTTACAATAGTTACACTTTTTGAGCGGATTAAATGCACAACGTTTTTGAACAAAACCGTCACAACCGTCAGTCATTGACATATTAAGTAGCGCTAAAAAAGTAAAATCATAGCTGAGTGTAAAGCGAGAAAGTATGCCATAGTTTTTACCGAGCTTTTTACAAAGAGAACAATAAACCGCCTTATAGGTTTCATACTCTTTAATTTTTAACTCGGGTTTACAAGCCCTGACATATCCAAACACCGCTTTCACCTCTCATTATATGATAATCAAATTATAACACATTTGGTGAATAATGTGTAAATATTTATCACTTTAACACTTTTTTAAGAAATTTGCCGGTATAAGATGTATCACATTCTGCCACCTTTTCGGGCGTGCCTTGTGCCACGACTGTACCGCCGCCGTTTCCACCCTCGGGACCTAAATCTATAATATGATCGGCAACCTTGATAACATCAAGATTGTGTTCAATTACAAGTACCGTATTGCCCGCGTCGACAAGCCGCTGTAAAACCTCAATAAGTCGATGAACATCAGCTGTATGCAGACCCGTCGTGGGCTCATCAAGTATATAAATAGTTTTACCCGTGCTCTTTTTAGAAAGCTCTGTCGCAAGCTTTACTCGTTGCGCCTCGCCACCCGAAAGGGTTGTTGCGCTTTGCCCAATTTTAATATATCCCAAGCCAACATCAAAAAGCGTCTTTAACTTACGGTAAATACGCGGATGACTTTCAAAAAAGTTCATCCCCTCTTCTACCGTCATTTCAAGCACATCATAAATGCTCTTACCCTTGTAACGAACGCTTAAGGTCTCTTTATTATAACGTGTTCCGCCGCAAACCTCACAAGGAACGTAAATATCAGGCAAAAAGTGCATTTCTATTTTTTTGATACCGTCACCCCAACAGGCTTCACAACGGCCGCCCTTTACATTAAAGGAAAATCTGCCTGCGGTATAGCCCTTTGCTTTAGCATCCTTTGTATTGGCGTAAAGATCGCGTATGTCGGTAAACACACCCGTATATGTTGCAGGGTTGCTTCTTGGAGTTCTGCCTATTGGTGATTGGTCAATATCAATAACCTTGTCAAGATGCTCAATGCCCTCGATGGTTTTATGCTTACCCGCAATGGTTTTTGCACGATTTAGCTTGTTTGCCAAAACCTTATAAACAATATCATTTACAAGCGATGACTTGCCGCTACCCGAAACACCCGTAACACAAACAAATTCTCCCAGCGGTATTTTAACATTTATATTTTTAAGATTGTTCTCAGCGGCACCCTTTACAACCAAATGATTACCGTTGCCCTTGCGACGAACAGCGGGTACAGGTATCTGTTTTCTTCCCGAAAGATAGTCAGCGGTAATAGAGTTTTCGCATTTAAGCAGTTCTTCGGGCGTACCGTCAAACACAAGCTGTCCGCCGTGAATACCCGCGCCTGGACCAATATCTATTACATAATCCGCCTCACGCATAGTGTCTTCGTCGTGCTCAACCACAATAAGCGTATTGCCAAGGTCACGAAGATGCTTAAGAGTTGCAAGCAATCTTTCGTTATCTCTCTGATGCAGTCCGATGCTCGGCTCGTCAAGCACATAAAGTACTCCCATAAGTGAAGAACCGATTTGCGTAGCCAAACGAATTCGCTGACTCTCACCGCCCGAAAGCGTCCCCGACGAACGCGACATAGAAAGATAATCAAGTCCCACACTTGATAGAAAATTCAGTCGCTCCTTTATTTCTTTTAAAATAGGCTCTGCTATCATCTGCTGCATTTGATTGAATTTTAAATCTTTAATAAAATTCAGGGTTTCACCAATTGACATATCGCAAAGCTCTTTTATATTTTTTCCGCCAACAGTAACCGCAAGATATTCAGGCTTTAAACGTGCGCCCTTACAGTCAGGGCAAGCGCTCTCATGCATATAGCTTTCATATTCAGCGCGCGCATAATCGCTCTTTGTATTTTCGTAGCGGCGCTGCAAATTATTTATGACACCCTCAAACGGTGCGTAATAAGTGCCGCTGCCAAAATCAGAATTGCGGTGAAGTTCAAGCTTTTCTTCCCCCGTGCCGTAAAGAACGGCATTTTTAGCCTCATCACTCAAATCCTTCCAAGGCGTATTTACACTAAAACCGTATTTGCGAGCAAGACCGTCATAATACATAGTGGCAATAGCACTGGCATCGGGATTAAACCAAGAGTTTACACCCCAGCCTGCCGCTTTTATACAACCCTCTGAAAGCGATAATTCCTCGTCGCTTATAATAAGTCGCGGGTCAATTTTCATAAACATACCTATACCCGTACAGGTCGGGCACGCGCCCATTGGATTGTTAAACGAAAACATAGTTGGCGTAAGCTCGGGTATACTGATACCGTGCTCATCGCAAGCGTAGCTTTGCGAAAATTGCAGTTCCTCGCCGCCTATAACATCAGCCGCAACCAGTCCATCCGAAAGCGATACAGCCGTTTCAATACTGTCGGCCAATCGCGAACGGATATCCGCCTTTATAACAAGGCGGTCAACCACAACCTCTATCATATGTTTTTTGTTCTTTTCAAGCTTAATTTCTTCTGACAAATCGTAAATATTGCCGTCAATACGCACACGAACATAGCCCGACTTTCTTACGCGGTCAAGCTCTTTTGTGTGCTCACCTTTACGATTTTTAACTATAGGCGAAAGTATTTGTATTTTACTTCCCTCGTCAAGCTCCATAATGGTATCAACAATCTGGTCGGTTGTCTGCTGACTTATCTCTTTACCGCAAACGGGACAATGCGGAATACCCACACGAGCGTATAAAAGACGTAAATAGTCATATATTTCGGTAACCGTACCCACCGTAGAACGCGGATTTTTAGATGTGGTCTTCTGGTCAATGGATATAGCGGGAGAAAGCCCGTCAATGCTATCAACATTGGGCTTTTCCATCTGACCTAAAAACTGACGCGCATAGCTAGAGAGCGACTCAACATAGCGGCGCTGACCCTCGGCATATATGGTATCAAATGCAAGAGACGACTTACCGCTGCCCGAAAGACCTGTAAAAACTACAAGCTTATCGCGCGGTATGGTAACATCCATATTTTTAAGGTTGTTTTCCCTTGCTCCCTTTATAACAATTTTATCATTAGACAAAATTTATTCCTCCAAGAATTTATTTACTCTTTCTTAATTTTTCTATCCTGTCACGCAGATATGCCGCGTGCTCAAATTCAAGAATTTTTGCCGCCTGATGCATCTCATTTGTAAGTCGCTTAATAAGCGCTTCTTTTTCGGCGCGCGAAAGCTGTTTGTCGCTCTTTTCTTTGTCGGCTTTGGTGCCGATTTCAATAACATCGCGCACATCCTTAACAATGGTTTTAGGCGTTATTCCGTGAGCCACATTATATGCTTGCTGTATAGCGCGGCGGCGTTCGGTCTCGCGGATAGCGTTTTCCATAGAGCGAGTGACTGAGTCTGCATACATTATGACCTCGCCGTCAGCATTACGCGCGGCACGTCCTATTGTTTGCACAAGCGAGGTTTCACTGCGCAAAAAGCCCTCTTTGTCAGCATCAAGTATGGCAACAAGCGATACCTCGGGTATATCAAGACCTTCACGCAAAAGATTTATACCCACAAGCACGTCAAACTCACCAAGACGCAAATCACGAATAATTTCCATACGCTCGATAGTATCAATATCGTAGTGCATATATCTCACCTTTATATCAAGGTTGGTGAGATATTCGGTAAGGTCCTCAGCCATTTTTTTGGTAAGGGTTGTTATAAGCACGCGTTCGTTTTTGGCAACACGCATATTTATCTGCGACACTATGTCGTCTATCTGCCCTTCGCTTGGTTTTACGGTAACAAGTGGGTCAAGCAGACCCGTAGGACGTATTACCTGCTCCACTATTTGTGCAGAGTGTTGCTTTTCAAAATCGGCAGGTGTAGCAGAAACAAATATCGCCTGATTTATGTGTGAGTAAAACTCCTCAAAATTAAGCGGCCTGTTATCATAAGCCGATGGCAAACGAAAACCGTATTCAATAAGGTTATCCTTTCGTCCACGGTCACCGCCAAACATACCGCGCACCTGCGGCAGAGTTACGTGGGATTCATCAATAAAAAGCAGAAAATCATCGGGGAAATAATCGAGTAACGTTGACGGTGTGCTACCTGGTGCCCTACGCGACAACACGCGAGAATAGTTTTCAATACCCTTGCAGACACCTATTTCACGCAGCATTTCAATATCGTATTCCGTGCGCTGACGAATGCGTTGCGCCTCAATCAGCTTGCCGTTTTCGGTAAAGAAAGCGACACGCTCTTCCATTTCGTTTTTAAGGTCATTAAGCGCATCCTCTAACTTGTCCTGTGGTACAATATAGTGCGATGCCGGGTAAATCGCGGTATGAGACAAAAACTGCTTTACCTCACCCGTAAGTGTATTTATTTCACTAATACGGTCAATCTCGTCACCAAAAAATTCTATACGCAAAGCGTTGCCGTAAGAATATGCAGGATACACCTCTACCGTATCGCCACGAACACGAAATTTGTTGCGTACAAAGTTTATATCGTTTCGTTCATACTGCAAATCAACCAGTTTATGAATAAGCTCATCACGGCTCTTTTCCATACCTGTACGAAGTGAAATCACCATATTGCGATAGTCAATCGGATTACCAAGCGAATATATACACGAAACGGATGCCACAATTATAACATCGCGACGCTCTGACAAAGCGCAGGTAGCACTGTGACGTAGTTTGTCTATCTCGTCATTTATAGCGCTGTCTTTTTCAATGTAAGTATCAGTCCCAGGTATATACGCTTCGGGCTGGTAATAGTCATAATAGGACACAAAATATTCCACCGCGTTATTCGGAAAAAATTCTTTAAACTCACTACAAAGTTGTGCGGCAAGTGTTTTGTTGTGAGCGAGAACGAGTGTTGGGCGGTTGACATTTGCAATAATATTCGCCATAGTAAATGTCTTACCACTACCCGTAACACCCAAAAGTGTCTGTTCTTTTAGTCCCTTTTGTACACCCTCGGTAAGTGCAGCTATTGCTTCGGGCTGGTCGCCCGTAGGTTTATATTTAGATACTAATTCAAATTTATCCACGGCACAGCCCTCCTCTTATTTAGTGTGCATCATTTTAAATGTGACTATGTAACGTATGTAAATAATATTCATTCAATTTACCGCAGTATATTTGTTTATGCGGCAAAGCAAAAAAATGTATCGGTTGAACTATTGGCTTTAACAATTCTGCACCGTCAACATTGCATTTAAGCAAAATGTGTTTTACAAATTCTGAGCAGTAATAACAGTTTCGTCTTTTGTATGCTATGCGAAAAGCCGCAAGACCAACGCCCAGATAATTATAACGATAACGGTTTCGTTCTTTGTGCATCTGCTTTAACATTTCACAAAGCTCTATGTAACGTTCCTCACTTATATCAACGGCAATTACTACCGCCTTTGTTTTATAAAATCGCTTAAAGGTTCCCGTATCGAGCGATTCCTTAACAAATCCGCCCCAAAACGGATTGTATGGGTGCTTACGGCCGAAGGAATACATCTGCCCCAAATCACGCGATAAACTAACAGAAGCGTGATTATACTGCGCGCCCGTAAAAAGTTTAAGCAAGCGCGACAAAATTGTTCCCGTTTGGCTTATTACTATATACAACTGTCTTTTGGACTCCATAATATACACAACCTTTTAAGACTAAAATCCCCATATTCTGACACGCACATATGTATTATATCACATACACCACCAAATTAAAAGTTTTTTAAGAGAACATAAATTAATTAAACAAATCTTAATAAATTTTGCTGTCACCTTAATAAACGCTATAGTTTTTATCTTAAACTTTATCGTTGCGGTATAAGACGGCATCGTAGTGACCGTTTTAATCAGAGAATCTTTTTTGATTTAGGTGTTTTTTAAACTGTTGAATTTTATACGATTTGTGATATAATACATTGTATGAACTCATTCTTTTATTGGGGGAATATTTTATGAAAAAATTTTTATCCTTGATTATGTCTATCGCAATAACAATTACTATGTTGCCAACGGGTGTGGGCATTGTGGCAAATGCCGAATGCACCTATGGCACTACCGATCTATTGGAATTTAGTGACAACCTCATTGCAAACGGCAGCTCAAGCATATACTATGACTCTGTTCTGGTAGATAACGGCGAGACAGGTACTGCCGATGACCCAATTATCATTGATTCCGCCGAGGAATTTGTTTATCTTGCAAAAGGTCTCGCTTCCGATACGGCAGGTAAGTATTATAAGGTAGCCGACGGTATAAGTGCATTTGATTTATCGAAGGGCAACCTGAATCTCAACGGCACTTTGGATGATAATATTGACGCAATTAAATCAAGCGGCAAAAACCATGCTGGTGGCTCACCTGGTTTTCAAGGCACATTTGACGGCAACGGTGTCACGGTTTACGGCGCATGGACTAACCATAACGAAGGTAATATACCTTATTACGCAGGTCTTTTTAGTTTTACCAAAGGCAATGTAACAATTAAAAATATTAACGTACAATTTTCCTCGTTTACCGCTAAGTATTCAGCAGGCGGTATTGTAGGTTACCACCAAGGTGACGGTACTCAAACCCTCACAATCGAAAACTGCTCAGTCACCGATTCACATATTGAGGTTATCGAGACAGGGTGGGGTCACGGCATTGGCGCAATAGTTGGCAACTCAGAAAATCGCGGTTCATTCACAGACACTCAAGATACCGATGGTGATGGTGATACCTCTGAAACCCTCTACATAGATGGTCTTGTTACAATACGCAACTGCTTTATAAGGCTTGATGAAAAATACTTTATTTCCCCGTTTGAAAAAGGCACTCAAACCGATACAACTATACGTGGTGTACACGGCGGCATAGCGGGATTTATAAACACCAATTTTTTGACTGTCAATGACTGTATAGCAATTGGTATTACTCCCTATGCTACTACAAGTTGCACAGATTATAATGATGTTCGGTACTCAGGACTTGCAAGCCTCTTTACAAATGTTTACACCGATCAAATAGCAGGCAATGCAGTTTTAATCGGTGGTAACGATACTGTTGCTGCACTTCAAGACTTCACAGGTCACGTAACCCAGCTTACCGCAGCTCAGATGCAGGGCGCGGCTGCTGTAGAAAATATGAACCTTGACTGGTCTGTTTGGATGGCAGGCAGTGATGATTATCCCGAACTTCGCACATCCCATAAAAACATCTCATACATTAGTAACAACGACGGTACACACAGTGAAACCTGTATTTGCGGTTTTGGCAACCAAAAAATCGCCTGCACCTATGAAAACGGCAAATGCACGTTATGCGAGCTCCTATCAACTTGTTCTAAAAAGCAAACAATTTATTGGGATGGCAAAATAGCCTCCGACTTTATTGACCAATCAACAGGCACTAAAGACGATCCCGTTATCATTAATACCGCAGCAGAACTTGCATACCTTATCACAAGCAACCAAGATGTAAGCACGCTCTCTGACGGTAGTCCAAAATACTTTAAAATTGCTGATGGTATAGGTACTATTGTTTTACAAAGTGCCTCTTACGCAAATGATATAATAGGGCTTAGCAACGCTGCATCAGTAAAAGCGTATTTTGAAGACTCAAGCAAGTCTTTCTACAGTTGGCCAAATAAAGGATGGGAACAGTCTTCTTTCTGCGGTTACTTTGACGGTAACGGCACAAAGATTTATGGATTATATCAAGTATCAACCAATAATGCAGGTCTTTTCTCAAGCGTTGATGCGGGCGCATCAATCCATAATATCGCGGTTATGAACTCCTACTTTATTACCACCGCAACCAATTATCAAATAGGTGCTATCGCCGCCGTCGGAAACGGAATTGACAACGGTGTTAAAGCAAGTGGTGTAATTTGGTTTGATTCTTGTATGGTAGGCAACTGTTATATGCGAAACAGCGCATCAGACACCTATGAAAACCAACGCTCAGGAATCATTATTGGTAATGCTTATCAAGAGTCAGTAGTTGTAGATAATTGCCTTGTTTATGGTAATGACGCTTTCTCCGGCGATAGTTATCAACATAAGATTCCACTTGTTGGTTTTGCAAGAAATAATATTAACAAAACAAGCCGGAAACCCGCTGAACTTGATATAAAATTTCAAACAAATGTCGAGGATACCGGTGTAGATATGTTCTACAATGTATTTCGTAACACCGTTGCATTGGATTGTGATATAGTCAATACCCGTATGCACTATAGTTTCAGACTTAATGAGCCCGATTGTTTTGAAAACTGCTATACTGACGGTAAATCCGGACACGTTGAATTTACAAACGGCTACTGGGAATATACAGATGCACAAATCAAGTCGATAACCGCCGAAGAACTTAAGGGCGTTGCCATTAGTGACGCATGGGTTGCAACAGATACATTACCCGTACTTAAATCCTTCCACTCGTTTGAAGCTTTTGATATAGGTGACGGTACACATAGCTTATCATGCGACTGCGGTATAAATGGTATGCCCGAAGCCCACATCTCAGGCGAACCAATACAGAATAATGTTGTAGATCCCACCTGCACAACAAGCGGCTTATGTGATTTGATATACTACTGTACCGCGTGCAACACGGAAATATCGTACGAAACAGTAACGCTTGATGCGATTGGTCATACATACGACGATGATCTGGACACCAGTTGTAATATATGCGAAGAAGCAAGACCTGCTTTTACATATGGTGATATAAACGGTGACGGCGCAATCAACAATAAAGATTATGCTGTTTTAATACGTCACATTAATGGATGGGATGTATATATTGTTTATGATGCTTGTGACACATACCGTGATGATGCAATTAATAATAAAGACTGCTCTTTACTTATGCAATACATAAACGGTTGGAATGTTTGCTTCCACAAATATATTGCCGCAAGTTGCACTTCTCCAAAATCATGTGTAAACTGTGCTCAAACAATAGGCACCGAACTTGGTCACAACTATGTGTTAGGCGAATGCACACGTGTAACTAAAGGCGATTTGTGCGGTGACTACAGTACATCCTATTGCCCAAAGCTTTATTTAACAGGCGATATGTCTGAAATTACTCTTGAATCACAAAGAAACAAGGACATTGTTTGTAACATAGACGTTGAGTATCGCAGCAAAGAACAAGTTGCAAACCGAACTGCAAAAATAAAAATTCAAGGCTCTTCAAGTACAGCATGGCGCAAAAAGAACTACACAATTACTTTCTACGAAGACAACACTTATGAAGACAAGCTTGGTATAGACGTTGGTTGGGGAACTCAAAGTAAATATTGCCTTAAAGCCAACTGGATTGACAAAACACATTCTCGCAACGTTGTTACAGCTAAACTTGCCGGTGAAATACAAAGCAAATACGGTTTGTTTACCTCTGCGCCAAATGCAGGCGCTGTAGACGGTTTCCCCGTAGAAGTATATATAAACGGAGAATTCCACGGTCTTTATACAATGAACATTCCAAAGGATGAATGGCAGTTTGATATGGATAAGAAAAATCCAAACCACATAGTAATCGGCGGCGATAATTGGGCTGACTCGGTACTGTTCAAAGAAATTCCTACCGACTTTAGCGGTTGGGAGGTTGAAGTAGGCCCCGAAGATGACGCTACACTTCAAAAAGTTCAACGCCTGGTTGATTTTGTACTCAACAGTAGCGATGAAGATTTTAAGGCGAAATTTGGCGAGTATCTGAATCTTGATTCTACGTTAAACTATTACATAATGATGAATTACGCCTGGATGCCTGACAACACAGGTAAAAATATGCTTCTTGCAACCTACGACGGCAACGTTTGGTATCCTTCCCTTTACGACCTTGATACTACATGGGGTGTGCATTGGACCGGTGGATATGAGTATAACTATTCAAGTGGTGTCGTTAACGGTAGCAACAGTGTATTATGGAAACGTTTTGAAGAACACTTTAAACCCCAAATAGCTGCTCGTTATTTCGAATTGCGAAGCAACGTTTTAGACCCCGAATACGTTATGAACAAGTTTTACGAATTTTACGACACAATACCGCAAGAGATATTAGTGCGAGAAACTGAAAAATGGACCCGCCCCGATGATCCAATACCGGGATATGATTTAACCCAGATTCAAAACTATCTTGATACTGTAATTCCTCGTCTAGATGCTAGATTCAGTAGCTGGATAAGCTAATATCAATTATTAAACTAAAATCAAGCAGAGTTCTAACTCTGCTTGATTTTTTGTTTTTTTATGCTATAATCCAAATTAAAGGAGTGGTAAAAAATGAGTAGATTTCCAGATAACGCTCGTGTTTGTTTTATAGGTGACAGCATCACCCACAACAACCTACATTTAGCGCACATTGTTGCATACTACCGTGAGAATTTTCCCGAAAGCAGAGTAGAATTTTACAACTGCGGTATTTCGGGCGGAACGCTCACCACAACGCTTAACTGCTTTGATGAAGACATACTTCCCCATAACCCCACCCACGCGGTAATTATGATTGGTATTAATGACTCAAACCGCACAGCGCTTAACGGCGCACCCGAGCAAAAATACGAAACACTCAAACGGGCATTTGATAATTACAAAACAAATCTTGATAAGCTGTGCGACCGACTTAAAAGTATGGACGTAAAAATCACCCTTTGCACACAAACGCCTTATACCGAGTATATGGAAAGCGACGAACAGGTGCTTCGCGGCGGCAGTGCGTTACTGCTCGGCTATGCCGATTATATTAGGTCCTATGCCAAAGAGAACGGATATCCCCTTTGCGACTATCACTCTTACGTTACACGCGTTATGCAAAATGAAGTTATTTATAATCCTGACCGTGTGCACCCCACACCCCGCGGTCAATATTATATGGCAAAATGCTTTTTAGAATTTCAGGGTTTTGATTTTGGCGAAGAAAAGCCGTTGCCGCCAGATGTTGCAAAATGGCACGAGGTTATGGGTAAAGTTCGCAACACGATTGCCACCGAGCATTTTATATTAGAGGATGATTTTACCACCACACAAGAACAGCGCAAGGCTGCAATTAAAGATTATCTTGAAAACGAGCAAACAGGACCCTACGCCAACTACTTCAAACAACTCGCAAAACAGTATCAGGATATAAAGCCCCATCAACAAGAAAACATACAGTTTACAATAGATTTTATGAAAAATCACTAGAGAGAAAACCGCAGGTCTCGGTCTACCTGCGGTTTTGCTTTTATTCAGTATAATACGATTGTGTTATTTGATATGGATTTTTAAGCGCGTTTTGTACCGATTCACAAATTATATCAACATTTTTACTTGCACTAAAGTTTATTGCCGCAAGATTTATTTCATAAACCGACATACCGGTAATAGCGCTAAACCAAGTATACGCTCCTACATAATATCCTATGTCTTCGCTTAAATGCGAACCATCATCCTGATGAATATCATTTTTTAAGTTAGATGTACGCGCATTCATAACAGCCGTACCCACAGGCACAATGACATCAATTTTTTCGTTTGGCACAACCTTACTTTTTGCACATTCTATAATGCTGTTGTACATAATCATTTCATCGCCACTATATGTTTCCGAAGTCAACCACTTTGAGCCTTTCTGATACCCCCAGGTCATATGCCACACCATTTTGGCATCGGGGCATTTTCCACTTACATAGCCTATAACGTTATCAAGATTGTTGAAGCCTTCGCTTTTCCCCGACATACCGGAGCTGTTTTGCAGTGTTATAATATCCCAATCACCCTCGTTGATTATGGTTTCAATGGAATAATTATCGGTTGTTTTCCACTCGCCGCTGTTATTACGATAAAGTTGATATGCAGCAGCATTATTCTGAATATTTTCCCAATGCTTGTCAAGTGAACAGCCACCGATATACATTATGGCGATATCTATTTCCTTAACGCCTGCCTGTTTGCATATAGAATACAGTTCCCACATGGCGTTAAGACTATAACTGTTGCCAAGCGACAGTATTTTAAGCGTCTCTATAGGATATGTGTTTTCATAACTATCGCCGCATTTCGAACAAGTATATTCTTTTGTTCCTGCTTTAAAAAGCTCGGCTTTTTGTGTGATTTTTTCTTCATACTGATGCGAACAAACGGTAGAGTTAACGCTAGTCGTGTCAGACGGACTCTCTTGTAAAGAAGATTCGTTTACCGAACTATTTGAAACAACGCTTTCTGTACTGCTTGTTTCAGATATGGTATTATCTATAATAATCTCCTCTATGATAATTTCGTCAGAATAGTATGACTGCGTGTTATTTTGATTACTGCAACCGCAAAACAATGTCGCAATTAAACAAAGACTTAAACCAATACATATTATTTTTTTCATATCTTATCACCCCAACAATACATCTGATACCAGCATTACGCAAAAGCCAACGAGCAGCGCGTATGTCGCGCCGCGCTCGGACCCATGTGCGTGAGTTTCGGGTATCATTTCGTCGCTTATGACATAAAGCATCGTTCCGCCCGCAAAGCTGAGCGCTATCGGCAAAATTGCCGATGCTATACTCACAGCAAAATAGCCAATCAAAGTACCGACAACCTCAACCAATCCTGTAATCATAGCGCAAATGAAGGTTTTGCGCGGGCTGACACCCGATGCGAGCATTGGACCAATTATTACCATACCTTCAGGTATGTTTTGAAGCGCTATACCTCCCGCAATAAGCAGCGCCTGATTTGTATCTCCCGAACCAAAGCCTACGCCTGCAGCAATACCTTCGGGTAGATTATGTATTGCAATCGCCATTACAAAAAGCAGTACCTTACTAAGATTTGCGTTATTATGACTTTCGGTATCGGCGCCCACAAGCTTGTGTAAATGGGGTACTAATTTATCAATAAGGTTAAGGCACAACGCACCCGCAAATATGCCCACTACGGCATAAAGTAATCCCCATTTTCCACCGTATTCTATCGACGGCAAGATAAGACCGAGTACCGCTGCCGCTAGCATTACACCCGCTGCAAAGGATAAAATAATATCAGAAAATTTATGCGATATTTTTTTGAATATAAAGCCTATAAGCGAGCCGATGATTGTCGCCCCGCCAACGCCTAATGCTGTGATTAAAACAAGTTTCATCTTTTCACCTGTTATGATTATAAATATTTTTTTACATCATCATATCCGTAAAGCAAATAATCCTTATTATGACAATCGGATGAAAAAATTAATTTCTTACCATTTGCTTTAAAATAATCAATTATTTCTTTTGACGGATACGGATGTTTAATATGACCGCGTGCCATACCGCCTGTGTTAATTTCTACAACGGCAGGTGTTTTTATAATAGCATCTGCCGCCGATTTCCAAGCCGCAATATAACGCGGGTGGTTTGTATCAAAGAGACTACCGTCGCTGTTATATTTTACAATTAAATCAAAATGACCTATTATATCACATTTTGTTTTGTTATAAAGGTCGGCAACGGTAGCATAATAATCTTCAATACAACTGTAAAAATCGCCGTTATAATACTTGTTTACAGCCTCGATCTGCTTTTCTCGGCTGTAGTCTATACAAAGGTATTTACCGTTTTTTAAAATATAATGCACTGAGCCTAAAATATAATCGTAACCTTCAAGCGAACATTCGCTATGATAATCGTACTCAATACCAAGTAATATTTTAATCTGATCCTTATATTTTTCTTTTAAGGCAGTTATCTCTTTTTTATATTCTTTTGTTCCATTAAGGGTCATACAAGGTTCTGTATCGAACTCGGTATAAGAATGACCTGAAAAGCCAAGCTCGGAAAGCCCGAGCTCAATAGCCTTTTGTACCATTTCTTCGGCAGGTGTTTTTCCGTCGCAATAGGTCGTATGCGTGTGATAATTATAAAGCATTATTTTGTCATCTTTTCCTGTTTTACTTTGTGGTCGATTATATGACGGGATGCAAGCTCGCGGTGAACATCCTCGACGGTAATACCCATCTGCACCATAAGTACCATTGCGTGATACGCAAGGTCGGCAAGCTCGTAAACGGTCTCAGCCTTATCGTCTGCTTTGCCCGCGATTATAACCTCAGTACACTCCTCGCCCACTTTTTTAAGTATTTTATCAATACCTTTTTCAAAAAGATAGGTCGTGTATGAGCCCTCGGGCTTGTCGTTCTTACGACCTACAAGCATATCGTAAAGGTTTTGAAGTGAAAATTCGTGTAACTCGTCAGACTGCCAAACAGGATTGGTAAAGCAAGAATCGGTGCCCTTGTGACAGGCGGGACCGTCCTTTTCTACCACTACCACAAGCGCGTCGTTATCGCAGTCGGCTGTTATACTTACTATGTGCTGATAGTTGCCGCTGGTCTCACCTTTAAGCCACAGCTCGTCACGTGAACGGCTATAAAAACAACTTAATCCCTTTTCCATAGAAATTTCAAGGCTTTGGCGGTTCATATAAGCTACGGTTAAAACCTTTTTTGTAATACTGTCCACCACAACGGCAGGGATTAAACCTTTTTCATCAAATTTAAGTTCATCAATATTTATCATCACTATTGCCTCACAATAATATTGTTATTTTTAAGTTCCTTTTTAAGATCGGGAATTGCCACTTCACCAAAATGGAAAATAGAAGCCGCAAGACCTGCATCAATATCAGGTATTTCTTTAAACAAATCTATAAAGTGCTGTATATTGCCCGCTCCGCCCGATGCGATTACGGGCACATTAACGGCATCACAAACAAGCTTAAGCAGTTCTATATCAAAACCTTGCTTTACGCCGTCGGTATCAATAGAGTTTACAACTATTTCACCCGCGCCGTTTTTAACACCCTGTTTTATCCAGCTTATAGCCTCAATGCCCGTGTCCTCTCTACCGCCTTTTGCAAAAACGTGAAACGTGCCGTCTACACGCTTTATATCAACCGACAATACAACGCATTGATCGCCGTATTTGCGCGCCGCATCTATTATTAAAAGCGGATTTTTAATTGCGCCTGAATTAACGCTTACCTTATCGGCGCCGCATTTAAGCACGCGGTCAAAATCATCTACCGTGTTTATACCGCCGCCTACTGTAAGGGGTATAAAAATTTCGCTTGCTACCTGTGTCAAAATATCGGTAAAAAGCTGTCTGCCCTCAAAAGACGCGGTTATATCATAAAACACAAGCTCGTCTGCTCCGCACTGTGAATAAAGTCGAGCGAGTTCTATTGGCGAGGATACGTCATTAAGCCCTTTAAAATTAGTACCCTTTACTACCCTGCCGTCTTTTATATCAAGACAAGGAATAATTCTTTTTGTAATCATCGAGCCGCCTCCAAAGCGTCTTTTAAATCTATTGCGCCAATATAATAAGCCTTGCCTATAATCGCGCCGTAGATATTCATTTCACGAAGCTTTTTAACATCGTCCAGCGTTGATACACCGCCCGATGCCGTAATGTTCATTGAATACTTTTGTGACAACCGGCGGTATAGTTCAAGATTTGTACCGCGCATAGCGCCGTCTTTTGAAATGTCGGTACAGATTATATATTTAACGCCAATCTCTTGCATTTGACTCAAAAAATCTTCCAGTGTGATTTGCGACCTTTCGAGCCAACCCTTGATGGCAATATAACCGTCCTTAACGTCAGCGCCTACAGCGATTTTATCGCCATATTTTGATACTGCCGCCTTTAAAAATTCAGTATCGGTAACAGCCGCTGTGCCTAAAATCACACGACCAACACCTGCAGAAAGATATTTCTCTACAGTTGCCATATCACGTATGCCGCCGCCTATTTCAACAAACAGTTTGGTTTCGTTTGCGACCTGTTTTACTATATCGATATTAGGCGTTGTACCGTCTTTTGCGCCCTGCAAATCAACCATATGAATATGTGTTGCGCCCGCCACTTCAAAATCACGGGCGACTTCAATAGGATTTTCGCTGTAAACGGTCATATTTTGATAGTCGCCCTTATAAAGACGAACAGCCTTTTTATCATATAAATCTATCGCGGGAAAAATTATCATTATATATTACTCCATTTCACAAAAAGCACGCAAGATATTAAGCCCTACCTCACCGCTTTTTTCGGGGTGGAACTGACAACCCATTATATTATCTTTTTGAACTGCGGCGGTTAGTTCTTTACCGTATTCCGCAGTTGCAATAACGCTGTCATCACAATCTGTTGCATAAAAAGAATGCACAAAATAAACACAGTCATTGTGGTTTATATATTTAAACAAATTGCTCTCACGTGTAAAATGCAGCGCATTCCAACCAATATGCGGAATTTTTAAATTTTCAGGGATACTGTCCTTCATCGGCACGATACTGCCCTTTAAAAGTCCTAGTCCTTTATGCTCACCATACTCAAAGCTCTTTTCAAAAAGCATTTGCATACCAAGGCAAATACCCATAAGCTTTTTACCCTTTTGAGCTTCGGCTATTATTACTTTATCAAGTCCGCTGTCGCGCAATTTTTCGGCGGCATCTTGAAACGCGCCAACACCTGGCAGTATTATGCGGTCAGCCGACTTTATAACATCGGGGTCTGCGGTAATAACAATGTCTGCACCTATCTTTTTAAAAGAAGAAATAAGCGAAAACAGGTTGCCTACGCCGTAATCTACTATTGCTATCATGCTATAACACCTTTCGTTGAGGGTATATCATCGGCAAAAGCTTTATCGATGGTCACAGCCGTGCGTAAAGTTCGCGCTATTGACTTAAAACAACCCTCAATTATATGGTGAGAATTTTTGCCTGCAAACTTTACCATATGGGTAGTGATACCCGAATTATAGGCAAACGCATCCCAGAACTCTTTATTAAGTTCAGTATCAAAGTCGCCTACCTTTTCCGTGGGCATTTCCACCTCATAATAGCAACCGCCTCTGCCCGAAATATCAACAGCCGTAAGTATCAAAGACTCGTCCATAGGTAAAGTGGTATCACCATAGCGGTTAATACCTTTTTTATCACCCAATGCCTCTTTAAACGCTTGACCTAAAGCTATACCGATATCCTCGGTAGTGTGGTGATAATCGACCTCAATATCACCTACGCACTTAACATCTAAGTCAAATCTACCGTGGCGGGCAAACAAAGTCAACATATGGTCTAAAAACGGGCAGCTTGTATCACAAACAGACTCACCCTTACCGTCAAGATTCAATGACAGCTTGATGTCCGTTTCGGCAGTTTTTCTAATTATTTCAGCAGTTCTCATTTTAATTCTCCTCTAATATAAGGGTAATGGCTTCAATCAACCTCTGCATCTGCTCCATAGTACCTACGGTAATGCGGTTATACTGGCATATTATGTCCTTTGTAAAATGCCGAACAAGTATTCCTCGATTTTTAAGCTCTAAATACAGCTTTTCACCGTCAATTTTATCGCACCTTGCAAATACAAAGTTTGCCTTTGACGGCAAAACCTCAAAGCCCAGCTTTTTAAGTTCACAAACAGTCCACTCGCGGTTTTGAATAATTGTTTTACAGTTATCCATATAATAATCATTAGTGGTAAGCGCCGCCACGCCTGCAGCATCGGTCATACGGTTAACATTATATGGATTGGTAGAATATCTTATAGTGTTAAGATCGGCAATAAGCTTTTCATTACCTATACCAAAGCCCAAACGCGCGCCTGCCATAGAGCGTGACTTTGAAAAGGTCTGTACCACAAGCAGATTATCATACTTGTCTACAAGCGATACAGCACTATCTGCGCCAAAGTCTACATACGCTTCGTCGATAATTACTACATTATCGGGGTTGGATGCAATAATTTTTTCAACATTGGCAAGCGATAATGCTATACCGGTAGGAGCATTTGGATTTGCAATAACTATTGTTTTGTTTATGCCGATGTAATCGTTTATATCGATTGTAAAATCGCTTTTTAGCGGAATTTCAGTGTATGGTATGCGGTTAAGCTCGGCAAATACCGGATAAAAGCCGTAGGTTATATTTGGAAAAACCAATGGGCTTTTTTCATCGGAAAATGCCATAAAAGCAAAGTTTAAAACCTCATCAGAACCGTTTGTTACAATAACCTGATTTAAATTTACACCATAAACGCGAGCGAGCTCTTTACGAACATTTATATTTTCAGGATCAGAATAAAGCTGTAGCTTCTGACTTTCGGCGAGTACCGCATCATTTACTGCCTTTGATGGTGAAAACGGTGACTCGTTGGTATTAAGTTTAATATACTGCATATCCTTTGGCTGCTCACCCGGAGTATATGGAGTAAGTTGTGACAATCTGGATGTGAAAAATTTACTCATTATTTATCCTCAAATCTGATGATGGCACTTCTTGCGTGAGCGGACAAACCTTCTTTTTCGGCAAAATATGCTACCTTATCCGCTACCTTTTCTAAAGCATCGGCAGTAAAATATGTAAACTGTGATTTCTTTACAAAATCGTCAACCGACAGCGGTGACGAAAATCTTGCCGTTCCGCTTGTAGGAAGTGTGTGGTTTGGTCCTGCAAAATAGTCGCCTAAAGCCTCGGGGCAATATTTGCCCATAAAGATTGAACCTGCGTGTTTAACCTTGTCAAGATAATCAAAGGGGTTATCTACACAAAGCTCCAGGTGCTCGGGCGCGATTTCGTTCGCAATATCAATTGCAAGCATCAAGTTATTTTCGGCAACTATTATCTTACCGTTGTTATCAATAGACGCTCTTGCAATTTCAGCGCGAGGAAGCTCGGGTATCTGAATTTCAAGCTCTGCGCTCACTTTTTCGGCAAATTCACGGCTATCACAAACAAGCACAGCGCTTGCCATTTTGTCATGCTCGGCCTGACTAAGCAAATCTGCCGCAACAAAACGGGGATTTGCAGTAGAGTCTGCCACCACCAATATTTCGCTCGGTCCTGCAATCATATCAATAGATACTTTACCAAACACTTGTTTTTTAGCTTCAGCAACAAATGCATTACCCGGTCCTACTATCTTATCAACCTTTGGTATGCTCTCGGTACCGTAAGCCAAGGCTGCCACAGCCTGTGCGCCGCCTACTTTAAATATACGGTCAACACCTGCAATTTTAGCCGCCGCCAAAATGACGGGGTTAACCTTACCGTCGGCAGATGGCGGTGTTACCATAACTATCTCTTTACAGCCTGCAATTTTGGCGGGAATGCTATCCATAAGCACGGTTGAAGGGTAAGCCGCTGTGCCGCCCGGCACATAAAGACCCACCTTTTCAATGGGCGTTACCTTTTGACCTGTTACCACACCGTCTTGCTCATTTATAATAAAGCTGTTTTTAACCTGTTTTGAGTGAAAAGCGCGGATATTTTCTGCCGCCTCTTTAATGATATTAACAAATTTTTCATCTACGAATGAAAAGGCCTCGTCGATTTCATCGGCTGTGACCTCAAGAGATTTTAAGTCTGCCTTATCAAACTTTAAGGCATACTCAAAAATTGCCTCGTCGCCACGGTTAATTACATTCGATATAATATCGCTTACAACGCCTTCTACATTGGTCGCTATATTATCGCGGGCAAAAATTTCGTCGTTAGAAACCTCGCCGTAGTTATAAATTTTAATCATTCGTTTGCACCTGTTTCTTAATAGAATCTACTATTTTTTCAATATCCTCGCCCTTAAACTTAAAACTCGATTTATTGGCTATAAGTCGGGCGCTTATCGGTACTATAGTATTTTTTACTTCAAGATTATTTTCCTTGAGGGTTGTTCCCGTTTCAACGATATCAACAATAACATCTGAAAGCTTTAAAATCGGGGCAATTTCTATTGAACCGTTAAGCTTTATAATGTCAATCTGGCGACCGATACCCGCATAATAATTTGCCGCAATATTGGTAAATTTAGTTGCAACCTTTAAGGTCTTTTGCCCGTCATCGTCAAAGTCATTAGGAGCCGCAACTGCCATACGGCATTTGCCCAGATTCAAATCCAAAAGCTCGTAAACATCGGGACTGTACTCAAGCAAAATATCTTTACCCGCAACGCCTATATCGGCGGCGCCGCGTTCAACATAGATTGCAACATCAGACGGCTTTACCCAAAAGTAACGCACCTGTTTATCGGTATTTTCAAAAATAAGTTTACGGTTGTTTTCCTTAATAGAGGGGCACTCGTAACCGGCAGCCTCAAACATAGCGTAAACCTTTTCTCCAAGCCTACCCTTCGGCAATGCAACATTAAGCATTTATACCCCTCCTCTTATATCCTTGAGTTCTTTATATCTGATTTTTTGCGTATCGGAATTTTGTACCGAAACGGTTTTACCGGCATTTACAATTTTATTTACTGCATTAACTAAAGCATCGCTTTCGGTTCTATCATCACAAAGCAACAAAACATCGACATCAAATACATTTTTATCGCTTGGCAAATCTTCTAACAAATCAAGATAAATAGCAAAACCTATAGCGCCTGCTTTTCTACCCATTTTATATAGCAGATTATCGTACTGACCGCCTGTAAGCACACTTTGAGAAATGCCTGCGATATAACCCTTAAACACTATACCGTTATAGTAATTCATATCGCTTACGGCAGAGAAGTCAAATTTTATTTTACCACTGTAATAAAGATTGTCAAGCATTGATGACAGTGTTTTTAAAGTATTTACTGCATCATTTGAAATCTGTCCGCCTAAAGTTTCTAACTTTTGTAAAACAGCATTTCTTTCACCATAAATCGAAACGAAATCAAGCAATATACTTTTAAGTTCTTCATCAACCGAATTTTCATCACAAACACGCAATAAATCGTGTGGGTTTTTCTCGGCAATATACTTCATCGCACTTTGCTGAAACAACTTATTTTCACAAACATTATTCATAAGTGACGAAAGCAAGCCAAGATGTGAAATCTCAAGCACAAAATCACTTGATATAAGGTTAAGACTTTCTGCCGCCATAAGTATCATTTCATATATGTCATATAAATCAATCTTACCTATACACTCAACGCCCGTTTGCATAATTTCTTTAAATTGATGTGTATTTTCTGATACGCGGTAAACATTCTCATTGTAGCAAACCTTTTGCTTGTAGCCGTCTACATCCTCACCGTTTTTAATAATAGATAGCGTAACATCAGGTTTAAGCGCCAAAAGCTTTCCGCTTGTATCATTAAAGGCAATAATACGATCGCTTACTAAAAAGTCTTTATTCTGAATATAAAACTCGTACTCTTCAAACTTGCTCATTTTAAAAGGCTTATAGCCATATTTACCGTAAAGCTCGCGCAAAGCGAATATCGCCTTTTCTTCATTTCTTAAAATACTATTATCAATCATTTTCTTCACCACATCTGCCAATAACTATATCGTACCCGCCTGCGCCATATTCACAACACTTGCTGACACGGCTTATTGTCGCCGCGCTGGCACCCGTTTCTTTTGTTATTTTTGTATAACTTATACCCTTTTTTAGCATCTTTGCAACCGAAAGCCTTTGCGAAATATCAAGCGCCTCTTTTATTGTGCAAATATCTTCTAAAAAAGCATAGCACTCTTCTTTTGTTTCAAGTGAAAGCAAGGCCTCACACAATTCATCTGTACTCCTATTATGCCAACTGCTCATAATTTCCTCCGTCAAAAATCGCTTTAGCGTACTAATGTGTTAATGTGATGAATTATACTACCAACAGCAGCCCGTGTCAAGTACAAAATTAAAAATTTTTTAATATTATTGAATTGCTGAGTTCAATAATGTATAATATATTTAATTTTAATGTTAATACTTTTAAAAAGGTAGTGATAGAATGATTATTACAAATGACATCAAATATGTAGGTGTTAATGACCGCAATATCGATTTGTTTGAAGGTCAGTATATTGTACCTAACGGCATATCCTATAACTCCTATATCATACTTGACCAAAAGATTGCCGTTATGGATACGGTAGATGCCGCATTCACTCACGAATGGCTTGACAATATTCAGAATGTTTTGGGCGATAAAGCACCCGACTATCTTATAATTCAGCATATGGAGCCCGACCATTCAGCCAACATTGTAAACTTTATTAAACGCTATCCACAAGCTACTATAGTGTCATCGGCAAAGGCATTTAATATGATGAAACAGTTTTTCGGTACCGATTTTACCGATAACCGTATTGTTGTAGGTGAAGGCGATACCCTGAGCCTTGGTAAACATAATCTTACCTTTGTAACAGCGCCCATGGTGCATTGGCCTGAAGTTATCGTCACATACGACAGTACCGATAAGGTTTTATTCTCAGCAGATGGATTTGGCAAGTTCGGCACACCCGACACAAACGAGGACTGGGCGTGCGAGGCAAGACGATATTATATAGGTATTGTTGGCAAATACGGTGCACAAGTACAGGCTCTGCTTAAAAAAGCGGCAATACTTGATATACAGACCATCTGCCCTCTTCACGGACCTGTTCTTGCTGAAAATCTTGGATATTATCTCAATCTTTATAATATCTGGTCAAGCTATCAGGTAGAGGAAGAAGGCATCGTTATAGCCTATACATCGGTTTACGGTAACACCAAAAAGGCTGTGTATCAGCTTGCTGACAAGCTTCGTGCCAACGGTTGTCCTAAAGTAGTTATAAATGACCTTGCGCGTTGCGATATGGCAGAGGCTGTCGAAGACGCATTCCGCTACAGCAAGTTAGTGCTTGCCACTACTACTTATAACGCTGAAATATTCCCCTTTATGCGCGAGTTTATAAACCACCTCACCGAGCGCAACTATCAAAACCGCACGGTAGCATTTATAGAAAACGGCAGCTGGGCGCCCTTGGCCGCTAAAGTTATGAAAGGGCTTTTTGAAAAGAGTAAAAATACAACCTTTGCTGAAAATACCGTTAAAATACTTTCATCTTTAAATGAAGAAAGCGGCAAGCAATTAAATGCGCTTGCAGACGAATTGTGTGTGGAATATCTTGCCCAACAGGATTCGACCGCAAACAAAAATGACCTATCCGCACTGTTTAATATCGGCTACGGTCTTTATGTTGTAACCTGTAATGACGGCAAAAAGGATAACGGTCTTATCGTAAACACCGTAACACAGGTCACCAACACTCCTAATAAAATTGCCGTAACCATCAACAAGGAAAACTACTCTCATCACATTATAAAACAGACCGGTAAAATGAATGTAAATGTATTAAATATCGATGCTCCTTTTGTCGTGTTTGAAAAATTTGGATTTTCAAGTGGCAGAAATATAGACAAATTTGCCGATTGTGAGCCGCTTCGCTCTGATAACGGACTTGTATTTTTACCACGCCACATAAATTCGTTTATCTCGCTTAAGGTTGAGCAGTATGTTGACCTTGATACCCACGGTATGTTTATATGTGAAATCACCGAAGCCCGTGTGCTTTCCGACAAAGAAACAATGACATACAGCTATTATTATGACAATGTTAAACCGAAACCACAAACCGACGGCAAAAAAGGATATGTTTGCAAAATATGCGGATATATATACGAGGGCGATACCCTACCTGAAGATTTTGTCTGCCCGCTTTGCAAGCACGGCGCCGCCGATTTTGAAAAAATAAAATAATATTATATGTAAGAGGTGAAGATGATGAAAAAGTATGTATGCAACATTTGCGGTTGGGTTTATGACGAGGCCGTAGGCGACCCTGACAACGGAATCGCGGCAGGCACCAAATTTGAGGACCTACCCGAAGACTTCGTTTGCCCACTTTGCAGTGTAGGTAAAGAAGATTTCAGCGAAGAGTAAAAAAATGCAGTCAGCTTTTAGCGTGATACTCCAAGCGGAGTATCACGCAACTCTATTCGCCTACGGCGAGTGATATTGCTTCGCAGTTATATTCGGCTCACGCCGAGTGATATTCGCTATGCGAGTTTGCGGCGAATAGAATATCACTAAGCCTAACGGGCTTAATATCACTTTGTTTTAAACTATCTCGCCATAGGCGAGGAATTTAAAACAAAATATCACGCTGACTTCAGTCAGCATATCACTTAACAGAAAAAAAGAAAGAGAAGACTCGTTGTAATAAACAAATCTTCTCTTTTCTGTTGTTAGTGGGTTTGGGCTACTGCCCAACTGCGTTTGTACTTACAAATGCGATGCTGGTTCTTCTTAACCGAAGTTGAAGGATTTTCAATTTCTCCGATAAGAACATCACGCTTTTTGTTGACTGCATTTTTCTTTTTCCTTGTAAAAAATACGATTATGTGCTATTATTTAAGTATAAATTTAAGGAGCAAAACAAATTGGCATCACATCAAAAAGAATTAACCAAAAAACAAAAAATTGTTATATATATTTTCAGTGGCATAACGGCTTTTACTGCCGCTGTTGTTGCTGTATTACTTTTTGTAAAAGCCGTTAAAAATCCACCTGATATTCTTACAAATTCAGCAACATCGCATATCTCTATGGCGAGCAATATAACCTCCTCACACGATGCAGATATTACGGAATCAGCCAACACATCGAATACTGATATGCTCATACAAGGAATTTCGGACGGTGTCACCTACTACACCACACAATATGCATATTTTACCGATCCTAATATTAAAACCGTTACGGTAAACGGTGAGGAAAGTGGAAAAGCATTTTATATAAAAGGCAATTCAGATGACACATATTTAATAAAAGCCACCGATAACAGCGGATATACCGTTACATATACTGTTTACACTAAAAAGATTAATTCATTGACCGAAAATCTTACTGGTCTGAATCAATTTAACGTTACAGCCGATGACAGCGATACAATAAATTCTGTTAAAAATACAATTTTAGAAATCAGTACCAAATACTCCTCTACCAAAGAAACCAATGCACTTGACGAAATATTAATGATCTGCGATAATCTACTTAAAAAAATCTCTCAGGTTCAGGATGAATTTGCACGCATTACAACAAAAGCTAGCGAATACGTCCTTATAGATTCAGATATCAAAGATATTAATATTGCTGAAATCACCACTGTCTTGGAGGATATAAATGCACTTTTATCCAGCGAAAACCTCACCTACACACAACGCTCAGAGCTAAAAGTATTAATGCAGAAATGTGAATTTTGGATCTTAAGCACCACTCAAAGTGAACCTTACTCACTCGATACAGAATAAATTTTTTAATTTTTTAAAAAAACACTTGCAATCTTGAAAGTTTTATGTTAATATTGTGTTTGCTATGTGACCGATGTAGTTTGCGGTCGATTCGAAAAGGAGGTGCAACCAATGGCAAAATGTGAAATTTGCAGCAAAGAAATTGCTTTTGGTATTAAGGTTTCTCACTCACACAGACGTTCTAACAGAACTTGGAAGCCCAATGTTAAGAAGGTAAAGGCTATCGTTGATGGTTCACCCCGTCGCATTAACGTCTGCACTCGTTGCTTACGTTCGGGTAAGGTTACCAGAGCCATCTAATCAATTCTTTGACTTAAAAGTCCCGTGTAAGTGTTTTACACGGGCTTTTTTCTTGCAATACGAAAGGAAATTAACTTATGATAAAAGCAGTTTTATTTGATCTTGACGGTACACTTGCCGATTCACTTATAGATTTGGCTGACGGCGTAAATCGCGCGCTTAAAACAAAAGGCTTCCCCACCCACGATGTCGAAGCATTCAAATATTTTGTGGGCGACGGAATTCCTAAAATGATTGAACGCGCTCTGCCCGAAAACCATCGCGACGCTGACACCGTAAACGAAATAAAGGCTATTTTTTCTCCCTATTATGCTGTTCACTACGCCGATAACACCTATGCTTATGACGGTATGCCCGAGCTTGTAAACGCCCTTAAGGAAGGCGGCTTTATTGTAGCAGTTGTTACCAATAAGGAGCAAGCAATGGCAAACGAGGTTGTAACATCACTTTACGGCGATGTGTTTGACCTCATTTTTGGCAAGCGCGACGGCATCCCCGCAAAGCCCGATCCCACAGCCGCGCTTATGGCTATGAAAGAATTGGACGTTACCCCCGAAGAATGCGTATTTATTGGTGACTCGGGTATGGATGTTGCAACCGCCGTAAACAGTGGTGCCGTACCTGTTGGCGAGCTCTGGGGATTTCGACTTCGCGACGAGCTTCTCAATAACGGCGCAAAATACATAATAAGCAAACCTGCGGAGCTTTTAGATATCATCAAGGAATTAAATAAATGAGCGCATCCTATAAATCTACAAAAATAGCCTGTTTTATAGGCTTTGTAGTACAAGCAATTATCAATAATTTTTTACCACTGCTCTTCATCATCTTTAATACAAGATATCATCTTAATTACGAGCAATTAGGACGGTTGCTGTTTGTCAACTTTTTTGTTCAGCTTATAGTCGATGCCATTACCCCCGCAATTGTAAGACAGATTGGTTACCGCGGCGCCGCTATTGCCTGTCACGGTCTTGCGGCTGTCGGTCTTTGTCTGCTTGGCATATTGCCGCTTTTATTCTCAGAGCATATTTATACCTGTCTTATAATATCTATAATTATCTATGCCGCAGGCAGCGGTATAATAGAGGTGTGCATCAGTCCTATGGTAGAGCTGCTGCCGGGTGATAAAAAAGGCGCAGATATGGTGTTTACTCACTCTTTTTACTGTTGGGGACAGGCATTTACAGTGCTGGTATCTACCCTACTGATATTCTTGATTGGTCAGGACAACTGGCAGTTTATACCAATAATTTGGGCAATTATTCCCCTCTTAAATATGTTTAACTTTATGCGTGTGCCTGTTATAGAACAGCCCGATGACCCCATAAGCCAAACAGCGAATACTCTATTTAAAAACCGCGATTTTTGGATTTTTGCAGTTATTATGATATGCGCGGGCGCAAGCGAAATAACAATGGCGGAATGGGCTTCTATTTTTACCCAGCAAGCGCTCGGTGTCAGCAAAACCGTCGGCGACCTTTTAGGTCCCTGCGCGTTTGCGGTTTGTATGGGTAGCGGTAGGGTTATATTTGGACTCTTGGACGGTAAATTCAATCCTAAAAAAGCGCTTATTATAAACAATATTTTATGCGCGCTTTGTTATGTGGGAGTTGCGGTTTGCAATATTCCCGTGCTATCACTCATTGCCTGCGCGCTTTGCGGCTTTAGCGTCAGCCTTTCATGGCCGGGTACATACTCTATGGCGGCGCGTCACTTCCCCACGGGTGGTACGCTTATGTTCAGCATATTGGCGTTATGCGGCGACCTTGGTTGCTCTATAGGTCCGTGGCTTATGGGAATTGTCGCAAATACCACCACGCTCGAAACAGGATTTTTGGTATGCGCCATATTCCCTGCTGTAATGGTTTTGACCGCACCCTTTCTCCGTAAAGAAAAATGTTGAAAAATGTAATACTATCAGTTACAATATAAATGTTAAAAATCTACCTTTGAGGTGTAATTATGAAAAGAGAAGACCATTTAAGCTGGGACGAATATTTTATGGGTATTGCATCGCTCTCCGCACTTCGCAGTAAGGACCCGTCTACCCAGGTGGGCGCCTGTATAGTAAACGAAGAAAAGCGTATACTCTCTATGGGTTATAACGGTATGCCTCACCACTGCCATGACGACGAATACCCTTGGGATCGCGGCGAGGGTCTTGACTCTAAATATCTTTATGTTTGCCATGCCGAGCTTAATGCAATTCTTAACTGCAACACATCGTCCGTTCGCGGCTGCACCGTTTACGTAACACTCTTTCCTTGTAACGAATGCACAAAAGCTATTATTCAGTCAGGTATTAAAGAAATCGTATATATGTGCGACAAATACGCTGATACAGACAGCGTTAAAGCGTCCAAGCGTATGCTTGACAGTGCAGGTATTGTTTACCGCCAATATATACCAACAAACAAGGAAGTTAATATTAAGCTATAAACACAAAAAGCGCTAACCGTTTGGTTAGTGCTTTTTGTAATTAAGTGGCGAATCGCCCAATAGTTTTTTAAACGTATAGCCGAAATGCTCTACCGAGTTATAACCACTTGCAAAGGCTATTTCTTTTACCGTAAGGTCGGTGCTGTCAAGCAGATTGCAGGCGTATCTAAGACGCACGTTATTAAGATAATCTGAAAAAGATATTCCCATCTTTTTTGTGAACTGAACGCCAAGGTAATTAGGTGTTACATTACAGTGTTCGGCAAGCAGTTCTAACGATAATGGTTCTCTAAAATTATTTCGTATATATGCCACTGCATTTTGCAAAAGAGACGGTATTAAGGTATTTTCATTTTGCGACGAATTTCTTATAACCGTGATAATAATTTCGGCTATAAAGTTTTTAATCAGCATCTCACTAAACAGTCCGGCCTGTTTTTCCTCTCGCTTTAAAATATCAAACAAATTTATAATATGCAACATTTCATTTTCATTTACTGAACAACAAAATCTATTACGACTTAAAAACAAAAAATCATTTAACGACTTTGGTAATACGTTTTCATTAAACTGTAACTTTAGTATTTGCATATCCCCTTTTGCCGACAACTCGTGAAAATCGTAATATGACATTAAATAGATACTGCCACGGCTTAACATATATTTCGTGTTGTTATAAATGTGTTCGCCCTCGCCTGCAAGCACTATTTCAAGCTCAAAATAATCGTGCCAATGGGGGCTAAAATATTCCCCTTTTGATATAAAACGTTCCTCAATATAATAATCCTTATTCTTTTGCAGTGACGAATCGTATTTAATTATTTGTTTTGACATAATTACCCCTAAAGTATTGATTTTCTTTATTTTATCATAGAATATATTATTTTTCAAGATACACATTTATTGTATAATTGTATCAAAGGAGTTGAAATTATGATAGGCTTTGACATAGGCGGTACAAAATGCGCCGTAAGCATAGGTCAGGAACTAGATGGTGTTATGCATATTTTAGATAAAAAGGTAATCCCCACCGACCATAGCATTTCGGGATATAAAATGATAGATAAAATGTGTGCCCTTGCCGAAGAAATGACCGACGACTTTAGCCGTATTGGTATTAGCTGTGGCGGACCGCTTGATAATAAAAAAGGCATTATAATTTCCCCGCCTAACCTACCGCGATTTAAAAATATAAATGCAGTAGATTATCTTAAAAAAAAATACAGTGGCTACGTAAGACTTGAAAACGATGCCGATGCCTGTGCTTTTGCCGAATGGAAATACGGTACAGGGCATGGCACCCAAAATATGATATTTCTCACCTTTGGCACAGGAATGGGTGCAGGGCTAATTTTAGGCGGAAAACTTTATTCCGGCACAAACGGTAACGCCGGTGAAATTGGTCACGTTCGTATGCGAGATACCGGTCCTATAGGCTTTGGAAAAGCGGGCTCTTTTGAAGGCTTTGCAAGTGGCGGAGGCATTGCCCAAATGGCAAAGTCTGCCGCAAAAGAGCAGTTAGAAAAAGGTATAACACCGCTTTACTGCAAAAGTCTTGACGAGTTAGATACCGTCACCGCACAATCGGTTGCCGAAGCGGCATATAACGGGGACTCAACCGCAAAAGGTGTTTACCGAAAATGTGGTGAGATGTTAGGTTTTGGTCTTTCAATTTTAATTGACATATTAAACCCTGAAAAAATAGTAATAGGCAGTATTTATACCCGTAGTAGTGACTTATTACAAGAAAGTATGCTGGAAATTTTAAAACAAGAAGCACTTGAACCTTCACTTTCTGCGGTAGAAATTTTACCTTCCACACTTGGAGAAAATCTTGGCGATTATGCCGCACTATCCCTTGCGGCTGACAATCATTAAAGGAGAGTTATTATGAAACAGTTAATTAATTTAAATGGCGAATGGAAACTTTATTTAGCACCTCATTCGCAGATTCGCAATACCAATATTCATTATAACGACGTTTTAAATCCTGAAAAGCTCCCTGAAAACATCGATTTCATAAAAATTGATGCCCAAGTACCCGGTAACTTTGAGCTTGATATGCAGCGTGCAGGTCTCTTACCCGACTTATTTATGGGCACAAATACCCTGATTTGCCAAAAATACGAAAACCAACACCTTTGGTATGTAAAGGAATTTACTCTTGATAAATTACCCGAAGGCGATGTTTTCTTGCGCTTCGAGGGCGTAGATACTTTTGCGGACATTTACCTTAATGACGATTATCTTGATTTTAGTGACAATATGCTTATTGAACACGAATATCTCGTTAACGAATATATCAAAACAGGTATAAACAAAATCATTGTTCATATACATCCGACAGTAATTGAAGCACGCGAGTACCAAGAAAATGTTCTTGCTGTAGGTCTACCTTATAACGAGGACTCAATTCACGTGAGGAAAGCCCCATATATGTTCGGCTGGGACATTATGCCCCGTACCGTTTCGGGCGGACTTTGGCGTGGCGTTTCGCTTATAGAAAAGCCAAAGCACCGCATTGATGATTTTTATCTTGGCGTTGCACAAATGAACGCAAACGACGGATGGGCGCAATTTTCCGGTCAGATACGAATTCACACCGAGGATGATTTGATTTCTAGCTATGAAGCTATAGTATCAGGCACTTGCGGCGACTCGCATTTTGAAACGGGAGTAATTCGTTTCTTGGGTTCAACCCGCAATTTCAGTTTTTCTAATACTGATACAAAATTCTGGTGGCCGCGTGGCGAAGGCGAACAGAATCTTTACGATATAGAGGTTAAGCTTTACCGTAACGGCGAACTTTGTGATACATACAAAACACGTGTCGGTTTCCGTCAGATTGAACTTGTGCGCACATCTATCGTAGACGAAAACGGCAATGGTAAATTTGAGTTTTTAATCAACAACAAAAAGGTATTCATTATGGGCACTAACTGGGTGCCGCTTGATGCCTTTCCTTCGCAGAATGAAAAGCGTGTTATCAAAGCACTCGAAATGGTAGAAGATATTGGCTGTAATATGATTCGTCTTTGGGGCGGAAACATATATGAGAGCGACACATTTTATAACTGGTGCGACGAGCACGGTATTATGTTATGGCACGATTTTATTATGGGCTGTGCATATTACCCACAGTATGAAGAATTTTGCAACAAGCTTCGTGAGGAGGCAATTGTTGCGGTAAAACGACTTCGCGACCACGCATCTATCGTGCTTTGGGCAGGCGATAATGAATGTGACGCCTTTTATACCTACGCTTACAAAAACGGAAAGCGCCTTGACCCGAATCAAAACGTATTGACTCGTAAAGTTCTACCCGGGGTTTTACGCGCTTATGACGATTTCAGACCATATTTGCCAAGCTCACCCTATATTGATGAGGTTGCTTTTGCAAATATCAATAAAAACCGTCCTGCCGAAGATCACCTTTGGGGACCGCGTAACTACTTCAAGAGTGACTATTACAAAAATTCTACTGCGCTTTTTGCATCCGAAACAGGTTTCCATGGCTGTCCGTCGGTTGAGTCTATCAAAAAATTCATAACAAAAGAAAAGCTATGGCCAATTATTTTACCAAATGGGCGCCCAAATGAAGATTACATTGTTCACGCAGCAGGTGTAGAAACCAAGCACATCGGTCCATATGAATACCGCATTTCGCTTATGTTAAAACAGGTTGACGTGCTATTTGGCGGTGCACCCGATAACAACACAAGAGGTACTGCAAATGCAACAGAAGCGATTAAGCATTTTGAGTGTATGAAGCGACTTTTTGGTGATAATGTTGAGGCGCTTGAAGGAATTGCAAAAGCAAGCCAGATATTCCAAGCAGAAGCATTCAAGTTTATGATAGAACGCTTCCGCATACGCAAAGCCACCCACGGCGGTCTTATCTGGTGGAACCTTTTGGACGGTTGGCCACAGATTTCTGATGCGGTAGTTGATTACTACTTTACAAAAAAACTTGCCTACGACTATATAAAGAATTCACAGCAACCGCTTTGCCTTATGTTTGATGAGCCAACCGAGGATAACAAAATCAATCTTTTTGCCGCAAACGAAATACCCGAGGATAAGCATTTTACCTATACCGTTACCCGTATAAATGACGGTATAGTTGTAGTTAGCGGCGAGGCAACAGTTAATGCGAGTGGCATTTTACAGCTCGATGCAGTAACTGTTGACCCAGAACAAAAAGAAATGTTCCTTATCGAGTGGGAATACGACGGTATTGCTGCACGCAACCACTTTATTAACAATATTCGAGGCATTGACTTTAATACATACATTGAATTTTTAAACAAAACAAAAATCGGTCATTTCGAGGGATTTTAATATGGAAACTTTAACTGAACTTATAACAAGATACCCACTGCTTTCAAGTTGTGAAAGTGAAATTAATGAGGCTACTCAACTTATTATCAATGCTTTTGCAAATGGTAACCGCCTATATATATGCGGCAATGGTGGAAGTGCTGCTGATGCCGACCATATTGTTGGCGAGCTTATGAAGGGCTTTCTAAAAAAACGCCCCTTGACCGACGAACAACTCGCGGCTTTTGGCAATGAAGACCAACCCCTTGCAAAAGGTCTTATGCAAGGACTGCCTGCTGTGTCACTACATTCACAAACAGCATTTCTTACCGCGTTTTTAAATGACGAAGACCCGTCACTTTTGTATGCGCAAGCGCTTTATGCCCTTGGCAAAAAGGACGACGTTCTGCTCGCAATAAGCACGTCTGGCAATTCACAAAACGTTGTAAACGCTGCAAAGGTAGCGCGTGCTATCGGCTGTAAAGTAATCTCTCTTGTGGGGGAAAAAGAATGCAGTCTCGACGCGCTTTCTGATATAATTATCCATGCAGGGCACACCGAAACCTACCGCACACAAGAATTGCATCTGCCAATCTATCATTACCTGTGCGCTACGGTTGAGGATTATTTTTTCGAGAATTGAATATAAATATAAAATTTATACTTGATTATTTTCTTTCATTATGATATAATATAGTGCGTTGCCAATAATGGTACACGCGCTGATAGCTCAGTTGGATAGAGCATCTGCCTTCTAAGCAGAGGGTCGGGGGTTCGAATCCCTTTCAGCGTGCCAGATGGGAAAACCGCTAAAACAGTGGTTTTCCCTTATTTTATACGTATTGTAACATTTTTTTAGTTTTATAAAACGAACAATGTATTGACATATAAAACAAACTTTTTTCACACAAATTAACTATAATTTCACACGAAAATTCACACGAAATCAAAGCAAAAATCCGCCCCGAGCCGAAAGGCCCGAGGCGGTATCTTTTTTTTGGTGCAGAGAGAATCTGTTTCTACCTCTTGATAAAAATACATTTTTCCTTTATTAAATTGTAAACGCCAAATTTAAAATCGCGACACAAAAATCGAATACTCACACAAGTTGTCCCTTGTCCTGCACCATTTTAATTATATTCTCTACTTATCAAATGTCAAACATATTTGATATTATGCCCATTGTTCTTCTTTCAATATCATTCCTTCACTTCCGGCAGGCCAGCTACGCTTGTAAGCAGTGATACCGCGCCTGCA
>CAZVWG010000007.1:0-35275 GCA_964630675.1 uncultured Ruminococcus sp.
ATGTCACTTTATCAAAAAATTGTTAACGGTGAAGAAAAAATTTCACTCGTAGGTCTCGGTTACGTTGGTATGCCTATTGCTGTTTCTTTTGCAAAAAAAGTAAAGGTAGTAGGTTTTGACCTTAATGCTAAAAAGATTGAGCTTTATCAGTCAGGAATCGACCCTACAAATGAGGTAGGCGATGAGGTAATCAAAAATACCACAGTTGAGTTTACCGCAGATGAAACAAAGCTTCGCGAAGCAAAATTCCATATTGTTGCAGTACCAACCCCTGTAAACGACGACCACACCCCAGATTTAACACCTGTTGAGAGTGCATCGCAAATAGTTGGTCGCAACCTTATCAAAGGCTCAATAGTTGTGTACGAGTCAACCGTTTATCCTGGTGTTACCGAGGACATTTGTATTCCTATTCTTGAACGTGAATCAGGTCTTAAATGCGGTGTTGACTTTAAAGTTGGTTACAGCCCCGAGCGTATTAATCCAGGTGACAAGGTTCACCGACTTGAAACAATCGTTAAGATTGTTAGCGGTATGGATGAAGAATCACTCAGTGAAATTGCCAATGTTTACGAGCTTGTTGTTGAAGCAGGTGTTCACCGTGCTGAAAGCATAAAGGTTGCCGAGGCTGCAAAGGTAATTGAAAATAGCCAACGTGACATTAACATTGCTTTTATGAACGAGCTTTCTATTATATTTAATAAAATGGGTATTGATACTCAGTCGGTACTTCGTGCTGCCGGTACAAAATGGAACTTCTTAAATTTTTATCCGGGTCTTGTAGGCGGTCACTGTATAGGTGTTGACCCGTATTATCTAACATATAAGGCAGAACAGCTTGGTTATCACAGTCAGATAATTCTATCGGGTCGTCGCATTAATGACGATATGGGCAAATATGTTGCTGAAAGTGTTGTTAAAAATCTTATTAAAGCCGATTTACCAATTAAAAATGCCAAGGTTGCGATTCTTGGCTTCACATTTAAAGAAAACTGCCCCGATACACGCAATACAAAGATTATTGACATCTATAACGAACTTAAAGAGTACGGTATAACCGCAACAGTTGCAGATCCAGTGGCAGATGCTGACGAAGCCGAGCACTTTTACGGTATGCGATTTGTAGATATGGACACAATCAAAGATTGCGATGCAGTTATTCTTGCAGTTGCTCACGAGCAGTTTAAGTCGCTGACACAGGCTGATTTTGACAAGATGTTTAAATCAGGTGATAACAAGAATAAGGTTCTTGCAGATATTAAAGGCTTGCTTAACCGTAAAGAATACGAAGTCGCGGGCTATAATTATTGGAGGTTGTAATCGTGGGTTACAAACATTTAAAATTTCCTGAAAACACAAAATTTTTAGTTACAGGCGCTGCCGGTTTTATTGGTAGCAACCTGTGTGAAGCGATACTCAATATGGGTTATAAGGTTCGTGCGCTTGACGACCTTTCAACCGGCAAGCAAGAGAATATTGATATATTCCTTGATAATCCAAACTATGAGTTTATTAAGGGGGATATCAAGGACTTAGACACCTGTATTAAGGCATGCGAGGGTGTAGATTTCGTGCTTAATCAAGCCGCTTGGGGTAGTGTACCGCGCAGTCTTGAAATGCCTATTTTTTACTGTCGTAACAATATTGAGGGTACTCTCAATATGTTAGAGGCGGCACGTCAATGCGGTGTTAAAAAGTTTGTTTATGCTTCAAGCTCCAGCGTTTATGGTGACGAGCCGAATTTACCTAAAACAGAGGGTAGAGAAGGCAACCTCTTGTCACCTTACGCGCTTACAAAACAGTGTGATGAAGAGTGGGCAAAACTCTATACAATGCACTACGGTCTTGATACCTACGGTATGCGTTACTTTAACGTATTTGGTCGTCGTCAGAATCCCGACGGTGCGTATGCAGCAGTTATTCCGAAATTCTTAAAAATGCTTCTCCACGGCGAAACACCTACAATTAATGGTGACGGTAAACAAAGTCGTGATTTTACATACATTGACAATGTAATCGAGGCTAACCTAAAGGCTTGTCTTGCATCCCACGAGGCTGCAGGTGAGGCATATAACATTGCTTACGGCGGTCGTGAGTATCTTATAGATATTTACTATGGTCTAACGAAGGCTCTTGGCCTTGATATTGAGCCAAACTTTGGTCCCGACCGCAAGGGTGATATTAAACACTCTAACGCCGATATCGGCAAAGCACGTCGCCTTCTCGGCTACGACCCCGACTACAGCTTTGCAGACGGTATTAAACTTGCAATAGAGTGGTATAAGGAGAATTTGTGATGAAGCCTTATTTTTCTGTAATTATTCCAGTATATAATGTGGAAAAATATTTACAAGAATGTGTAGATTCCATCTTAAAACAAACCTTTAAAAATGTGGAAATTATTTTAGTGGACGATGGATCAACTGATAGTTCACCGGATTTATGTGATGAAATTTCAAAAAATAATGAATGTGTTTGTGTTATACATAAAAAAAATGGTGGCTTATCAAGCGCAAGAAATACAGGCTTAAAAAAAGCAACAGGAAAATATATAATTTTTATTGATTCAGATGATTTTTATATAGATAAAGATTTTTTATTGCAAGCAAAAGAAGAACTCGAAAAAACAGATAGTGAAGTTCTTGTTTTTCAAAGAAGAAAGTTTTATGAAACAACTGGACAGTTATCGTCCTTTCCAAGCGAATATGATGAAAGATGGAAGGAACTAAATTTTTCTGAAATGTTTTTAGCTTTATCTCAAAAAGATAAGTTAGATGCAAGTGCTGCAACAAAAATAACAAAAAGAGAATTCTTAATTAGCAACGATTTATTTTTTGAAGAAGGAATTTTTTCAGAAGATGTAGAATGGTTTTTTAGATATGTGCAAAAAATAGAAAGTATAACATTTTTGAATAATCCTGCATATGGTTATAGAATTAGAGAAGGATCAATAACACATTCTTTAACTTCAAAAAATATAAGTAACTTGTTTTTAAGTATAGAAAGATATGCCGATGTTTTAAAAGATAGTAAACTCAAACATAAAGATGCAATTTTAAATTATATGGCATACCAATATTCTATCGTTATTGGTTTATCCAATAATATTAAAGATAAAACTTCTAAGCAAATATTAAGAAAATGTAAAAATTATAAGTGGTTGATCAAATATTCGATAAGCCCCAAAACTAAAAAAACAAAATTTGTTATTCAAATGTTTGGAATTAAAATTGCTTCTAAAATATTGGGCTTTTATATTCAAAATAAATAGGTGTTTTATGAAAATTTTGACGATATCACGAACTCCTTGGAACAACTCAAATAGCTTTGGAAATACTTTTTCAAATATTTTTGGCGGTATGCAAGATGTTGAAATATATAATATTGCCTGCAGAAACGGTGAGTCTAATAACAACGTTACCGCTAAAGAGATTATGATGACCGATAAATCTGTTTTAAATAGTATTATTAAACCGAACTATGATCCTTGCTGGGAAATAACTTCTGATAAAGAAAATAATGCGGTCAATGATGTTTTATCAGTAAATGCAATAAAGCGTAGAAAAACAATATCTTTTGTTATACGCGATCTTATATGGAAAATCGGCAGATGGAAAAAGAGCAAAACTCTTCAAGACTTTTTATCACAATATAAACCCGATGTTGTTTATCTGCCAATATATGCATCACCATATATGTGCGATATTCAACAATATATAATAGATAAATTAGGTGTTCCTGTTGTAGGGCATATTTCAGACGATGTATATAATATACCGCCGGATTTGAAATTAGGAGCAAAAATATACCGCAAATACTTACAAAGGAAGCTGACTAAATTAATAAATTCGTGTAAATACTTAGAGGTTTTTGCTCAAAATATGGCGGATGAATATTCTGAACGATTTAATATACCTTGTTATTTAATAGGCAAAGGTGTTACTGTGGATGAAATTAATAATATTCCCGAATGTAAAGCATTTGAACGTGAGCACGTAAAGATAGTTTATACCGGTAATATTAGCGCAGAGCGTTATAGTGTTTTATATCAACTTGGTAAAGCCATTGATACTCAATTTAAAAATAAAGCTATTGTTGAAATTTACACGCAAACACATCTTTCGCAAGAGATGTTAAAAGGATTCAGTCAACTTGAGTCTATACGCTTAAACGGCGCGGTAAGTGCCAGTGAAGTCAAAAATATTCAACGGCAAGCAGATTTGTTGCTGCATATTGAAGGTTTTTCACAAAAATCACTTTTTGAAGTTAAAATGTCTTTTTCAACCAAGATTATTGATTATATGCTTACAGGTGTTCCAATTTTGGCTATTGGACCTAGTGAGGCAAATTCAATAATGGTTTTGCAAAAAAACGATTTAGCAACTGTTATAACTGAGTCTGATGATTTTAATGATATTTTAGAAAAACTTTTTAATGGCAACATAAATATTGAAGAACAAAACAAAAATATTTTATCTTATTTAAAAAATGAGCGTAATATTGTTTCCATTCAAACGGGTATCTATGACAGATTAAAAGATTTGTTTGACAGTAATACGATATAAAGGATGTAGTTTTGTGAATATTTTGCAGATAAATGCAGTTTACGGTATTGGCAGTACAGGTAGAACAACAAAAGAATTAGATGAATATTTACAGCAAAATGGTCATAACTCTTTTGCCGCCGTAGCACAAACCGATACAATCAAATCAAATGTGCACATAATAAGTAATAGTTTTGATAAAAAATTACATGCTTTTTTATCAAGACTATTCGGTAAACAAGGTTATTATTCTTCACTTAGTACAAGAAGAACTATAAAGTATATAAATAAATGTAATCCCGATGTTGTCCATCTGCGAAATTTACACGCTAATTATATCAATATACCTATGCTTTTAAAGTATCTTGCAAAAAAAGATATTGCAACGGTTGTAACGTTACATGATTGCTTTTTTTACACGGGTAAATGTACCCACTACACTGTTCAGAAATGTTATAAATGGCAAACCGGATGTTACAACTGTCCTAAACTAAGAAGTGATAATGCTAGTTGGCTTTTTGACTGTACAAAAAAGATGTGGCGTGATAAGAAAAAATATTTTGGCAATATACCGCGGTTGGCAGTTACGGGTGTTTCAGACTGGACAGCCAACGAAGCAAAGAAATCGTTACTATCTAGTGCTAAAATAATACAGCGAATATACAACTGGATTGATTTATCTGTATTTTATCCCCGTGATACTGTGAACAACAAATTTATTGATTTAGACTCCTGTTTTTCGATTTTGTTTATTAGCGCAGGTTGGGATGCAGATTCAAAAAAGTTTAAAGATGTTTTAAAGTTATCTGAACGACTGGGTGATGATGTAAACATTTTGCTTGTAGGTCATATTGGGGACGATATTGCTCTGCCGGATAACATTCATTCGCTCGGTTATATATCAAGCACCAATGAATTGGCACAGCTTTATTCTGCAACCGATGTTTATGTTCATATGTCTTATGAAGATACATTTGGCAAAGTTATTGCCGAAGCACTTGCTTGCGGTACACCTGCAATAGTTTATAACAGCACAGCATTGCCTGAACTTGTGTCTGACGGTTGCGGATACGTTGTTGAAAGTGGCGATATTGACAGTGTATATGACAGTATACTTGAGATAAAACAAAATGGAAAACAGGCATACAGTAACGCTTGTATTAATAAAGTAAAAAACAATTTTTCTAAAGAATTATGTACCGCTGAGTATTTAGAACTTTATGAAAAACTGATTAGTATGTAATGGAGAAGGTATAATGATTTATGTTTTGTCCGCTATTTGTGTTTCTGCATTGGCGTATTATGGTATTTCGGTTAATTTTCGTGAAAAGTATGACAATATACTAAATGCAATTTTTCTTTTTATAATTGCTGCTGCTAAATCTATCGAATTATCACCTGTTGATGACTTAATAAACTATAAAAATCTTTTTTTAGACACAAAATTTCTCTCATATTCTCATATAATTGAGCTTGGCAGAAAAGAAGAAATAAAAGACCCGGTTTTCTCTATAGTTGCAAAGTTTTTTAATGAATTAGGCTTTAATGTGGAACAATGGTTAGGATTTATTGCCCTGTTGTTTGCGGTGTGTTTTTGCTATTTTGTTTATAAGAATTCTAAAAACTCGTGGCTTAGCTTGTTGATTTTATTTACATTACATTTTAGTTTTACATTAACCGGTTTAAGACAGACAATGGCATTGGCTTTCATTTGTTTGGCATTTAATTTTATGCTACAAAAAAAACCGATTTTGTTCTACATTAGTGTTGTATTTGCTATTTTGTTTCATTCATCTGCAATTTTGTTCTTGCCTGCGTATTTTTTATCTAAACAAAGAATTAATTTCAAACAAATTATTTATGTGTTAGCCGCAATCTTGGTTGCAAACTTTTTTCCAGGATTTTTTAGAAATTTAATTGAGCAATTAGCTTGGACAGAGCAGGTTTCGGGTTATTCTGAAAGTATGATCTCTCTTTCTTGGAGTGGATTTATTATAGAATTTCTTATATTGGTATTCTGTTTGTTCGTGAGAAATAATCACTTAAAGGATGCCGATTTAAGTAAAGTCGATATGTTAATTAATTGCCTTATAATCAGTATTTGTTTTTTGGCACTTTCTACGGTTGTTGCTGAGGCTTTTCGACTTTCATTGTACTATAGTATTGGTTCTACTGTCCTTATTCCAAATATGATTGCGCTTGAAAAAGGTAAAAATAGAAGAGCTTGGATGATTATCATTACATTAGCATTAATTATGTATCTTTTTTGGTCATCGGCTTATGCAAACTTTGTATTCTTTAAATAGGTGAAAAAAATGTTTTTTGATAAATTAAAATTAGGCGTATATAATGTCGGTATAATTGAAAAATCGGCAAGAGATATCATTAATTCTGATAAAAAAATAAAAATCAGATGGGTAAAGCACAAATATAGAGACCGTTTTTTTGCTGATCCGTTTTTGTTTTCCGTGGATGAAGATTATTATTACATATTAGCCGAGGAATTTCCTTTTTATACAAATAAAGGTGTTATTTCTATGCTTACGGTTGACCGTAGGTCTATGAAATTAAAGAAAAGAAAAACGGTTATAGAAGAGGATGTTCATTTGTCTTATCCTTTGGTTTATAATGATGAGATAATTCCTGAATCTTTCAGATGCAATAAGGTTAATTCATATAAGCTTGATGACGAATATAACGTCGTTTCAAAAACAACTATTCTTGAACACGGTCTTATTGATCAGACATTTCTGGTGTACGAAGGCAAAGAGTGGATTTTTGCTACTGATGCCGACAACAAACTTTATGGTCTTAAAATATTTTATCGTGATATCGGTTCTGATGTTTGGCACGAGCATAAAAAAAGCCCGGTAAAAAGTGATATTACAAATTCAAGACCGGGCGGTAAGTTTTTTGAATTAAATGGTAAAATATATCGACCTGTGCAAGATTCAGAAAAGCTTTACGGTCATAGAATTAGAATAATGGAGCTGCAAAAGTTATCTGAAACTGAGTTTGAAGAAAAAGAGGTTAAGATGGTTTCTTCTGAGGGCAATAAACCATATGATATGGGTTTTCACACATTTAATGCTGAAGACGGCTTTGTGGTTGTTGATGGATATAGAGAATATACAAGTTTATTTATTAAACCGATGTCAATTAAATTGTCACGTTTAATGAAGTTTTTTGGTGAGAGAATATGCAAATAAAAACTTTAGATTTTTTTAAACTTCCCGAAGGGTTGAGGGTGCCGTTTTTGAGTGGAAGAATATATAATTTTATATCTAAGCTTGAAAGAAAACAAATAAGAAAACTTTCGATTGATAAACTATCGTTAAATGACTCGCCACGCGAAAAGAAGATTGTTGTATCTTTGACTTCTTTTCCTGCACGAATTGATTGTGTCGGATATGCCATTAAATCGTTGTTTAATCAGACGGTTAAACCAGACAGAATTGTTTTGTGGTTGGCTACCGAACAGTTTAAAAATAGGGAACTGCCAGAGCTTTTAGAAAAACTTAAGGAAAAGAGATTAGAAATTCGGTTTTGCGAAGATTTAAAATCACATAAAAAGTATTATTTTGCCCTGCAAGAGCAAAGACCCGACGAGTTGGTTATAACCTACGATGATGATTTAATTTATCCTGAAAATTCAATAGAAAGATTGGTTAATTTGCATAAAAAATATCCTGATTGTATTATCACTAACAGAGCGCAAGCCGCGGCGGTTGAAAACGGTGAGTTCTTGCCGTATTCAAAGTGGAAGGTACGATCTTCAATTGGTGTAAGAAGGCCTTCATCAATTTTATTTTCCTCAACAGGCGGAGGCACATTGTACCCATATAATTCTGTTAACGAAGAAGCTTTTAATGTTGAAAAAATGAAGGAGATTGCTTTTTCTGCCGATGATTTGTGGATGAGGTTTATGAGCGCTTTAAACGGAACTCAAATTGTAAAAACTGTAAAAAACCATAAAACTTTTACTGTGATTGATGGCTCACAAACAGAAAGTCTGCAGGTTGAAAACTGCATCGGCGGTGCTAATGATGAGGCATTAAATTTGTTAAAACAAAATTATCCCGAGGCATTTGAAAATATTTTTAGTAGAAATGTGGTGAAATAATCTTGCTTAGTATTATTATTCCTGTATATAAAGTTGAGGCTACGCTTCGTGAGTGTTTGGATAGTGTTTTAAAAGAAGCACCAACTGATAGCGAAATCATTCTGGTTGACGACGGTTCGCCCGATAACAGTCCGCAAATGTGTGATGAGTATGCACTCAAGGATTCACGTGTGCGTGTAATTCATCAAAAAAACAGTGGTGCATCCACCGCACGCAATACAGGTCTAAAGCAAGCAACAGGCGAATATGTTTTCTTTTTAGACAGTGATGATTATCTGACAAATGGTTATTTTGACAAATTATTATTTCATAATGCTGATTTGATTATAAGTAATTTTATTGCTTTTTACTCTGACAGTACGCCGGATTTTTTTATTGATATTTCTTCTTCTGAATCACAATATACTTTGCCTGAGTTTTTAAATCACTTTTCTATTTTCTTTCCCACTATGTTCAATTTCCCATGGGGTAAGATTTATAAACGCGATATAATTCTTAATAATAATATCTCATTCGATACAAAAGTTGCTATTAATGAAGATTTGCTTTTTAATTTAGACTATTATTCACATTGTAAGACTATTGCATTTGAAAAAGATGCTGTGGTTATGTATAGACAGACCGCGGGTTCATTATCAAAACGATATTATCCCGAATTGTTTGATTGGTATTTTAAAGGTTACACACAAATTAATAAAATCTTGATTGAAAACAAAGTATATACAGATGATAATAAAACACATTTTTACAAACATTTTTTTGGCAATGTTATCGAGTGTGTTACCGGTTTGATGAAAGCAAAATCATCAGAACGAAAAGAAAAACTAAGTGTTATATGTAATAACGATATGGTGCAAGAATCATTGAGTTTTGCTAATTCATGGAAACTAAAAATGATAGTATATTCTTTAAAAAGAAAAAATATATCGCTTTTAATTTTTAGTACAAAATTGTATTTATTCTTATTTAAATTTAAACAAAGGATAAGGGAGTTGTTAAAATGAGCATTTTAACTAAAATAAAAAATCGTACTAAGTGGGCAATTTCGTATCCAATAAATTGGTTTTACAAAACTTTTTATCAAGAACCTGTTGTAAAAGGTATAGAAGATACAATTGTAGAAATAATTAAAAATAATTGTTCAATCTCTCGTTTTGGAGATGGTGAATTTGACATTATTTTTGGTAAAGATATTCCTTTTCAAAAATATGATGCTAAATTAGCTGAGAAGATGAGAAATATTTTATTTACAAATGACGATTATTTCTTGGTTGGCTTGCCGAATGCATTTGGTTCTTTAGATATGTATAATAATGCTGCACAGATCTATTATAAAAATTATATGCGTAACAATCGTAAAAAGTGTTACAAGTGTTTAAATAGAAAGAATAAAATATATTACTGTGCGGGTATGACAAGACCTTATATGGACCTTGAAGATAAAACCCCTTCCGAAAAATACTTTAATCTTTTAAAACAAATATGGAAAGATAAAAAGGTTGTAATTATTGAGGGCGAAAAAAGCCGACTGGGTATAGGTAATGACTTATTTAATGGCTGTACTGAAATAAAAAGAATATTAGGTCCTGCAAAGAATGCATTTGAATTTTATGACGATTTGCTTCAAGAGGTTAAAAAGTTCGATAAAGACTATTTGATTTTGTTGGCATTGGGTCCTACTGCTACAGCACTTGCCTATGATATTTACAAGATGGGGTATCGTGCGCTTGATATAGGCCACGTCGATATTGAATATGAGTGGTTTAAAATGGGCGTAACAACAAAAGTGCCTGTTAAAAATAAATATACCAATGAGGCCGGTGCGTTAGGTGGTCAAAACGTTGGAGAAAGCGATGATTCAGTCTATAAATCTCAAGTTTTTTCAAAAATCGGATGTTAATTTTTTAGGGGAGTAAACAATGGATAAAAAAGTTTTGTTTTATATGCACAATGGCAGTGGAAATCACGGGTGTGAAGCCTTGGTGCGTTCGATTGCAAACATCATTGATACACCGGTAACTCTTTATTCAAGAAATGCTGATGAAGATAAGAAATATATTGACGATACAAAAATCTCATATAAAACAGTAGGTATTATACCTGGAATAAAGACAGTTCAGGGTGTTTTGGTTAGACTTAAAATAAAACTATTTAAGCAAAAATATGCCTTTGTGCTTCCTTCGTATGAAAAGCTTATAAAAGATGCGAATAAAGATGCGATAGCGCTATCAATCGGTGGCGATAATTATTGTTATGATGGTATGCCCGAAGTTCTTTCCATACTTAATAAAGAACTCAATAACCGCGGTGCAAAAACCGTTTTATACGGTTGTTCGATAGAACCCGATCTATTAAAAGATGCTGCCGTTGTTGAAGATTTATCGCGATATTCTCTGATTACAGCAAGAGAATCAATTACATATAATGCAATGAAGGACGCCGGTATTAAAACCGATGTTATGCTGGTTCCTGATCCTGCATTTACACTTCCCGTAAGTGAATTCGACTTGCCTGATGGCTTTGTAAAAGGCAATACTATTGGCATTAACATAAGTCCGTTAATCTTAGATTATGGCAGTGAAAAAGTATTTGATGCGTATTGTAAAATGGTAGAGTATATTATAGCAACTACCGATATGCAGATCGCTTTGATACCGCATGTTGTCTGGTCTGAAAACAACGATATGCTGCCTATAGATAAAATTTATGATTTGTTTAAAAATACAGGTAGGGTAGTTAAAATTAATGATTGTAATGCTACTCAGTTAAAATATTGTATTTCTCAGTGTAGATTTTTTATTGGTGCAAGGACACACTCTACTATTGCTGCTTATTCTACATGTGTTCCAACGGTAGTTATCGGTTATTCGGTTAAAAGCAGGGGAATAGCCAGGGATTTATTTGGCACAGAAGAGAATTACGTTGTCGCTTCAGGTGATATTGAAGATGAATCGGATTTAATTACGGCTTTTGAATGGCTGAAAAATAATGAAAAATCCATACGCGAGCACTTAAAAAAAATTATGCCTGAATACATACAAAAGGCATATCTACCGATCGAAAAAATGAAAAAACTGCACGGTAAAATATAATAATATTTTTGCTTTAAGAGTTTAAAGGAGTCTTAAAATTGTCTAGCAAGATTAATCAATTAAAGGGCGGAGTTATATTATCTTATGTATCCTTGGTTTTAGGTAATGCGATAAGCATAGTTTATACTCCAATTATGCTCAGGCTACTGGGTCAAAGTGAATATGGACTTTACAATCTGGTATCGTCCTTTGTCGCTTATCTAGGACTTCTTAGCTTTGGCTTTGATAATACATACTTAAGATATTACACGCAATACAGCCAAAAAGAGAGCGACGAAAAGGTGGCATCTCTTAACGGAATGTTTTTATCCGTTTTCTCGGTTATGGGTTTAGTCGCCCTTGTATTAGGAAGTATTTTATGTAATTTTTCTAATGAAATTTTTGGTAATAAATTAACCGTGTCAGAACTTAAAACAGCAAGAATATTAATGCAGCTATTGGTTATAAATATTGCAATAACATTTCCTTCAAATGTGTTTAAGATATATATTAATGCAAACGAAAAATTTGTTTTTTCAAAAGCTGTTAATTTAATAAAAACTATTGTTAATCCGTTTGTTGTTATACCTTTGCTTTTAATTGGTTATAAATCGGTAGCAATCGTTGTTGTTACTTTGATTTATACGGTTGTCATTGATGGTTTAAATATCTGGTATTGCTTTAAAAAGCTCAATATGCAAATTAGCTTTAAAAACTTTGAATTTAAGCTGTTTAAAAACATTGCAGGTTTTTCATTGTTTGTCTTCTTGGGCGAGATTGTTGATGAAATCAACTGGAATGTTGACAAGTTTTTACTTGGTCGTTTTAGAGGAACGGTTGACGTTGCGATTTATGGTGTAGCGGCATCTCTTTCAGGATATTTCCGTCAGTTTTCTGTATATATTTCTGGTGTGTTTTCTCCTCGCGTTAACAAGATGGTTGCAATTGAAGACGATAACGCCAAACTTACAGAGTTAATGATAAAGGTCGGTAGAATACAGTATCTTATATTGGCGCTCGTAGCAAGTGGATTTGTATTTTTTGGTCAGATTTTTTGTATACTTTGGGCAGGTGAGGATTATGCTTCATCATATTTTATCGCTGTAACGCTTATGGTTCCGAGTATTATTCCTCTTATTCAGAATTTAGGTATAACAATTCTTCTTGCAAGAAATAAACACCGTTTCAGAAGTGTTGCATATTTTATCATAGCAATTATTAATGTATTTCTAAGCATACCTCTGTGTATGTTATACGGAGGTTTAGGTTGTGCTATTGGTACGGGTTTATCTTTTGTATTGGGTAATGGTATTATAATAAATTGGTATTATAAAAAGATAGGTCTTAATATCGGTGCTTTCTGGAAATCGATATTATCTATGTCAAAGGGACTGGTAATTCCTGTTGCTATGGGCGCATTGATAATGTTTTTTAACCTTTCATTTAATTGGTTAACGTTATTAGCGGGTATTCTGGTTTACGTGCTGATTTATATGGTTTCAATGTATTTCTTCGGTTGCAATGAATATGAAAAAAATCTTATTTTTGGATTTATTAAAAAACTAAAGGGCAAGGTGACAAATGCAAATATATAAAGAACGACAGTTGTGTAGTGGGTGTTCCAACTGTGCGAACAAATGCCCACAGCAATGTATTGAAATGCTACCTGATGATAAAGGCTTTCTTTATCCGCAAGTAGATAGCGAAAAATGTATTAATTGTCATATCTGTCAAAAGGTTTGTCCTACATATTTAGATGGTGGTAAAAATAACACGCCAAAACTTTTCTCTTATACAAGTGAAAAACCAGAAGTTTTGAGTAATTGCTCGTCGGGAGGCGCCTTTGGTCTGATAGCAGATAGAGTGTTAGCCGATAACGGCTATGTGTGTGGCGCTGTCTGGACAAGCGATTTTAAGGTTAAACATACTGTTACAAATTCTTACGATGACGTAAAGAGAATGTATGGCTCAAAGTATTTACAAAGTGATTTAAGCAATAGCTTTGTTATTGTTAAAAATCTATTAGAGGACAATAATAATGTGCTTTTTAGCGGCACACCATGTCAGGTTTTGGCTTTAAATAAGTTTTTAAATAAAGAATATCCAAACCTTATAACCGTTGATTTTATTTGCCATAGTATACCATCGCCAAAAGTTTTTGATGCATATATAAGTTCACTTGAAAAACATAATGGTAAATTAAAGGCATTTAATTTTAGAGATAAAACAAACGGCTGGTTAGATTATTCTTTAAAAGCAGAGTTTGAAAATAAAACAGAGTTATATTCACATAAAGGCAATGTTTATATGGATTTGTTCTTAGATGGTATTATCCATAGAGAATGTTGTAATAAGTGTGTAGTCAAGACTACAACAGGGTATGTATCAGATATTACGCTAGCTGATTTTTGGGGTATTAAAGAGATAAACCCTCAAGTTTACAACAAAAACGGTGTATCGGCAATTTTGGTTAATACCGAAAAAGGTAGTAATATACTGCAAGGTATAAATTTGATTGAATGTGATTCACAACAGTTTTTCAAGGTCAATAGAGCGTATGATATGCCCGTGATTAAAAGTGAAAAAACTCAACAATTCTGGGATTCGTTTAATAAAAAAGGTCTTGATAAGGCAGCAAGACAAATTTATAAAAAAAGTTTTGTTATCCGCTTGAAAACGATGATAAAAAATGCTATAAACAACTAAATGAGGAGATACCCATTATGAAGCGCAACTTGTCTGTTGATTTTATGCGAATAATTGCGGCAATTCTGGTGGTAATAATTCATACACCACCTTTCACAGGTATACATCCACTACTTACATACAGTGTTGTTGATGTCTTACCAAGAATTGCAGTGCCATTTTTCTTTGCAATATCAGGTTATTATTTTATAAATTCACCTGCTAATAAACAGTTAAAACAGATACTAAATATAATAAAAGAATATGTTATCGTCACAATTGCTTACTTGGCTTTTTCTATCGTGATTTCTGTTGTTACTGATTCTGAATTTGAGTTTTCAGTTTTTGGTTTTATTTTCAATTTCTTCACCAGTGGCATCGAATACCATTTGTGGTTTTTCCCGGCACTCATTTACTCAATGATATTCTTTTATCTATGGAATAATATCTTTAAAAACAAAGCAATTTGGTTAGTTTTAGCGTTGTCGATTGTTTTGTTTTTAGTTGGAATTTTAGGTTGTTCATACTATAATGTCGGAATAAAAATACCAGGTTTGGAACTTTTGTTTAATAATTCCTATTTTGAAATGATCGGGAGAATCTTTTTGATGGGTTTTGTATTTTTTGCATCTGGTTATTTGGCGAATTGTTTAAAAAACAGATTTGCATCTGCCATTGCATTAAAAGTGTTGATTTCATTTTTGGCATTGTTTTTAATTGAAATTTACGTATTGTATTATTTGAAAATATATGATACAGTCGTTATTACTTTATTTTTATACCCATTAACTGTTTCGCTTATTTGGTATTTAGTTTCCAATCCATTATATAAAAGCGACAGTATGGCAAAATACTGTAAAGAAACGTCAATGACTATGTATTATTATCATCCTATGATTTTAACCGTTTTATGTATGTTCTGTAGCAATAAAACAATTAATTTTTTCGTTATTGTAATACTGTTTTTAGTTATAGGATTTATAAAAAGTTATATATTCAAGCAAATAGATAAATCGAAGAAAGTGAAGGTAGAAAAAGCAAATGTTTAAGGGTAAAACTTTACTTATTACCGGTGGTACGGGTTCTTTTGGTAACGCTGTACTTAATAGATTTTTAGACACCGATATTGGTGAAATCCGTATTTTCTCGCGTGATGAGAAAAAACAGGATGATATGCGTCACGAGTTTCAGGCGAAAATGCCTGAGGTTGCCGAAAAAATCAAGTTTTATATTGGTGATGTGCGTGATTTGGCATCGGTAAAAAATGCTATGCACGGTGTTGATTACATATTCCATGCGGCAGCACTCAAGCAGGTGCCTTCGTGCGAGTTCTTCCCAATTGAAGCGGTAAAAACCAATGTAATCGGTACCGAAAATGTGCTTACTGCCGCTATTGAAGCAGGGGTAAAAAATATTGTATGCCTTTCTACCGATAAGGCTGCATACCCTGTAAATGCTATGGGTACCAGTAAAGCCATGATGGAAAAGGTAATTGTTGCAAAATCACGTACCGTATCGCCTGAAAAGAGCAAAATATGCTGTACTCGTTACGGCAACGTTATGTGTAGCCGTGGTAGCGTTATTCCGCTTTGGATTGAACAAATCAAGGCAGGCAAAGATATAACAATTACCGAGCCTACTATGACTAGATTTATTATGTCACTTGATGAGGCAGTTGACCTTGTACTCTTTGCTTTTGAAAACGGTCATTCGGGTGATATCTTGGTTCAGAAAGCTCCTGCTTGTACCATTGAAACACTTGCAAAGGCTGTTACCGAACTCTTTAACCCCGATACTAAAATCAAGGTTATCGGTATTCGTCACGGTGAAAAGATGTATGAAACACTTCTCACCAACGAAGAATGCGCAAACGCTACCGATATGGGTAATTTCTATCGTGTGCCTTGCGATAATCGCGGACTTAACTATGATAAGTATTTTAAAGAAGGTAATGTTGAGCGTAATACTTTAACCGAATTTAACTCAAACAATACTGAGCTTTTAAATGTTGAGCAGGTAAAGGAAAAACTTTTAAGTCTGGAATACATACGAGAAGAATTAAAGGCTTTGGAGAGTAAATAATGAAAATTCTTGTAACCGGCGCAAAAGGTTTTGTCGGTAAAAATCTTGTTGCTGCCCTCAATACAATAAAGGACGGTAAAAACAAGACAACAAATTTGCCTACAGACCTTGAAATATGTGAATATGATATTGATACTGATAAAGCGTTACTTGATGAGTATTGTAATGGTTGTGACTTTGTTGTAAATCTTGCAGGTGTAAATCGCCCACAAAATACCGAAGAATTTATGCAGGGTAATTTTGGTTTTGCTAGCGAGCTATTAGATACTTTAAAAAAGTATAACAACACTTGTCCCGTGTTGCTGTCATCGTCAACCCAGGCAACGCTTGATAATCCTTATGGGCATAGCAAAAAAGCGGGTGAGAACCTTTTCTTCCGTTATTCAAAAGAAACGGGTGCTAAGGTGTTGGTTTACCGTTTCCCAAATGTTTTTGGTAAGTGGTGCAGACCAAATTATAACAGTGCCGTTGCCACTTTTTGTAACAATATCGCCAACGATTTGCCAATTCAGGTTAATGACCGCAATCATCAAATGACACTCGTTTACATAGATGATGTAGTGGACGAGATAATTAACGCGATGTGCGGAAGCGAAACCAAAGACGGCGACTTTTGCAAGGTCTCTATTGAGCATAAAATTTCATTGGGCGAAATTGTTGATATGATTTATGAATTTAAAAATCAACCGCTAACACTTTTGATGCCCGAAATACCTCAGGATAGTTTTGCTAAAAAGCTATATTCTACCTATCTATCGTATTTACCAAAGGAAAAGGCCGGCTTTACGCTTAAGATGAATGTTGATGATCGCGGTAGTTTTACTGAATTACTTAAAACCGAAAAATGCGGTCAGTTTAGTGTAAATATATCGAAACCGGGTATTACTAAAGGGCAACACTGGCACAATACAAAATGGGAATTTTTTATTGTGGTTTCGGGTAAAGGACTCATTCAACAAAGAAAAATCGGCACTGATGAAGTGCTCAATTTCGAAGTATCGGGCGATAAAATCGAGGCAATACATATGTTGCCCGGTTATACACACAATATTATCAACCTTTCTAATACTGAAAATTTAGTTACTTTAATGTGGGCAAATGAACAATTTGACCCCAATCATCCTGATACATTTTTTGAGGAGGTTTAAGATATGACCGCACAAAACAACTTTGATGGTGCTTGTTTCAAAAACAATGGTAAATTAAAACTTTTAATCGTTGTCGGAACACGTCCCGAGATTATTCGTCTTGCTGCTGTTATCAACAAATGCCGTCAGTATTTTGATTGCATACTTGCACATACAGGTCAAAATTACGACTATAATCTTAACGGCGTTTTCTTTAAAGATTTGGGCCTTGCCGATCCAGATGTTTACCTTGATGCAGTTGGTGCTGATTTGGGAGAGACGATGGGTAATATAATTGCTAAATCATATAAATTAATGGCAGAAATTAAGCCTGATGCTGTGCTTGTATTGGGAGATACAAACTCTTGCCTTTCGGTAATTGGCGCCAAGCGATTGCATATTCCGATTTTTCATATGGAAGCAGGTAACCGTTGCAAAGACGAGTGTTTGCCCGAAGAAACTAACCGCAGAATAGTTGATATTATTTCTGATGTTAATCTTGCTTACTCTGAGCATGCTCGTCGCTACCTGGCAGATTGTGGCTTGCCGAAAGAACGTACATACGTTACCGGTTCGCCGATGGCAGAGGTTTTGCATAATAACTTGTCGCAGATTAAAGCAAGCGATATTCACACACGCTTAGGTCTTCAAAAAGGCAAATATATTCTTTTGTCTGCACACAGAGAAGAAAATATCGACACCGAGAAAAATTTCACATCATTATTTACCGCTATAAATAAAATGGCCGAAAAATATGATATGCCAATTCTTTATTCCTGCCATCCGCGCAGTAAGAAACGTCTTGAAAGTAGCGGATTTGAGCTTGATAGACGCGTTGTTATGCACGAACCGCTTGGTTTTCACGATTACAACTGCTTGCAAATGAATGCCTTTGCAGTAGTGTCGGATAGCGGTACCTTGCCTGAGGAGAGTAGTTATTTTACGAGTGTTGGTAATCCTTTTCCTGCGGTTTGCATACGTACAAGCACCGAGCGTCCCGAAGCACTTGATAAAGCTTGTTTTGTGCTTGCGGGAATTGATGAAAAAAGCTTGCTGCAAGCGGTAGAAACCGCAGTATCACTAACCAACGACGGACAGCACGGTATACCAGTACCTGATTATGCAGAAGAAAACGTATCTACAAAGGTAGTAAAAATTATTCAATCATATACCGGTGTTGTTGATAAAATGGTTTGGAGAAAGAATTAGAAACGCTTTTATAAGGCAGGTCTTGTAATGACAATTACAGAAAAGTTTTTTGTTGAGTGTGTAAAATGCGGTATTAAAGATCAAAAAGTTTCATATGTTCAGGACAATATTGATCTAAACCGATTTTACTCGCTTTGCCGCACGCATTCTATGGGTGTGATCGTTTTCAGTGCGCTACAAAACGTAATGGACCAATTTTCGCCCGAGTTTGTAAAAAGATTAAAAAAGTCGGTTTATCGACATATTATGCTTGATACACAAAGTGAATATGATAATAATACCTTTCTTTCAGAATTAGATAAGCGTGGGCTTAAGCATATGCCACTTAAAGGGTATTATTTAAAAAAATTATATCCTAATACAGCAATGAGATATACATCTGATTGTGATGTTTTAATTGATGTTTCGCAAATTAAACAGATCAGAGAATTGGTTGATGAATTGGGCTTAAAAACAAAGCGTCACGATGAGCATCACGACATTGTTTACTATCCGATTACAAAGACCGTTTTCGAATTGCATAAGATGCTGTTTGTCGGTCCGCTCAATGATTATTTTGGCACAGGATTTGAGCGTGCAAGCTTAAAAAACGGTACAAATTCATTTTATGAAATGTCTGCAGAAGATTTTTATATATCTATCCTAGCCCATTCGGCATACCATTTTGCTGAAGGCGCGGGTGTTGGTATTCGGCATATATGCGATGTGTATTTATATAAAAAGGCAAATGAACTTGATTATAAATATCTTGATACCGAGTTAAACAAATGTGGTTTGCTAAAGTTTAAAAATCAGTTTGAAAAAATAGCGGATTATTTCTTTGACGGTGTTGACGCAGACGATGAAACCAGAATTTTGGCAGGGCACATTATAAATTCATCTTTGTTTGAAAACAAGGAAAATAAAGCGGCGTCCGATATTGCGGCTAATACTGATGAAAACAGATCGTCAGGCTCTAAGATTAAGACTGTGTTTAAGAGCATATTTCCGTCCAAATCGCATATGCAATTTACCTATCCCATAATAAAAAAAGCGGGTGTTTTGTTGCCGCTTTTTTATCCTGTCAGATGGTTTAATGTTTTGTTTACTCGTCCTGAAAATATTGCTAAACTAAAAGAATATAATAGCGTTGACAAAAAATCAGTATCTGATATGAAAAAAATACGTGATATGTTAGGTATAAATAATTTATAAAAAATCATAACCACCGGTTTATATCGGTGGTTATGATTTTACTAAAAGCGCTTTCAATGACTATAGCGCAACTATCTTTGCACACGATACTGCTGATGAATGAGCAACAGCATTGCAATACGACGAATATATCGAGTCCTCTTTATATAGTATGATCAATAAAAAATCATCCATAGTTTAGTTCAATGTGAGTTCTACTTTTCTAACATATCGATAAATGCAAATGATTCCTCACATAACAATAAAGCTACAGGTACCGGGAGCTAATTCTACGGTTCCGGCTTTTTGTTGCTTGCCGTTGAGTTCGGGAAGTTCTCCGTTTTCGGTTATTGCCAACGGGTTAGCGTTCAGATACATTACTCGGCTGCGGATATCGCCGTTACCCGATAGAGTATAGATTTCGGCTTCTTTTGGCAGTTTTACTGTAGTTGTATCAGTTAGCGAATTATTGATGATAAGGTACACGCATCCATCTTTTCCGTCCTTGCGGGAGTGACAATAAATATGGGCACCTTCAACATTTGGATCATCGCAATCATAAACGGTAGCACCCATAAGTGTATTCCAAAGTAAAACTGCAAAGTAATTAGGTCGTGGCTCAAAGGTGCCGTGCTGCAGAAAGCCGTAGTCAGATGATGCCAGTGTATTGTGAAAGATTACACCGTCGGTGATTGTTGAAAAACTGCCGAGCTCGTTGAGTGTGCGGAACACATCAAGATAAGTAGATGCCCAGGTATTACCGCCACCGCCTGCGTCACCCGATTCGGTAACCCACATCTGACCGTTTGGTACATATTTATCGCGTATGGGGGCATATGCTTTTGCGTTGATAGGAGCGACCGCGAGATATGCATCTGTATGGGCATCGTTTGTCAACCAACGCATACCCGGCATCATAGAACCAAGTCTTTCGGAAATGTTGTTGTAGTAGTGATAACTAAATACATCAAGCGGCACGGTAGTGCCGTTCATTAAATCATGCGCTGTGCAAATTTGCATCATAGCGCCTATACCCGCACCGACACTTTTAATATCCATCTTACCCATAGCGCCGTCGCCAAGAGAACAGGGACCTACAATAAGACAGTTTGGATAGTTTTCACGAACCCAACCGTTAAAGATATCCTGATCTCTTGCGTAGTCAGCGGCGGTATATCCTTTCGGCGCGCCCGACATTTCAAGCATATTCGGTTCATTCATAAATTCAGCAGCATCGATATCCACACCATACTCGTGACTAAAATTAAATATCTTTTTTGTTTGTGTCAGATCTAGCGCATCGCCGTTTGGATGATCGCCCGCGCAGTTGCTTACAGATATAAGTAATTTACCGTTTACTGCTTTTACAAAATCAAGAACCCCAATCCATTGCTCTTTGGTAAGAACGCTTGCGTAACCTTCAGGTGCTTTACCGTGTGTTGTGCCATCAAAATCATAATAGGTTTTGGTAGCCCATGAGCCCGATACGCGAATCCAAGCAGAGCCAAGCTCCTTTGCGCGCTTGCGCAGAGTTTCATCATATAGGTTAATCGGTGGGTAATACTGCATCAGTTCAGCCATGGAGGTAAAATCCTCGAGTGCTCCCGAAAATTTAAATTCCTCGGTACCTGCTATCTGTTCGGGGGTGTAGGCTTTCCAAAAAGTACCGCCTGTTATTTCTGTCATTTCAATATTGTACGACATAAGTCTTTCGTCAACAGTGCGTAATTTTTTTAGTTTATCAGGTTTAAGTTCGATCCTTTGTGTCATAATGCTTCTCCTTTTATGCTGTCTGAAGTTGTATCAGAAATATTTCCTGATAACACTTGTTCGCGTTTTTCGGTTGCTTCGCGAAGAAGCACATAAATCGTAGATGCAATCGGTACCGAAAGCAGCATACCGATGGGTCCTGCTATACCGCCACCTACGGTAACTGATGCGAGTATCCACATACCTGGAAGATTTACACGGCTGCCCATTACCTTAGGATAAATAAGATTACCTTCGAGCTGTTGAAGGATAATTAAAAACACAACAAATATAACGGCTTTTATGGGTTCTACTGTCAGTATCATAAACGCGCCGACAATTGCCCCGATAAAACCGCCCACAACGGGAATAAGAGCAGTAACACCAACAAGGGCGCTTACCATAGGTGCATATGGAATCTTGAGTATTAACATACCTGTCATACAAAGCAGTCCAAGTATTACCGCTTCAAGCGATTGACCGGAAATAAAATTACGGAAATTTTCACTGGTAACAGATGCTGCGTGAATTGACCACTCGCCGAATTTTTTCGGTACCCAGACGTCAATCATTCGTTTTGCCTGAGCCTTTAATTTGTCTTTGCTGAATAAAATATAAATAGCAAAGACGAACGATATAAAGAAGTCAAATATACCACCAATCAAAGAGCTTATGGTTCCAACAGCGGTATTCATAATTGCTCCGCTCTGATTTTTAAGCCATGTCTGTAGGGTGTTAAGTATTTTATCCCAATCGGTGTTAAGCAAAATGCTTCCAAACGGTAGTTCGGCAAGTTCTTCCTTGCTCATGGCGTTAAGCTCATTCACCAAGTCAATAATACTTTGCACTATTACTTTAACAGCATCAACAAGCTCGGGAATAACAAGCCAGATAATGCCAACCAAAATACCGATTATTAAAACAAGTGAAATTAAAAATGACAGCGGTCTGCGCAGTTTGCACAGTGAAGGCTTTTTGCTCCTGGACCAAAGATGTGATTCGAAAAAACGCATTGGAACATTTAAAATTACGGCAAAAGCAAGTCCGAGAATGAGAGGCATAACAAGTCCGGTAGTCCAGGATACAGCGTCAGCAACAACGCCGACATTCTGTACTCCCAAAAATATAAGGATGCATGCAGTCACAACACCGATAAGCCAGATGGTAATATTCTTTTTTTGATTTGGGGAAAAATTCACGACACCCACTCCTTTATTATGTATGTGTTTAGATATTACAAATACACTTTTAGTATATATGACATAAATCAACTGATTTTCAACTAAAGTTCAACAAATGTTGATATTGAATTGAAAAACAGTTGAACATAGCATAGTATTTTGATAATAACAATTGGTGTTTTATTTCGAAGAAGGAGTTGCACTTTATGAAAAAAGATAATTTGGGCAGTTATAGTATCTGGATGAGCCTTGCAGAAATTCTGGTCGGAATCTTGTTGTTGATAAATCCGATGGGATTTACAGCAGGAATTATTATAACGTTTGGAGTTGTATTGGCGGTTATGGGTATTTGCCAGATTATAGGTTATTTTGGCATTGATGCCGAAGAGGCAGCAAGCGGCGGAAAATTGACAAAGGGTGTTTTGTTTTCGGTGCTAGGTCTTTTTTGTACATTTAAGTCGGCTTGGTTTATTGCAACATTTCCTGTTATCACAATTCTTTACGGTGTAATTATTTTTATAGCGGGCGCGAGCAAATTGCAGCGTGCGATAGATATGGGAAGATTAAAACAAAAATATTGGTTTATCGCTCTTATCGGCGCAATTATAACCCTTTTGGTTGCGACACTTATTATATTTGATCCGTTTACATCTACAGCAGTTCTGTGGAACTTTATCGGTATTACTTTGATTGTCGAAGCAGTAATTGATGTTGTTACTTTTGTTTTTGCAAGAAAATCGTAATTAGTTTTATCTGAGTATAGGGTACAACAAACCGAAAATAATATACGGTAATGGTAATATGATTAAAAAACGGCGTCGCTGGATGCGGCGCTGTTATACTATTTATTGTTTCTATATTATATGTAAATAAATTGTTACTTTTTGGAGTTTATCTTGAAGTTTTCTATAAAAAGGTATATAATCAAACTGTTCAGAATTGAACAGTTTGATTTTGCACAAATAGGAGGGCATATGTATAATTTTATAGAGAACATTTTCTTGGGGAAAGAACTGTATCAAACCATATTAGATCCTATTTGTAACAAATACAGTATGACACATACGGAGATAGTCATCTTGCTGTTTCTTGCAAAAAACCCACAGCTTAATACAGCGACGGATATTGTAAAGGGAAGACGTTTGACAAAATCGTCCGTATCAATGTCTGTAAGAGCTCTTCAGGACAAAGGACTGATTACGGGCGGATTTGAGGATGGAAACCATCGCTCTATACATCTTAATATTTGCGACGTAGCCGCCGATGTTGTAAAAGAAGCGGAAAATGCGCAGAATACTTATTTTTCCATTTTATCTAACGGTTTTTCAAAAGAAGAGTTAGAAAATTTTAGAAGATGTTTTGAGAAGGTGTCCAACAACATAAAGTCGTATTACTAGTGTTACCCCGGATATTTGGAATGCTTATCAATAAAAAAATTATGAATTAACACAAGGAGGTTCTTTTGTTGTGAATCCTAAACTAAAAGAAAAAACGCTGGAATCTCTTTCCGCAGTTTTACCAATCACAGCCATTGTTTTGGCGCTCAGTATATTTTTGGTGCCGCTTGAAGTGGGCACGGTCGTTATGTTTTTCGTTGGGGCTTTTATGCTGATAATCGGTATGGGTATGTTTCAACTCGGTTCTGAGATGGCAATGACTCCCCTTGGCGAAGGCATCGGCGTTCAGCTATCAAAATCCAAAAAAATATGGATCATAGCAATTATAAGTTTGCTTATGGGCGCACTTATCACGGTGGCAGAGCCTGATCTTCAGGTTTTATCCAATCAGGTTCCGTCCATTCCAAATCAGGTCTTAATTCTGACCGTTGCCGTCGGCGTGGGATTGTTTCTTTCAATGGCGGTTCTGCGTATTGTTCTTAAAATAAATCTTTCTTATCTTTTAATGGGATTTTATGCGCTGGTCTTGCTTTTGTCATTTTTAATTCCAAAAGATTTTGTTGCTGTTGCCTTTGACTCGGGTGGAGTAACTACCGGTCCTATTACTGTTCCGTTTATTATGGCAATGGGCGTTGGTTTAACGATGATCCGTAGCGACAAAAACGCTTCAAACGACAGCTTTGGTTTGGTTGCGCTTTCAAGCATCGGACCTATTTTGGCGGTTATGATACTTGGTTGCTTTTATAGCCCTAAGGAAGCGGTCTACACATCGGCAGAGCTGATTGATATTTTTACCATGCAGGACGTGGTACGCGCCTTTGCCGTAGAGATACCGCATTATTTTAAGGAAGTTGCAATATCACTTTTTCCCATCATTTTAATGTTCTTTGTTTTTCAGGTGGTAAGTCACCGATATCATAAACGACAATTACTGCGTGTTGGCGTAGGTTTCCTTTATACATATATCGGACTTGTGCTTTTCCTTTGTGGTGTTAATGTGGGTTTTGCTCCTGTGGGCACCTTGCTTGGAAAAGAACTTGCCGCAACAGGACAAAAATGGTTACTGGTTCCCATCGGTATACTGATTGGTTATTTTATTGTAAAAGCGGAGCCTGCTATACAGATATTAAATCATCAGGTACAATCTGTTACCGATGGCGCGATATCTGCAAAGGCGATGAATCGCGCTTTATCCATAGGCGTTTCGATAAGTGTTGGGCTTGCTATGCTGCGTGTGCTGACGGGCATTCCGATTCATTGTATCATAGTTCCCGGATATATTATCGCGCTGGTTATGACATTTTTTGTGCCGAAGATATTTGTGGGTATTGCATTTGACTCGGGCGGTGTTGCCAGCGGTCCTATGACTTCAACCTTTTTGATTCCGCTTTGTATCGGCGCTTGTGAAATGCTGGGCGGAAATATTATGACCGATGCTTTTGGCGTTGTGGCGCTGGTTGCGTTGACGCCGCTGATTGCTATACAAATTATGGGTGTACAGTATCGTATTAAACTTAGCAAACTGGATAAGAACAAGCCTGAAATTATTATTCCTGATGACAGCGACGATATTGTTGAAATTGAGGAGGATTAAATTTATGGAATCAAGTGAAAAAAATACATCCTTTCGTGTGTTAATGCTTATAACATCTCCTAAGCTTGCCGACAAGGCTGCTAAACTGTACAAGGAAGGCTCGGTGCCGATTCATTACAGATTGAACGGAAAGGGAACTGCTACCAGTGAAATGTTGGACCTTTTGGGTATCGGCAGTTCGGACAAGGGAATTTTGGTTAGTATAATGCCAAAAGACTTCGCCGATAAAATGCTTTTTAAAATGTATAAAGAGCTTCAACTCGGTGCGCAGGGCAATGGAATTTGTTTTACCTTGCCGCTGTCAGGCGCTAACAGTCATATACTGAAAATACTTAAGAATCAAAGTGAGAATTATATGGGGATGTCTGAGAGAAAGGAAGAAAAGATAATGACCTATGAAACAAAAAATGTATTAATCGGCGTGGTTGCTAACAGAGGTTACAGCGAAGACGTAATGACTGCCGCTAAATCCGCCGGCGCCAGAGGCGGTACTATAATACATAGCCGCCGCGTAGGTGATGAGCAGGCGATGAGCTTTTGGGGACTTAGTTTGCAAGAGGAAAAAGAAATGATACTTATTGTTGCAAACAACGAGACCAAGATGCCAATTATGAAGGCAATAAGTGAAAAGTGCGGTTTGCGTAGTGAAGCACAGGCAATCGTATTGTCTTTACCGATTGATACCGTAATCGGATTAAACGGATAAGCGTGACCGTGTTTGGTATAGACAATAAAACAGATTTGTGAACGAACGGGGAGTGATATACTATGCTGAAGATATTGATTGCAGAAGATGATAGAGAACTTCGAAGAATGTTTGCCCATGTGCTGATTAAAAACGGATACACGGTAAAAGAGGTTACCAACGGCAAAGAAGCATTAGATGCTACTGAAAGCGATTATTTTGACCTTATCATTTCTGATATTATGATGCCCGTAATGGACGGATACCAGCTTGTACGTATGTTAAGGGATGCAGGTAATAATACACCCGTTTTGATGATCACCGCCAAGGATGCGTTTGATGATATGCGTCTTGGTTTTCTTTCGGGCTCGGACGACTATATGGTAAAGCCTGTAAACATTAATGAGATGGTGCTTCGCGTTGGGGCGCTTCTTCGCCGCGCACAGATGATAAATGAGCGCAAGCAAACCATCGGAAACACTATCTTAGAGTGTGATGCCTTTACCGTTACCACAAGTAGTGAGGTCATATCTCTGCCGCAAAAAGAGTTTATGTTGCTTTATAAAATGGCGTCTTACCCGGGTCGCATCTTTACCCGTCAGCAACTAATGGACGATGTGTGGGGTTACGATACCGAAAGCGATTCTCATACGGTGGACGTGCATATCGGCAGACTGCGTGACCGTTTCCGTGATAACCCCGATTTTAAGATTGTGACTATGCGTGGAGTCGGATACAAGGTGGTCAAGCTGTGAAAGAACGTGATCGATTTCAAAAGATACGAAAGCAGGAAATAAGGTTTAGTTTAAGAACCCGACTCACTGCGCTTGTCGGTGTTGTAGTCCTTGTAAGTATTTTGTGTGCTTTTGGCATCTCCAAATTACTCGAATTGCTGCTTCCTTTTTCTGCAAGCATACCTCAACTCATTCAGTTAAATATTTTCAGTTTAATTGTAGCAATGGTTGCAACCCATTTTTTGTCCAAAATGTTTTTTGATCCTATCAAGGAATTGCGTCATGGAATGCAAAAAATAGCAGACGGAAAATTTGATACGCGCTTGCAAACAAAATCATCATCAAATGAAATTCAAGAGGTATTTGCAGGTTTTAATATGATGGCGCAGGAGCTTGAATCAACCGAAATACTACAAACAGATTTTGTTTCTAATGTTTCGCACGAATTTAAAACGCCGATCAACGCCATAGAAGGATACACAATGCTGTTGCAAAGTACCGACAATATAGACGAGATTGAAAATGAGTATATCGAAAAAATACTTTTTAATACTCGTCGCCTTTCATCGCTTGTAAGCAACATTTTGTTGCTTTCTAAACTTGAAAATCAATCTATTCAGACCAATCAGGAGCATTACTGTCTTGATGAACAGATAAGGGAATCAATTCTGGCGTTAGAATCCGCTTGGGAGCCTAAAAACATTGAGTTTGATGTTGAGCTTAACACCGTAACATATTGCGGCAACAAAAATATTATGCATCATGTCTGGAGCAATTTGTTAAGCAATGCAATAAAATTCAGTCCCGACGGCAGCAAAATTAAAATGCGTTTATTCAATGAACAAGATGCGGCGGTCTTTACCATTGAGGACGAAGGTTCGGGGATTTCCGAAGAAAGTAAAAAACATTTATTTGATAAATTTTATCAGGCGGATACATCTCATAAAGAAGAGGGTAACGGTTTGGGTCTAGCCCTTGTAAAAAACATTTTAACGCTTTGCGGCGGCGAAATATTTGCAGAAAACAATGATGGCGACGGTTGTAGATTTACCGTTAAATTGCCAAATTAAATATGTTTTATAAAAAGAGGTATTGGTTCTTTCGAGCCGATACCTCTTTTTTCAACATTTGTTGATTTGCAGTTGAACTTGAGTTGCATTTTGTGATTTAAACTTTTATGGCAAAGTATAAAAATAGGGGTATATCAAAATGAACTTCATTAAGTGCTTTCTATATCTGATAGTAATAAGTGTACTTGCATTCATTGTTGGAAGAATACTACCTAAAAAATGGTTTTGTGCAGACCATTTTCCCTATAAACCTTTTAAATTTGAACAGGACGGGCGCGTATACAATAAGCTTAAGGTTCACATTTGGCAAAACAAAGTGCCCGATATGAGCAAAATTCTACCCCAAATAATGCCGCCAAAAAATCTAGGCGGTGATTATAAAGGTCGTTTGCCCCTTATGCTGCAAGAAACCTGCATAGCCGAATTTATCCACATATTAAACTGCTTTACAGGACTGTACTGTATAAAACTGTTACCCGGAATCAGCGGTGTAATTATAGCAATAATATATATATTTGTTTTTAATCTGCCGTTTATCATTATCCAAAGATATAACCGCCCCAGATTGCAACGACTATTAAACAGGTTAAAAAAAGATTAGGTATACGAAGGGAGAAGGTTGCATTGCGTGTATTGATATTAAGCTGCAATACCGGTGAAGGACATAACTCTTGCGCAAAAGCGATAAAAGAAGTCTTTGATATAAAATACGATGCTTGTGTTACCGAAGATGCTTTGCGCTTTATTTCTGATAAAACCTCGAATTTCATCTCTTGGGGACACACCTATGTATATCGTAATCTGCCGTGGCTATTTAACTGGGGTTACGGCTTTACCGAGAATCATACAAGTGTTTTCAAGGAAAAAAATATGTTGTATAACTTTTTTGGAAAAGGCGCTGAAGAACTTTATAATTTCATAGTTATAGGAAATTACGATACGGTTATTTGCGTTCATCCCTTTGCCGCACTTATGTTGACCGAAACACAAATGCGGTATAAACTACCGATAAAAACTGCCTTTGTTGCCACCGATTACACCTGTAGTCCTGGTGTTAAGGACAGTGACTTAGATTATTACTTTATTCCGAGCTATTCGCTAATAAGTGATTTTGAATGTGAACATATTACAAAGGAAAAAATTGTCCCCAGCGGCATTCCTATTCGCCAAACATTCTATAATCGCACCGATAAGAATGAGGCAAAACGAACACTGGGGATCGATCCGAGCCATAAGCATATGGTGATGATGTGCGGCAGTATGGGCTGCGGTCCGATCGAAGCAATTGCGGAACTATTGACAGAACAATTACAGGAAGGCTTTGATCTGACAGTGGTCTGCGGAACCAACAAAAAATTGCAAACGCAATTAAAAAGCAAATACGGAAATCGCAAAAATCTTCATATCTGTGGCTTTGTAGAAGATATGTCTGCCTTGCTTGACAGTGCCGACCTATTCTTGACAAAAGCGGGCGGTATCAGCGTTACCGAAGCGGCAACCAAGAAACTTCCAATGGTCTTTGTCAATGCCGTTGACGGTTGCGAGGCGTATAACAGTGACTTTTTTGCCACACTTGGCTGTGCCGTAAAGAGCAACAGTGTTCGGGAACTTGTGACGATATGCACTTCGCTTATAAAGAGTGAGGACAGCTATAGCAAAATGATCGCCGTTTTTGACAACATACCGATGCAAAACGCGGCGGAGTGCATTTATACCACGTTGAAAGGTAAAACTGAATGATTTTTATTAAAATATTGGGGTTAATTTTTGCGGTTTTTGTTCTATACGTATTATTTCTTTTTATCTGCAGTCTGTTTGTAGACCCCGAAAAAGAATACGAAAACCATAGCCTTTTTTATCGTACTCTTCTGAATGGCGCAACTGCCTTTGCAATGAAGATTATGCGGATACGCATACATACAAGCGGTATTGAAAAAGTTTCGCAGGACACCAAAAACCTGTTGTTTGTCAGTAATCACCGTTCAAACTTTGACCCTATTATCACTTGGCATATCTTTAAAAAATGGCAACCGGCATTTGTTTCGAAAGCTTCGAATTTCAAGATTCCTATTTTTGGGCGCTTTATTCGCAAATGCTGCTTTATGGCTATCGATCGTGAGAACCCGAGAAATGCATTAAAAACAATATTGAAAGCCACGGAACTTCTCAAAAAAGGAGAAGTATCCATTGGCATCTATCCCGAAGGTACACGAAGCAAAAATTGCAAGTTACTGCCGTTTCATAACGGTGTATTCAAGATTGCACAAAAATCAGATGCCGATATAGTTGTTCTTACTGTATCGGGAACAGAACAAATTCACAAAAACTATCCGTTCCGTCACACCGATGTTTACCTCGATGTTTTAGAGGTTATTCCTGCCGATAGAGTGAAAGAAACCAAAACCGATGTAATGGGTAATCAAATCAGAGAAAAGATGGAACAGCATCTTAACGGAGAGTGTTATGCAAAAACCCATCGTTGACTATCGAAAATTAAGAATAAGTAATATATCCACCGACGAGTTCAAGCATTTAAAGTTGCTTTTGTTCTGGCCGATATTTGGGTTGCTGTTTTGTTTTGTGGAACGCTTTTATCAGGTGGATTACTATTATCCGATGTATTGTAGTTTTGATGATTTAATACCGTTTTGCGAGTGGTTTTTAATCCCGTATATGTTTTGGTTTGTGTTTTTGGTGGGAATGCACCTGTATACCTTGCTTTACGATGTGGATACATTCAGACGTATGATGAAATATATCATCATTACCTATTCGGCGGCGATGCTGATTTATTTTATATTTCCAACCTGTCAGGAGCTTCGCCCGATATCGTTTGAAAGGGATAATATTCTTACACGCTTTATTGCGGGCTTCTATCAGTTTGATACCAATACCAATGTGTGCCCATCTATTCATGTAATCGGCTCACTTGCCGTAATGGAAGCGGCAATATATTCAAAACGAATAAAGTCTAAAGAAATTAAGGTCGCTTTTATCATAACAGCGGTACTGATTTGTATTTCAACCGTGTTTATGAAGCAACACTCGGTTATTGATTTGCTGGCAGCGTTACCAATTTGTGCAACAGCACATTTTATCTGCTATAAAAAAAGAAAGATAAAGGGGAATTGAAAATGGGTATGGGATATGTTCTTTATAACTCAAAGGCGGGTACAAAAAACAATGTTGAGGATATCAAAATACTTGAGATAATTATAGATGCCGAGCTTAAGTTTATTGACATTCTCAAAATCACCAACTATCGTGTGCTTTTGAGTGGTCTTGAAGAAGATGATTTTTTGATTCTGGCGGGCGGTGACGGTACATTAAACCGTTTCATCAATGATACGGAAGGCATTGAGTTTGATAACGAAATACTATATTTCCCCAACGGAACGGGTAACGACTTTGCCAACGATTTAGGACACACAAGAGAGTGTAACCCGTTCTCAATAACAGAATATTTAAAGAATCTGCCGTCGGTTGTTGTAAATGGTAAAAAGCATCGCTTTATCAACGGTGTTGGCTACGGGATCGACGGTTATTGCTGTGAGGTTGGCGATGAGCTCAAGAAGCTCCCCGGCAAGAAGGTTAACTATACAATGATTGCTATAAAAGGATTATTGTTTCATTATAAGCCTACCAACGCAAGGGTGACGGTGGATGGTAAGACATATACATACAAAAAGGTTTGGTTGGCACCTACGATGAACGGAAGATTTTACGGTGGAGGTATGATGCCCACGCCCGAACAGGAACGAAATTCCGGTAGGTTATCTACAATGGTATTTCACGATTCAGGAAAACTTAAAACCTTGATGATTTTTCCGTCGCTTTTTAAGGGTGAGCATATTAAACACACTAAACAGGTAGATGTTTTATCAGGTAACGAAATAACAGTTGAATTTGATCGACCGGTAGCATTACAAATAGATGGCGAAACCATTTTGGATGTTACTGCCTATACCGCACTTTCCTCAGCAAAGGAGAATTCCGAGCAGGGCAAAGCATATGCAGTAGTGCGATAAGGTGGCAATTATAGGAAAGGATTGTTTTTAATGGATGGATTAGACAGCAAGGAGTATTGGGAACGTTTGTTTTTATCAAAGCTTCCGCTTCCCAAAAAAGAAATAAAGGGTTGGATAAACAATTATGCTGCACCGTATAAGGAGCTGATGGCGTACTATCGCTGTGCCATGATGGAGGTTGAGACAAAATTCCGTGTACTCAATGAGGAATTGTCATTGGAATATGACCGCAATCCGATTGAAACAATAAAGACAAGGTTGAAGTCGATAGAAAGTATCACAGACAAATTGGTGGACAGACATATCCCCATTACAGTGGATAACATTGAAAAGCATCTGCACGACGTCGCCGGTGTTCGTGTGATCTGCGGCTTTCCGTCAGATATATACACACTTTCCGAGGCATTTTTAAACCAAGATGATATCACGCTTATCGCACGCAAGGACTATATGGCAAACCCAAAGTCCAACGGCTATCGCAGTTTGCATCTTATTGTGGAAATCCCTATTTTCCTGCACGATGAAAAGAAGCCAATGAAGGTGGAGGTGCAGTTCCGCACCATCTCAATGGACTGGTGGGCAAGTCTGGAGCATAAGATTCGTTATAAAAAGGACGTAAAGGTTCCAAAGGATATTGCTGAAGAACTTCGGGAATGTGCCGAAGTTGCGGCAATACTGGATAACCGAATGGAACAGATTCAAAAAAAGATAGGCAAAAGCAGATAGGATACTGAATATAACCAATGCAAACGTAAGTTGTTTGGTATATCATCGTTGCGAAAGTTTTTTGACGCACACCTAAAGGTGTAATGAGATACTACCCTTGTTTTCCAAATCAGACAACGAGCGAACAACGAGAAATTACCGAACTAAGCCCGAGCGAAGCAAGAGAAATCATAGTGTGTTTTGATTTTGCTTATATGCGGTTTTGTTGTCTTTGGCATAAACAACCTACTAAAAGCAAAAAAGTCCCCCACGGCAGTTTTTAGGCTGCTGTAGGGGATGTTTTGTTTAGTTATTAAATTGTAATACCTATAATCGCATTGTCATACATAAATGCTTTAAGATTAGCGGCATTGCCTGTATTGTAGTAATCAACCAAAAATTCGTTAAACTGCTGCATATTGTCCTCTTTGATGGTAAGCATACCTGCACCGGCGCTTATAAGTATCTTATTTGCCGCTACAAGACTTGTGCGCTTGTTACCATCCCAAAACAGTTGAGAGCGTGCACCCCAAGCGAATATATTAAGTGCTTTTTCGGTTGCGGTTGTATCAGCACTCAAAATTTTGTCAAGTTCGGCAATAACCTTATCGGCATCGGGAACAGGGGGGATGTAATCGGTGCCTGATATACCTACTGAGCCTGTGCGCAGTTTGCCCCATTCCAACGCTTCATTACGTGCTATAAACTCGTTTAATTTGCAAAGGTAATCAAGGTTAAGTGGCTCTGATATGGTTTGTAACAGATAATTCCAACTGTCACGCATATTTAAAATAGCCTGTATATCGTCAAGACGGACGTTTGGAACATTGACACCTTCTAATATTGTTTTTGTTTGCGGAAAGGTTACAGCGCGATTTTCCATCTTCATACCGCAATATACATTTTCATCCCATTTCTTTTTTGCAAGAAATAGATTTTGTTCGGGGGTTAGGTGGTATTTATCAGTAAACATTTTTATATCTCGCTTTCGTCTACGTATTCAATTATGTCGCCGGGTTGACAATTCAAAAGGGAGCATATTCGGTTTAGATTTTCGTAAGATATCAATTCACCATCACGAAACTTTTGTAATGTTGATTCAGATAATATTTTATCTTTGCGCAATTTGTATGTTGAATATCCTGCATCCTTTAATGCCGCTATAACATCAAGTTTATATTTTATAGCCATAATGTACCTACTTTCTAATGTTTTCGGGGAGCGGTTTTGCCGCACTTCTTTCCCACCATATACATTATAACACAATAATACACTAAAGTCAAGTGTATATTTTGCACAAATAATACACCGCAAAATCGTGTATAATAACCATTGACATACACTGAGTAATCGTGTATAATATACTTGTAAGGTCAAGAGAGCGAAAGCGCACCGACCAATAAATTATAAGGAGTATATAATATGAGCAAAACCGAAATGACAAGCAAGGTAAGAGAGTTAAAGGAACTAAAGGCAATGGCTGACGAGTTAGCAGCAGAGATAACCTCTATCGAGGACAGCATAAAAGCCGATATGACCGCACAGGGCGTTGAGGAATTGACGGTAGATGTATTTACTGTAAGATATAAAACAGTTACATCAAACCGATTTGACACCACAGCGTTTAAAACGACACACGCTGACCTATACGCACAGTACACCAAACAAACCGAAAGCCGTCGCTTTACCGTTGCATAATGAAAGGGGTAATTAAAATGGAAATAACCAAAAGACAAAATGAAATTATATTTTCGGTAATTAATTCTATAGATTTAGAGTTGACGTTAAACAATGAAAAGGCAATTGCGATTTTAACTGACTATGTTGATTCTTTGTTTGGAGCAACGGAGCCTAACATATATGAATATAACTATAATTACAAACATTATAATTCGATAATCAATGTCGTTTTTGATTATTTAATTCAACAAGAAGAGAAAATAAGCGAATTAAATGGATTGCTCTCAGAATACTTAGAAATATCCCAAAATAGTCATTTTCAGCGCAATAAACCCCAAATAAACCCCAAATAAACCCCACAAAGTTGTTATGTAAACCAAGATAATAAAAAGAAAAAACCGTATAGCAAGTCAAAAATGGCTTAACTATGCGGTTTTT
>CAZVWG010000008.1:0-27892 GCA_964630675.1 uncultured Ruminococcus sp.
TTTTTCACTATAATTCCTCCTTTAGAAATATATAATTAGTGATATTAAAATTTTACCGCACATTGCACAAAATGTCAATAGAATTAAAAAATTTTTTGTGCACATATATTACATAATTGTTATTATAAATTGAACATTTGTTACTAAAAATCAAAATATGAATACACGACAAATGGGTACTCGTATTTTTTTACAATTTATTATATATTTTTTCGGTCGCATCACAAATACGCAAATTTTCGCAATAATCAGCAGTATGCAACTTTTTATTTTTGGGCAAACCCCATATGTCAAAGAATCGCGGTCCAATCCATTCGTTTCTGCCGCAACAATTAAACAAGCCGTACACCACGCATAAAGCAGCCTTTTTGGGCGGCATAAAGACAACCTTCATCGGATGCTTGATAACAGCGAAAATATATTTTGGATAATGTGCTGTAATATTTGTAAGAGTAATACCCGGATGCACCACCGATAATGATTTATCACCGTCTGACAAACCGTAAAGTGCATATGTCAAAAATCGTTTTGCATTTCCGTAAACAAGACTCGCGGCATCGCGACCGCAAAAATCAATATCGTTCATATCGGTTTTTGAATAATTGTGCGCTATACTGCTGACAGCCACTACCTTGCCGCCGCGCAACTTAATCTGCGGCATAAGCTCGCGCGCAATGTAATACGGCGACACAAAATTTATTTGAAATACGTTATCGTAACCCGTATCGCATTTGTGCCGCGGTATTTTATATGCGCCCGCGTTTAAAACAAGATAATCAATTTCTATTTGTTTTAACTGCTCTGCAACCAATTTTACCTGACACATATTTTCAAGGTCGACAGTAAGATGTTTTGCGTTAAGTTGTGGATATTTAAATTTTAAATCAGCAATTAGTTTGTTGGATTTGTCAGCGTTTCGGTCAAGACAAATAATATCAGCGCCCAAGTATGCAAGATAATCGCAAACCCAAATACCGATGCCACCCGTGGCGCCGCTTATCGCAACGGTTTTACCTTTAAGTGAAAATGTATTTTTATCAAGCCATTTGTAATAATTCATATTATCAAATCATAATTCCTAGATTTTAATATTTTTACAAGCTCTTTTTCATCAGAAATACGTATAGGCGTTGCAATTCCCGACCAACAAACCGAAGCAGGCAAATGTGTATCGGCACCCGAAACTAAAATCCATTCAGGATGTGCCGATGCTTCGGTATTGGCTTTAGCATTTTCCTCAGGTTTGTTACATGCATTAAATACTTCAATCCCGTCAATATATTCGCACGGTAATAAACGGGGATTTTTGATATATTCCCTGTCTCTGAAAGGATGAGCCTGAATACATAGAGCACCAAAATCACGTAAAGCTTTTGACCAGGTTTCGACAGTGTGATCGTCGCGCAATTCGGGATGGTCATATAAAAACTGTGGTGTAATGCCATAGCAAAGTATTTCCAAGCCATCAAATAAATGCTCTTCGATGCCGAAAATTATATCTAAATCTTTGCCATCCGCCGCCTTTTTGCATTCAAGATAATCTTTCTCGTATTGCAAAACGAAATCATTCCAAGACAAATTTCGGTCAATACCACTATTGCCCCTAAAGAAATGATTTGTTAAAACACAACCACTGTATCCACCAAGCACGAGACTGTCGACAAGTTCTTTCTGTGTCATTGGCGCACATTTACTGCAAGGCGATGTATGTGTGTGCATTTGATATTTGTACTTTTTCAAAAAAATCACTTTCCAATTTTTAATGACAAACAACCGTCAGATACGGTAGCCGATATACGATTGGTACCGTTATCGGATATTATCATATCAACGACAGGGGTCTCAATTTCGCGACGAATAATGTTGCGTAATTCTCTTGCGCCCGTTTTAGTTCCGTCACATTTTTCGGCGATATACTTTGTAACTGACCCGTCAAATACGAATATAATATTACGCTCTTTTAATGCATCGGTGAGTTCTGCAAGCATTATTTCTGCAATTTTTTGCAGTGATTCAATTGATAGCGGATCGAATACAACTATTTCATCAACGCGAGCAATGAATTCGGGGCGCAAAAACTCGCGAAGAGCTTTCAACGCCTTTTCTTTTGAAGCATCAGCCATTGTTTTTCCAAAGCCTAAAAGATTGTCATTACGCTCACTGCCGGCATTAGATGTCATAACGATTATAGTGTTTTCAAAGTTAACTGTTCTGCCGTGGGCATCAGTTACCCTGCCCTCATCAAGAATCTGTAAAAGAATATTTAGTACATCGGGATGCGCTTTTTCAATTTCATCAACCAAAATTACCGAGTAAGGCTTACGACGCACTTTTTCGGTAAGCTGACCTGCTTCGTCATAACCAACATATCCGGGAGGCGCACCAATAAGGCGTGATACAGAATGCTTTTCCATAAATTCTGACATATCAAGGCGTATAAAGGTTTCGGGCGTGTCAAACAATTGCTCTGAAAGTGCTCTTACAAGGGCGGTTTTACCAACGCCTGTAGGACCCACAAATATAAAAGATGCCGGGCGGCGCAAAGCGCTCGTTTTAACACGGGAACGTTTTACAGCGTTAGCAACAAGCTTGGTCGCATCTGACTGACCAATTATTTTTTTATTAAGGCTATCTTCCAGTCGTGCCAGTTTTGAAAGCTCATTTTCTTCTATCTTAGATGCGGGAATGCCTGTCCACATTTCAATAACCGTAGCAAGATGTCGCTCGGTTACTGTGTTGTTTGCGGCTGCTTCACAAAGATTTTCTGCTTGCGTTTTATATTTTTCAAGACTTGATTTTACCATTGCTTGCTTTTCATAATCAGGATTTTCCACATTGGCTGTCAATTCATCCAGCTGCTTGGAAAATTCCGCTACTTTCTTATTAGCAATATAAAGCTCGTCGATAGACTTATTTTCAAGACTTGCACAAGCACAAGCCTCATCAAGAAGGTCAATCGCCTTATCAGGTAAAAATCTATCGGTTATATATCTTTCTGAAAGATATACCGCTTTTTCTACAATGCTGTCAGGAATCGTAACGGTATGATAGCCCTCATAATAAGGCTTTATACCGAGCATTACATTAACCGCCTCGGATACGGACGGTTCTTCAACGGTAATTGGTTGAAAACGGCGTTCAAGCGCGGCATCCTTTTCTATATACTTGCGGTATTCTTTAAATGTGGTAGCACCTATAACCTGAATTTCACCACGGGAGAGCGCAGGTTTTAAAATATTGGCAGCATTCATTGAGCCTTCGGCAGAATCACCTGCTCCTACAAGATTATGAATTTCGTCAATAAAAAGAATGATATTACCGGCATCTTTTACTTCTTCAATAAGACCCTTTACCCTACTTTCAAATTGACCGCGAAATTGTGTGCCCGCAACAAGACTTGTAAGGTCAAGCAAAAGAATCTCTTTATCAAGCAGTCTTGCAGGCGCTGTACCGTTTACGATTTTAAGTGCCAGACCTTCTACAATTGCCGTTTTACCTACACCGGGTTCACCAATAAGACAAGGATTGTTCTTTGAGCGTCGTGAAAGTATTTGAAGCATACGGTCGAGCTCGCGGTCACGACCTATAACGTTATCAAGCTTGCCTTCTTTTGCTCTTAGCGTTAAATTGTTGCAGTATTGATCAACAAATCTTTTTTTCTTTTGCTTTGGCTTATTCTCTTTTGCGGTACCTTGCTTTGTATTATTGGCATTCTCATTGCTACCGCCAAAGAGATTCTTTAAGAAAGGAATGGCAGGTGCAGTACCCATATCAAATGTACCGTCATTGAGAGACTCATCATCAAGCATCATATCGCAATCTGACACAGCCTCTAAAAACTGATTGCTCATCATCTCAATATCCTCGTCAGATATGTTCATACTCTTGAGCATATCGTCAACAGGTTTTATCCCCAATTCCTTAGCGCAACTCAAGCATAACCCCTCAGGCTCGGCGTTAGGGTTTAGCGGATTAGACATAAAAACCACCGCAGGTCTTTTTTTACATTTTGAACATAATTTCATTTTTATAATAACTCCTTGGAAATGCTGTTAGAAATAGTAACTATATAAATGGTGAAAGTCCCATTAAAAACTTAAATATATACGAAGAATTAATTGCGTCGTATGTAAAAATCAAAAAACCGTTCTTAGTAAAAGAAAGAATTAAACTTATAACCAGGCAGAAAACAACCGCTACCGCCGCACCCTTTACAATTCCTAAAATGCCGCCCAAGGTTTTGTTAATGTCACCTATGACGCTGAACGTAAAGAGCTTATTTACATATTTTGCAAGAATTTTGACAACAAACAACAAAACAACAACCAAAATTACCGATATTAAAACAGACAATAGTTTTGTGACAGCGGGTTTTACAAAAGAATCTGAAATAGTGCTTGCTAGCTCTGCTGTACCGGTGGTAACCTCTTCGTTTATTGTTGCTGTAATACTTTCCTTTGATAAATTCAAAAAATTGCTTTCAGTTAAAAAGGTCGGCATCTTATTCCATACCGCATCTACGGCAGAATTAGCATTTGCAGTACCCTCGCTTACGGCGGCTTCTACCGTTTTTGTAACTACAGGCTCAACCGCCTTGTCGTATGCAAAATCTGCTACAGGCGTACTTAAAGCAAGAGCTACTATTATAGCCGCTACAAAACCAACAACCTCTACCAACGTACGCACAAACCCCTTCTTTGCCGATAAAAATGCAAAGAACAGTATAATTAAAACAACAATAGCATCAAGAATATAAGACATTAGTTTTCTCCCTTTTCAATATTATTTTTTATGATTTGTGTATCGCTTACTGCCGCAATGGCATTTGAAGAAATAACTGCAAACTTTTTTGCACCGTAATCGCAGCTGCCGTATCTTAAAACAGCTCCGCCGCTATCTAAAATATTTATCGTCGTATCACTGATATAATATATTCGTCCGTTTGCGTACTGGATGTCGGTAATTGTATTATTAATCTTAAACTCTTTTGACTTAACACCCTTGTTTGATATCAGGACAACATTATTATCGCTTCGATCGTTTGCGCGGTTAAACACAAGCAACAAGCCTTTAGCACTATTGCGAACTAAATTAATTTCACCAGAAGAGGTTATTTCATTCGTGCTGAACTTACTCCAGTGAACAAATTTATATTTATCGGCTGTGACAACCGAAATGCCCTTTCCTGTGTTAATTAGTGAAAGTGCTATTGCATTATCAAGCTCTAATGTGTATAACGGATCAGCCGATTCAAAATTTAAGATGAGCATTTTAGATGTGTACTGACCTGCAGATGCATTAACAGTAGATACAGCAAGTCTGTCACCTGAAGGATTAACAAGTACATTATTTACAATATCTTTTGCAGAATTCCAGGTAAAAATATTCTTAAAGCTTTTATTGTAAACATAAACGACCGACGTATAACTGTCAGAGTGGGTTGCCACGGCAAAACAGCCATCACGTGAAATATTGGCGGTTATTATTTCGTTTTCGGTTTCTAACGAAAATATTTTTCCGCCCAAATTGTATACATAAAGGCTATTGCCACCCTGATCATACACTACAGCGCGCGTATCCGATACAGATAGTACGGGATTTGAAAACCCATGCATTTCATTTAAAGCAATTTTTCCGTTACTTGAATAAGCCGATATTCCCACATCGGTCAGAACATAATAATATCCGCTGTTAGAAACCGTGTTGATGACCGAGTCACCCAAAATATCAATCGGATAATTACCGTGTCCCATTAATGCTGTAGTGTTAACGAGATTTTCATAAAGTCCCACCGGTAATACAGCAGATAAAATCAAACAAAGCAAAGTTATAACGGTAACAAAAAACAACAAAATACCATATCTACGTCGTTGTTTGTATTTCGTACCACGAACAACCCTGATTTCTTGGTCGGGAACAATTGATTTATTATTTGAAGTGGTTATTTCAAACTGATTTTCACGGTTAACACGTTTTTTTCTAACCCCTGATTTTTTAACCCTTTTCCTTCTATAATCAGGCAAATAGGACACCACCTTTTTTAAAAACATTAGTCATAGTTATCGTAATAAACTTCATCCAAAATCAATGCGAAGGATGGTAAGGTTTCCCCTGCTTTTGAACGGTCATTGCTGTCGAAAATTTGAATATAACAATCGGGCGACAATCTTTTCTGACCTACTGCAAGTGCCGTTCCTGCAAGGATTCGAACCATATTATATAAAAAACCGTTACCTTTTATTTCAAAACAAATATAATCTCCCTCTTGTTTGACAAAACACTCTGAAATGGTCCTTACCGTATCTTCAACAGTTCTTTTCGAACAAGAAAAGGGAGCAAAATCGTGTGTTCCAACAATACCTTTGCAAAATTCATTCATTAACTTAATATCGGGTTTAGTCTCAAGATGCAACATATATCTCGAGTTAAAAGGATTTAAAGCGCCCATATACATTTGGTAAATATATTTTTTACCGCTTGCATTGTATCGCGCATGAAAATCCGACGCAACCTCGCGGCAACCAATAACGGCAATATCTTTTGGCAGCAAAGAATTTAAACCTCTTAAAAAAGCATTTTTCGGAAAGTGTTCTTCACAGTCGATATGACAAAAGAACTGCCGCGCGTGAACACCCGCATCAGTACGACTGCAACCCGTGACCGCAACCCTTTTGCCCAAAAGTCGCTCAAGAGCATCTTGCAAAGTCTGCTGCACGGTAATTCCGTTTGGCTGCACCTGCCAGCCATGATAGGCTGTGCCATCATATGAAATTGTAAGCAGCATCCTTTTCATAAAACTCTCCAAATTATAGAATTATATTTACAGCAATTACCGCACCGCAGACAACTATTACTGCTCCAAAAGCGATATAATCATTTGCGGTATACTTAAGTTGTTTCATCCTTACCCTGCCTTCACCACCGTTATAACAACGGCATTCCATTGCCTCAGCAAGCTCATACGCTCGACGAACCGATGAAATTAACAGCGGTATCAAAATAGGTATAAGCGCTTTGATACGCTCTATCAGATTACCATTTTCAAGATCGGCTCCGCGAGCCTTTTGCGCATTCATAATTTTTTGTGTTTCCTCAATAAGCGTTGGTATAAAGCGCAACGCTATCGTCATCATCATAGCGAGAGTATGAACGGCATTTTTAAGACCAATAAAACGTAAAGGTGATAACAATTTTTCAATAGCATCGGTTAAATCGTTTGGAGTCGTAGTATAAGTAAGCACAGCGCTTGCAACGATAAGCAGTAAAATGCGCGCCGCCATATAAAATGCCCGATACAAAGAAGTTGTTGTAATTGTCAATTTCCAAAAAGAAATCAGTACATCGCCCGAAGCATTATAAAAAAGGTTAATAATCATTGTGAAAATGATTATCGGTAAAACCGCTTTGAGATTTTTTAAATACATCTTAAGCGGCACTTTTGAAAAAAATACACACAATAATATAAGCAACGCCACAAGTGACAGAGCAATAGCGTTTTGTGATACAAAAATAAATACAATAACAGCTATCAAAAGCAGTAACTTGGTTCTGGGATCAAGCTTATGAACAAAAGAGTTGCTTTCAAAATACTGACCAAAAGTAATGTCTTTAAGCATTACGATTACCTCCCTTATAAATATTAAGAAGATAATCTACAGCACGGTCAACGGTAAAAATATCGTCGGGTATATCAACTCCCATTTCTTTTAATGCAAGCATAACCTGAGTAACCATAGGAACATTAAGACCTATGCTTTTTAAAAAATCGTATTGTTTAAAAACATTTTCAGTTTTATCAAACAAAACCATTTCGCCCTTGTTCATTACGAGCAATTTGTCAGCAATAAGAGCCATATCCTCCATATTATGTGAAATTATAAGCACTGTAGCATTGTATTTATTGCGGTAATCAGAAATCATTTTCACCACATCGGCGCGTCCGCGCGGATCAAGACCTGCTACAGGCTCGTCAAACACAATAATTTCGGGTTGCATCGCCATAACACCTGCAATTGCAACACGTCGCTTTTCACCACCGGAAAGATCAAACGGCGATTTGTCAAGGTAGTCGCTGCTTATACCGACAAGGTCGCAAATTTCACCTATTCTTTGCCTGATTTCATCATCTTTAAGCCCCATGTTTTTTGGACCGAACGCAATGTCTTTATAAACGGTGTCTTCAAACAATTGATATTCAGGATACTGAAAAACAAGTCCTACGCGAGAACGTATCGAACGGATTTTTTTAGGATCACCCCAAATATTCCTACCGTCCAAGATAACTTCACCGCTCGTTGCCTTTAACAGACCGTTCAGGTGCTGAACAAGTGTTGATTTACCGGAACCCGTATGACCGATTATTCCGAGAATTTCGCCTTTTTCGACACTAAAACTGACATTTTTAACAGCATCATTCATAAAAGGCGTATTGCCGTCATAAGTGTGAGTCAGATTTTTAACTTCAAGAATAGACAATTAAATTTCCTCCAAATGAATCGCGTCATAAATTTTTTTCGCTGATTCTTCTATAGAAATAACATCTGTTGAAATATTCATACCGCCTGATTTCAGTCGGTAAAGTAATTCTGTGGTTTGTGGAACATCAAGTCCGACATCTTTAAGCAATTTAATATTGCTGAAAATATCTTTCGGCGTGGAATCCGCAACAATTTTACCGCTATCCATAACTATAACACGGTCGGCATCGACAGCCTCTTCCATAAAATGAGTTATCAAAACAATAGTAATACCGTTTTGTTGATTCAGTTTTTTGATAGTAGAAATTATCTCAGCTCTACCCTTAGGATCAAGCATTGCTGTGGGTTCATCAAGCACAATACAATCAGGCTTCATCGCAATAATGCCCGCAATTGCAATGCGCTGTTTCTGACCACCGGAAAGTCTATGAGGCGTTGATTTGCGGAATTCGAACATATCGACCGCTTTTAGAGCCTCGTCGACCTCTTGTCTGATTTCTTCTGACGAATGTCCTAAATTTTCAGGACCGAAAGCAACATCTTCTTCAACAATCGATGCCACCAATTGATTATCGGGATTTTGAAAAACAAGTCCTACGCGTCGTTTAATCTCAATTTCATGTTCTTCATCGAGGGTAGAAATTTTGTCAACAAAAATTTCACCGGAGGTAGGTTTGTATAATCCGTTTAATAGCTTAGCCAAAGTTGATTTTCCCGAACCATTATGACCTAAAATAACGGTAAAACTACCACGCTTTATATCAAGACTGAAATCATTGATAATCGCTTCGCCGTCTTCGTAATCAAATGTTACGTTTTTAACTTCAATAATATTATCCATTTACTTCATCCAAATTGTAGTATTTCCGCACGGTAAAACAACATTTCGTTTTGTTACCTTGATTCCAATTTCTTCGGTAAAAACCGTACCCGAATTTTTAGGTGCAATACAACTTTTTACCATATAATTGAGTATTGTCGGTGATAAGCCACCGGTATAAGAGTTAAGAAAGAAAAAGATTGGTTCATCGCTCAAAATCTTACCAACATCGGTAAGAAGTTCGGAAAGTTGTTGCTCCAGCTTCCATACCTCACCGTTAGGTCCTCTGCCGTATGATGGTGGGTCCATAATAATTGCATCATACTTGTTGCCACGTCTTATCTCTCGTTTCACAAATTTCATACAGTCATCAACAAGCCATCTTACAGGTCTATCCGCAAGACCGCTTGCAACTGCGTTTTCTTTTGCCCAAGCAACCATTCCTTTTGAAGCATCAACATGTGTGACGCGCGCGCCCGCCTTGAGACAAGCCACCGTTGCACCACCCGTATATGCGAACAAATTAAGAACAGATACCTCTCTGTTTGCCTCAGTAATAAGTTTTTGCGCAAGAGACCAGTTAACAGCTTGTTCCGGAAAAAGGCCCGTATGCTTAAATCCCATTGGTTTTAAGCGAAACGTAAGGTCATTATATTTAATACTCCAGACATCAGGAACCTTTTTTAGTGTTTCCCAATAACCACCGCCGCTATTTGAACGGTGATATATTGCGTGAGCTTTGCTCCAACGCTCATCGCGATGACCTTCGCTCCATATTATCTGTGGATCAGGTCGAATGAGTATTATGTCACCCCAGCGTTCAAGTCGTTCGCCGTTATCGGCATCTATTAACTCATAATCATTAAAGTTTTCGAAAGTTCTCATCAATAAGTCCTTTATATAAGTGATTGTTGTGTGTTGTTGTTTTTGATACCTAAATGTTCATACGCAGCCTGCGTTACGCATCTGCCTCGTGGAGTGCGTGTTAAAAAACCAATTTGCATCAGATAGGGCTCATAGACGTCCTCAATAGTGATTGCTTCCTCGCCCACTGCCGCAGCTAAGGTATCAAGACCGACAGGACCGCCGCCATAGTGATTAATAATAGCGGTAAGCATCTTGCGGTCAAAATCATCGAGTCCCAATTCGTCTATCTCAAAACGCGCAAGTGCACTCTGAGCAACCTCTACGTTTATTTCACCGTCAAACTCAATTTGCGCAATATCTCGAACGCGTTTAAGAAGTCGGTTTGCAATGCGAGGTGTTCCGCGTGAGCGTGACGCAATTTCCAAAGCGCCTTCATCATCAATGGCAATGCCTAAAATACCTGCAGAGCGTTTTACAATCTGTCCAAGTTGTTCGGGAGTGTATAGTTCAAGACGTAGTAAAACTCCAAAACGGTCACGCAACGGTGCTGTAAGCTGACCCGAACGCGTTGTTGCACCAACAAGTGTAAAATGAGGCACATCAAGTCTTATTGAACGTGCCGAAGGACCTTTACCAAGAATTATATCAAGAGAAAAATCTTCCATTGCAGGATACAGTATTTCTTCAACATTACGCGACAGTCGGTGAATTTCGTCGATAAACAAGACATCTCCTTCGTTGAGCGAAGTTAGAATTGCAACCAAGTCACCCTGCTTTTCAATTGCAGGACCAGAGGTTACGCGAAGATTAACCCCCATCTCACGTGCAATAATACCAGAAAGTGTTGTTTTACCAAGTCCGGGAGGACCATACAGTAAAACGTGATCAAGCGATTCTTTTCGCTGTTTTGCCGCTTTTATATATATACTCAAATTATCTTTTGCTTTATCCTGACCGATATAATCGTCAAGTGTTTTCGGTCTTAGGGATAATTCAGTATCGTTATCTGCTACTGTGTATTCGGGAGAAACAATTCGGTTTTCAAAATCCATTTCTTGCTCTATCATCGATTACAACCCCCTCGCAAGAGATTTTAACGCTTGTTTGATTAATTCGTTTGTATCAAGCGATTGATCGAGTCTACCAACCGCAAGCGATGCCTCACTTTGTGTATAACCCAATGACACAAGCGCTTCTATTGCTTCTTTAGACGAATTGTTTACTGTGGCATTTCCAACAGCTTTAACATCAAATGACATATCGCCTACCGAAATTGAACCAACCTTGTCTTTCAATTCGAGAACAATTCTTTGGGCAAGCTTAATACCTACACCGGATGCTGCGGTAAGCGATTTAGCATCGCCGCTGGCAATAAATAACATTATTTTATCAGCAGTAAACTCCGAAAGAATTGCTAGACCTATTTTAGAACCCACACCGCCAACAGAGGTAATTAGTTTAAAAACCTCAAGTTCTTGTGCTTCTGAAAAAGCGTATAAATCAAGCGCATCTTCACGCACCGCAAGATGTGTGTATAAAAAAACATTATCTCCGACGTTGCCAACTGCAGCATGAGTGTTTTGGGTCACAAAGCACTTAAGTCCAACTCCGCCACATTCAACAACAACATAGTTTAACTCTTTTATAATAAGTTTTCCGTTTAAAGTTGCAATCATTATTCTCGATTTCCTTTCGCAAGTTTTGAATAGAGGCTACCCGAACAATGACCATGACAAATAGCCAGTGCCAATGCATCGGCGGTATCGTCTGGTTTTGGCACAGAGTTTAGCAGCAAAAGATTTTTAACCATTTCCATTACCTGATGTTTTTCTGCCCTGCCATATCCTGTTATTGATTGTTTTACCTGTAACGGAGTATATTCGTAAATATCAATTTCCGCTGTTCTTGCCGCAAGTAATATAACACCTCGAGCCTGCGCAACATCAATAGCCGTTGTTGTGTTGGTGTTGAAATAAAGTTTTTCAATTGAAAGACATTCGGGTTTATATTTTTTTATAAGAGTTTGCATATCGTTATAGATATCGCAAAGTCTGTCAGCAAAACATTTATCGGGTGTTGTAGTTATTGCACCGTACGATATTGTTTTGAAGTGAAAATTGTCATATTCAATTATTCCGTAACCGATTGTCGCATAACCGGGATCAATACCTAAAATACGCACATTTTCACCCCACAAATTACAAAAAGGCATAAAAACCCAATATTTGTTTTATTATAACACAATATATACTTTTGAGCAATAATTAATTTGTTAAAATTCTTTAAATTACATTATTTAACCTTTATGCAATACTCGTACATAATGTTCAAAAAATTGCTATCCGACTTCAACAAGCTATACCGATCCTTATGTTGTTATTTTGCAGGTGGTTGAACGATATTTAGATCGTTTAAGGACATTTAAAATTCAATAAACAATTGAAAACAGCAGACATTTCAAATGTCTGCTGTTTTCAATTTTATGGTAACAAGATCAATTCATCACTAATATTTTCTTCTTCAACAGAATCATTTTCACTGTCATTATTTACACTTGAATCTGTAGAGACGTTGTTATTTTGCGATTCGCTTTCCTCGTGCGAATTATCTTCGGATGAAGTTTTTTCGGAGGATGTATCTTCAGGTGTTGTTGATGTTTCTTCTGTAGTACTTGATTCTATCTCACTTATAACGCTCTCGTCAGAAGAAACTTCAACAGAAGATGTATCACTTTGCGTTTCATCGGTTGATGTTTCCTCGTCTTCGGGTTCTGGGTGTCCGCCTATGCAAGTGTCAATTTCAACACCCGAAATATAATATCCTTTTGATGTATTATAACAAGACGGCACTGCCAAAAGTCCGGTGTTGTTGCAATATTTTGCCTCTATAATCTCGTCGCTCAACTCAAATTCTTTTTGCTCAAGATTTTTATGGATTTGTGACATAATATCACGCCAAACCTTTGCCGCGGCACCGGCATTATAAATATTTTCAGGTTGGTCAAATCCATACCACACGCTACCAACATAATAAGGAGTGCCTGCTACCATCCACAAGTCTTTTGATTCACTTGAAGTACCCGTTTTAGCATACACTTTCATTTTGTTGTAGCCCGCAATACCCGTACCCGTACCCTGCGAACCGTAAACAACATTTTGAAGCAATTTATTCATAATAGCGGCGGTTGTTTCCTTAATTACCTGTTCTCCACTGTTTTTTTCAAGTATAATATTGTCATTTATATCTAAAACTCTTTCATAAGTTGTAGGCTCATTGTATACACCGCCGTTACCGAATATGGCATACGCTGCTGCAGATTCGGTAGTGGTAACACCGTACTCACAGCCACCAAGAGCCAAGGACGCGATATTTTTATCTATATTCGTTAAATGCTTTAATCCTATTTTTTGTGTCAGAAAACGAAATGAGTTTTCAACACCGATATTATCCTTTAATATCCAACATGGTATTGTATTTGCCGAACGTTCAAGCGCATTTGCGACGGTCATATTGCCTGCATAATACCCGTACCACTCTTTAGGTCCTTTTTTTCCGTCCTCATAATAATTGTCCAGCGGCTTATCTTCAATCATTGTTGAGTAAGATATTGTACCATTATCAATCGCCTGAACATAAACACCAAGAGGTTTCATTGTAGAACCGGGTTGACGCGGTGAATCAACAGCGCGATTAAGTCCACGATTAACTGTTTTTTCACCCACACCTCCAACAATGCCTTTTACATTACCGTTATAGTCCATTATCGTCATTGCAGACTGTACGTGGGTGGTTTTATCAGAAGATTTTTGAGAAAAATACGTTTTTTGATTTAAATATACCGACTCCATAATATCCTGTATATCGGTATCAATTGTAGCATAAATTTTATATCCACCGTTATACAGCATTGTCGTTGCCGTATCAATACTACAATTATACTTAACGCTTAAATCCTCTGAAATATCACTAATGAGTGCATCAACAAAGTAGTTGTTTATAGGAATTTCGAAATCCTGTTGCTGTGTTTTATCTACAACTACATCAGTCACTAATGCATCGGTGTATTCTTCTTTGCTTATTTTATCCAACTCATACATTTTATAGAGAACATCGTCACGACGTTTCCTATTACCTTCGGGTTTTGTAGCAGGATTATATGCGCTTGGATTTTTAGTTATTGCAGCAAGCGATGCACACTCCGCAAGTGTCAATTCATCAACTTCCTTGTTAAAATAATAGTTTGCCGCAACTTGAACACCGCATATACCGTTACCAAGCGAAATTGTATTTAGGTAAGCTTCTAAAATGGTTGTTTTATCAATCATTTTTTCAATTAGCAGTGCACGCGCTATCTCACGCACCTTCCTCATCGCGCTCTTATCATCATCGGAGGTAATATTTTTGATAAGCTGCTGTGTTATTGTTGAACCGCCCTGATTTGATGAATAAATATTCACAAATGGCAGATAGTTTATAAACGCGCCGGCCGTACGCTTCCAGTCAACACCCGAATGCAAATAAAACCGCTGATCCTCAATGGATATAAAAGCATCTATTAGCTGTTGAGGCATCAGCTCTATATCAACCCAAATTCTATTTTCTGTACCATGAATGCGCTGATACTCTTCCCATTCGTTTTTTTCATTTTTAACGTAAATTACTGATGTCATATTCATCTCGTAATTTTTTATATTATCAAATATTTCCTTACAACCCAAAAAGTCATATTCAGACTTTTGACTGAACGCGGTTGCAAAAACCATAAAAAAAGAAGAAACTACTATAATAGCAGACATAAAAACACAAAAATACTTAAATGCCTTTTCCATAATATGCCTCCTTTCAATGATATAACAGTATATCACCTTTTTCCATATTTAGCAACACAATATAAATTTTTTCCGATTATTCACAGTTTAGCAAAAAATACCCATTATAATACCAATAATGATTTTACTGCGAAAGGAAAATTTTTGTGCTGAAACTCGTAAACATTAAAAAAGATTACAATATGGGTGACACAACCGTAGAGGCATTAAAAGGTATTGATATTGAATTCCGCAATAACGAATTTGTATCCATCTTAGGTCCTTCGGGTTGCGGCAAGACTACCCTGCTTAATATTATAGGCGGCCTTGATCGATACACAAGCGGCGACCTTATTATTTCGGGGCGTTCTACCAAAGAATATAACGATGCCGATTGGGATACCTACCGCAATCATTCAATAGGATTTGTATTCCAGAGCTATAACCTCATACCTCACCAGTCGGTTTTACAAAACGTAGAGCTAGCACTTACATTATCCGGTGTTTCAAAATCCGAACGCAAGGCGCGCGCGAAAAAAGCGCTCCAAGATGTTGGTCTTGGCGACCAAATAAACAAAAAACCGGGCGAAATGTCGGGCGGTCAAATGCAACGCGTTGCCATTGCACGTGCTCTTGTTAACAATCCCGATATTATCTTAGCCGATGAGCCTACAGGCGCACTCGATACCGAAACCAGCGTTCAGGTTATGGAAATTCTCAAGGAAATTTCAAAAGACCGCCTTATAATTATGGTAACCCATAACCCTGACCTTGCTAAAAAATACTCATCCCGTATTATTAATATGCTTGACGGTGTGATTACACATGATTCAATGCCGTTGTCTGCCGAAGAGTCAAAAAACGAAACCGCTCTTGATACAGCAAGAAACACGAAGGAAAAATCCATAAAAAAAACATCCATGTCATTTGGCACATCGTTTATGCTGTCGCTTAAAAACCTTATTACCAAAAAAGGCAGGACGATTCTTACCTCGTTTGCAGGCTCAATCGGTATTATAGGTATAGCTCTTATTCTTGCGATATCGCAGGGTATGACGGCATATATTGAGGCTGTACAGGAAAGCACGCTGTCTGTTTACCCCCTGACTCTTGAAGCCTCTACCGTTGATATGACAACACTAATGGAAGCATTTATGAATATTACCGCCGACGAAACAACACACGAAAAGGATGCGGTTTACGAAAAATCAGCTCTTTATGATATGATAAATGCTATGAACAATATAGAAGAGAGCAAAAACGATTTAAAAGCATTTAAAAAATATCTCGAAAAAGAAATTACAACCGACAGCACACAACTTGCAACAGCAGTTAACGGCGTACAGTATTCTTATGATTTAGATATTCAGATATATACCGAAAACGTAGACGGCGAAATACTTCATACCGATCTTGAACAAATAATCACCGATCTTATGCTCCGATATATCGGAATTGATATGTCAACTATGTCCACACTCACATCACTATCACCCGCCGCCTCGATGTCTTCAATGTCTTCTATGAGCACTAAGCTTTGGCAAGAGCTTTTACCAGGTAATGACGGCGCACCGATAAACGACTTGCTTATGGAACAGTACGATGTTGTTTATGGCTCTTGGCCAAATAACTATGACGAAATAGTATTAGTTCTTGACGAGAACAACGAACTCGACGATATTGCGCTTTACGCATTGGGACTTATCTCGGCGGACGAAATTGACAAGCTTGCCGACGCGGCATTGAATGGTACAAAACTGGATGATAAAGAAATATCGAAATGGTCTTACGAAGAAATATGTAGCACCGAATACAAAACAATATTGAACTCTGATTGCTATCGCTATGATGAAGCTACCGGTCTTTATACCGATTTACGTAATACCGAAGCGGGACTGCGTTACCTATATGACAACGCAATGTCACTCAAGGTGACAGGCATCATACGTCCAAACAAAGACGCAACCACGACAATGCTTTCGGGTAGTATTGCATATACGAGCGACCTTACCAAATATTTAGTTGAACTGGCAGACAACAGTGAGATTATTGAAGCACAGCTCAATTCACCCAATACCGATATTATTACCGGTCTTCCATTTGATTCTACAACAGGTTCCATGACCAATGAGGAAAAAGAGACTGTACTACGTGAATATTTAGATACGCTTGATGCGAACGGAAAAGCCGAGGCTTATGTATCAATAAACAGTATCCCCGATGATGAGTTTGTTAAATCGCAAGTTGACGCTACTATGGGTGCAATGTCTCGAGATGATATGCAGGCTATGCTTTCTGAAAATATGACCAGTCAAGTAAATGTGTCTGCAGAAGAAATCAGCGAATATTTAACCTCAATGTCTGACGAAGATTTTAATGAATTATTCGCAAATCTAATCAGCGAACAGGTAAAGGCGCAGTACGCAGCAAAAATTACGACCCAGCTGAAATCAATGAGCACAGAACAATTGGCATACGCGCTTGAAGCGGCGCTACCTACCTACAGCGCTGAACAATACTCAAAATACTACGATGAAATAATGGTGTTTTCCGAATCCTCATACGAAGAAAACCTTCTTGCTATGGGATATGTAGATTTAAATTCTCCATCATCTATTAATATTTATGCATCCACGTTCGAAAATAAAGACGTTATTACAGACGCTATCGAAAATTATAATAGCGATGTTGAAGAATTGAAGCAAATTAAATATACCGATTATCTTGGAATTATGATGTCATCTATCACCACTATAATAAATGCTATCACATATGTTTTGATTGCGTTTGTTGCAATATCACTTATAGTATCATCTATAATGATCGGTGTAATTACTTTAATTTCTGTCCAAGAACGAACCAAAGAAATAGGAATACTTCGAGCTATCGGTGCTTCAAAACGCGATGTATCCGGTTTATTTAATGCAGAAACGGTAATTGTAGGCTTTGCATCAGGTCTAATTGGTGTTGTAATCACTTATCTTCTTTGCATACCGATAAATATTATACTTCACACGCTTACGGGCATTGCAAATCTGAATGCTATCTTACCTGTTGGCGCTGCAGTTATACTTGTGATTATCAGCGTTTGCTTAACGCTTATTTCCGGTATAATCCCATCAAAGAGTGCGGCTAAAAAAGACCCTGTAACAGCACTCAGAAGTGAATAATACGACAAAAAAGGCGAGGAGAAACTCCTCGCCTTTTGAGTTAAAATCGTTGCGTTTTTTATATGGTAAGCATTTTAAAATCATCTTAATTCCGCATTATTTAAATTCTACTTCCCATCCGTTAATGTATCGTATAAGCAACGCATAATCCTTATTATTAATCTTAGCGTCATCATTTACGTCAGCGGCTTCTGCTGTTATCTCAACCTGCCAACCGTTAATATATTGCATCAATAGACCAAGGTCCTTGTTATCAATATTTGTATCAAAGTTAACATCTCCGCTTTCTGCAGCACAATACCAAACAGCATTAATTAATTCGGTATTATTTTCACCTATAGCTATGTTTTGTTTATCTTTTTCACTGCCGCCGTACCACACTTCTGTAAGACTGTCGCACCGTTCAAATGCTTTTTCATCTATACTTGTAACAGTGTCGGGAATAGTTACACTTACAAGGCTGGTGCAACCCCTAAACGCGCTGTTAGCTATACTTTTAACGCTATTAGGGATTACCATACTTGTAATGCTCGTGCAACTGGAAAAAGCGTTTTCGCTTATACTTGTAATACCATTAGGTATTGCGATGCTCTTAACACCCATACAACTGGAAAATGCATTTTCACCTATAATTGTAACACTGTCGGGGAACGTTATGCCTTCGAGACTATATCGGGCAATAAATGCATAATCAGAAATTACCTTTGTGCCTTCTTTAATACAGTAATCACCCGAAATTGTATCTTTTGCTTCGATTAGATAATTGCTTATATACAAAACCTCGTCTTCCCAATTTGAAGCGTCATTATAATATCCGGTATTATAAAAAGCCATTCGACCAACACTTGTAACACTATCAGGAATGGTTATATCTATAAGCTTGCCACACTCTTCAAAAGCTCTCTCAGCAATAATTGTAACACCGTTCCCTATTATCACACTAGTAAGATCGGAAGCATAAGAGAATGCACATTTTCCTATGCTTATAACACTATTTGGTATGATAACATTTGTAAGACCAGTACAGTAAAAAAACGCATAATTGCCTATATTTGTAACGTTGTCAGGGATGATTATGCTTGTTAGACCTTCGCAGTCCTGAAAGGCAAAATTACCTATATTTACAACGCTGTCAGGTATGGTTATATCTATAAGATTTTTGCAACTATTAAACGCACTCTCTGAAATACTAAGTGTATTTTCTTTAATTGTATAACTTCCCGAAATAGTATTTTTTGCCTGTATTAAATGATTACCTATATACAAAACATCATCTTGCCAATTGTCTGCGTTATTATAATATGCCGTATTATTAAACGCTTCTGACCCTATGCTTGTCACACTGTCCGGTATAGTTATACTTTCAATCCCGGTGCAATTATAAAACGCTCCGGTGCCTATACTTGTAACACCGTTAGGAATTGTAATTTCAGTTAGGCCTGTACAATTAACAAATGCAAAACTACCAATACTTTTTACCTTGTCGGGAATTCTTATATTTGTTAAAGCGCTGCAATTATAAAACGCACTGTCACCTATACTTGTAACACTGTCAGGAATGGTAAAACTTGTAAGGCCGTCACAATTAGCAAACGTGTTATTACCTATGCTTTCAATATTGTTTGGAATCGTAATACTTGTTAAATAAAAGCAGCTAGAAAACGCATAGTCACCAATATTTGTAACACTATCGGGAATGGTGATATTTGTCATATTATAGCACCTGTAGAATGCATAATTACCAATATTTTCGACACCGTCTTCAATAATTACAGTTTTAACTTTATTTGCTTCCCATGGTAGTTTAGAAGAAGAATAATCTTCCATTTTTCCATTGCCGGTTATAGTAAGGACTCCATCTTCCAGGCTCCAGCTACAATCACCAGTGGTGCCGCTTGTCGCTGCGCCCACGATAAACGTAAATGCGCCCAACGGCACACACGAGACAATAAGCAACACAACCAAAACCAATGACAATATTTTTTTCACAAAACCACTCCAAACACAAGTAAAATTTATTATATAATAGCATGGAATTATTAGTTATGCAAGTAAAGGAGTTGTGACGATTGTGACAACTCCTTTTAAAGCATTATTTTAATATTTAAAGCACTTAAATTTTCAAGCTACACTCCAGAGTGAATATTTACTGTTTTATTCTTCGTTGTAGCATTCGAAAATTTCATCCACTCTTTCCTTGTCCTTGTTTTTAGTAAGTAAGCTTACAACAGGAACAACAACCATTGATACCGCCATAGCCGCAACACCCATTTCAGGAGAATGAGATGCAGCATTTGAGAAGCTTGAAGTAAGTGTGATTACCAATGTTGCGCCGCCAACGGTAAGTAATCCCGATAGGATACCTGCGTACGCGCCAATCTTTGTAATCTTTTTTGAGAAAAGTCCCCAGATGTAAGGACCGATAAAGCAACCGGAAACAACACCCCAAGAGAAAGACATAAGACTTACTATAATCGGAATGTTCTGGGTTGCAAAAATAAATGAACAAGCAACAAATACAAGGCAAAGGATTCGGGTCAGCAGCATCTGAGTCTCGGGCTTGGTTTCCTTCTTTCTTACAGCAGGAATAAGGTCAACCGCAACAGCAGAAGCCGATGTAAGAACAACCGCCTCAAGTGTTGACATAGATGCCGAAAGCAAAAGAATCATAATAACAGCCAAAAGTATTATTCCAAATGTACCGCCACCCAATACTTCCATAAGAACGGTAGGAATTATAGAGTCAACGCCACCTTCGGGAAGCTGACCGCCAAGAATAAGTCTTGATGTACTACCAATAAGGTATGCGCCGCAACCGATTACTGCGCAAAAGATTGTAGAAATAATTGTTCCGCGCTTAATAGCAGCGGTATCTTTAATAGCATAGAACTTACCAATCATTTGAGGAAGTCCCCAAGTACCAAAGCTTGTAAGCATAATATTAAAGCAAAGGAACTTAAACGAAGAACCGCCAAAAATGTTTGTAAGCTCAGTACCTGTTTTTGCCAGTTCCTCACTATTAGCTGCCTGATATTCAGCAAGATTAGTCATAAGTCCCGAAAGTCCACCAACATTTTCGTGACCAAGAACCGCTACAACAAGGCAAACGACACCTACGATCATAATGATACCTTGTACAAGGTCAGTATAAGCGGTTGCAACATATCCACCTGCAACAAGATAAACTGCTGTAAGGCAAGCGATTATAAGCATCCAGACCCAAGTTTCAACACCTGGGAAAACCGCGCTGAACAAAGAACCTAAGCCTTTATAAACAGCTGCCGAATAAGGAACTAAGAATACGAAAATAATGATTGCCGCCAAGATTTTCATACCTTTAGACGCATATCTCTTTTCAAAATACTCAGGCATAGTTTTTGCATCTAACTTTTTAGTCATTTTTCGTGTTCTGTTTGCAAACAATAACCACGAAAGCAAGCATCCTAAAACCGCATTGCCGATACCTATCCATATTGCACCGACACCAATATTCCAGCCATGCTGTCCGGCGTAGCCTACAAATACTACTGCAGAAAAATATGTAGTACCGTAAGCGAATGCCGTAACCCACGCGCCGATATTTCTACCGCCAATAAGGAAACCGTCGAGTGTTTTTGATTTACCATAGCTAATGCATCCGATAAGTGCCATTGCCACCGCATAAATGCATAAAGCAATAATTGTGTAAAGTTGTGGTGTTGTCATATTTTTTTACCTCCTGCACACTTAACATATCTTCGACACTTTAACACTTTAACACTTTAAAGCGTGTTTGTCAAGAGAAAATTAAAACTTTTAGAAAATTTAATATCAAACCGTCGTATTTTGGTTGACACCGTCACTTTAAAGTGGTAAAATATTTCATATAATTTTATTTTGAGGTATGTACACATTATGACCATTGTTCACCTACTTGAAGACAACGCAAAAAAGTACGCTAACGACATTGCGCTTGTTGAAATTAACCCCGATCAACCCGAAACCCGCCGTCGCACCTGGCACGAGTTTGAATTGGTTGAGCCTACACACCGCGTAGATTATTACCGCCGTGAAATTTCTTGGTCGGTATTTAATGAAAAATCCAATCGCTTGGCTAATATGCTACAGCAAAACGGTATCGGTAAAGGTAAAAAAGTTGCCATTCTTTTAATGAATTGCATCGATTGGCTGCCGATTTATTTTGGTATACTTAAAACAGGCGCTTTAGCAGTACCGCTTAATTTCAGATATTCTTCTGATGAAATTGACTATTGTCTACAGCTTGCCGAAGCTGATGTACTAATTTTCGGCACCGAGTTTATCGGTCGTGTTGAGGCAGTTGCCGATAAAATTTCAAAAAATTGTAACCTCATTTACTTTGGTAACGGCTGCCCCGCTTTTGCAGATGATTACAACGATCTTATAAGCGAATGTTCATCCATCTTCCCCGAATGTGAACTTACCGAAGAAGATGATGCTGCCATTTATTTTTCATCAGGAACAACAGGTTTCCCAAAAGCCATATTACATAAGCATCGCAGTCTTATTCACTCTTGTCGAGTTGAGCAAGCACATCACGGTCAAACAAAGGACGACTGTTTCCTTTGTATTCCCCCGCTTTATCATACGGGCGCAAAAATGCACTGGTTTGGCAGTCTTATCACAGGCTCAAAGGCGGTAATACTTAAAGGTACACAGGCGCGCAACATATTAAGTGCTGCTGCGCAAGAAAAGTGTTCTATTGTATGGCTTTTGGTACCGTGGGCGCAGGATATTTTAAACGCCCTCGATAACGGTGAAATAAGCCTTGACGAGTTTGACTTTTCAAACTGGCGTCTTATGCACATCGGCGCACAACCTGTACCGCAAAGCCTTATAAAGCGTTGGCTCGAATATTTCCCTAATCATCAATATGATACAAACTACGGATTGTCAGAGTCTATCGGTCCCGGTGCTGTACATCTTGGTGTTGAAAATATACACAAGGTTGGCGCAATTGGTGTTGCAGGCTACGGTTGGGAACTCAAAATTGTTGACCCCAACGGTAACACAGTAAATCAAGGTGATGTTGGTGAGCTTTGTCTAAAGGGTCCCGGTGTTATGACCTGTTATTACCGAGATGAAAAAGCCACAGCCGATACTCTTAAAGAAGGTTGGCTGTATACAGGTGATATGGCTATGCAAGACGAAGACGGATTTATATATCTTGTTGACCGTAAAAAAGATGTTATTATTACGGGTGGTGAAAACCTTTACCCTGTTCAGATTGAAAATTTCCTCGCGGCGCATCAAAAAATAATGGACGTTGCAGTAATTGGTTTGCCTGACAGTCGTTTAGGAGAAATTGCAACCGCAATTATTCAGATAAAAGACGGTATGACCTGTACCGAAGAAGAAATAAACGAATTTTGTATGTCACTTCCCCGTTATAAACGTCCACGCAAGATTATTTTTGCAGACGTACCCCGTAATCCTACAGGTAAAATCGAAAAACCAAAGCTTCGTAAAATGTACGGTGCAGAGGGTATCGTTGATTCACAAAACAAATCTTAATTGAAAGGTTTAAAACTTTATGAAAAAATTACTTATTGGTAATCAGGCAGTAGCCGCAGGCTTGCACGACGGCGGCTTGGGTGTTGTATCAAGCTACCCCGGTACACCCTCTACCGAAATTACCGAATTTTTGTCAAAATATGATGATTTGCATAGCGAATGGGCACCTAATGAAAAGGTCGCTTGTGAGGTGGCTTTTGGCGCTTCTCTTGCGGGTGCTCGTAGCGCGTGTGCAATGAAACACGTTGGTCTTAACGTTGCGGCTGACCCGCTTTTTACACTGTCGTATACAGGTGTAAATGGTGGTATGGTAATCTGCGTTGCTGACGACCCTGCGATGCACTCTTCACAAAATGAGCAGGATTCACGTCATTATGCAATTGCTTCAAAGGTGCCGATGCTTGAGCCTGCCGATTCGCAAGAGGCATATACCTTTGCACGTAGCGCTTTTGAACTTTCAGAAAAATATGATACTCCTGTTCTTCTTCGTATGTGCACACGTATTGCTCATAGCCAATCGGTTGTTGAAACAGCCGATGCTATTCCTGCGGTACTCAAGAATTACGAAAAAAATCCTGCAAAATACATTATGATGCCCGGTAACGCTGTTAAACGACATCCGCTTGTAGAGGAACGCACCTTAAAATTGCAGGAACTTGCTGAAAATTGCATCTATAACACGGTAGAATATGGCACTAATGATGAAATAGGCATCATTACATCGGGTTGTTCTTATCAGTATGTTAAAGAAGTATTTGGGGGAAGTGTAAGTATACTTAAAATCGGTATGCCTAATCCCCTACCCGTAAACACAATTAAAGATTTTGCCGCAAAGGTTAAAAAGCTTTATGTAATTGAAGAACTTGATCCCATTATTGAAAATCACGTTAAATCGCTTGGAATCAAAGTGATTGGCAAAGAGCTGTTCTCAATTCTTGGTGAGTTTTCTCAAAAGACTATTGCAGATGCATTCGGAATTGAAGCAAAAGATAGTGTTAGTGCCGATTCTCCTGTTCCAAACAGACCGCCAATGATGTGTGCGGGCTGCCCACACCGCGGTATGTTCTATACACTTGCTAAAAACAAGATTACTGTTCACGGTGATATTGGTTGTTATACTTTAGGTGCAGTTCCACCGCTTAACGCACTTGATACCACACTTTGTATGGGTGCGTCAATCTCTGGTCTTCACGGCTTTAATGCAGCTCGCGGTAATGAAACCGAGGGTAAAAGCGTTGCGGTTATCGGTGATTCAACCTTTATGCACTCCGGTATGACTAGCCTTGTTAACGTGGCATATAACGCTACAAATTCAACCGTAATCATACTTGACAACTCAATCACAGGTATGACAGGCCATCAGCAAAACCCCACTACAGGCTATAACATTAAGGGCGAGGTTGCCGCAAAGGTAAATCTTGAAGCACTTTGTAAAGCACTTGGTATTAACCGCATCCGTGTAGTTGACCCATATAACCTTAAAGAATGTGAAACTGCTATAAAAGAAGAGCTTGCTGTCGCAGAACCATCGGTTATTATTTCACGCCGTCCTTGTGTATTGCTTAAGAGTGTTAAGCTTTTGCCATCACTTAATGTAGATGCTGATAAATGTAAATCCTGCAAGCGTTGTATGGGTCTTGGTTGCCCTGCAATCAGTACGAAAGACGGCAAAGCAGTTATTGATAATACGCTTTGCGTCGGTTGTGGCGTTTGCAAACAGCTTTGTGCATTTGATGCTATTAATTAAAGGAGGTAAAGCAAATTATGAAAACTACAAATGTTATGATTGTCGGCGTCGGCGGTCAGGGTAGTCTGCTTGCCTCAAAGCTGCTTGGCAGATTGCTTATCGACGAAGGCTATGATGTTAAAGTAAGTGAAGTACACGGTATGAGTCAGCGCGGCGGCAGTGTTGTAACCTACGTTCGCTTTGGTGATAAGGTTTACTCGCCTATTATTACCGAGGGCGAGGCAGATTTTATAATCTCGTTTGAAAAACTAGAAGCGGCTCGCTATGCAAAATATTTAAACAAAGACGGTCTTATTGTTGTAAATACACAGCAAATCGACCCTATGCCCGTTATAATCGGCGCGGCAGAGTATCCTGAAAATGTACTTGACGAATTAACCGCTAAAGGCTTAAAGGTTGAGGCGCTTGATGCTCTTACCCTTGCGGAACAAGCAGGTTCATCAAAAGCGGTTAATATAGTACTTATGGGTAAGGTGGCACGTCAATTTGGCATCTCTTATGACAAGTGGATTACTGCCATTGAAAATACTGTTGCTCCCAAATTTATTGATATGAACAAAAAGGCATTTGACCTTGGTTATAATTCATAATTTATTATTTTACTGAAAGGTGATGTTACTCTTGGAAAAGCGCTACTATCAAAAAGAAATTGAAACCATGCCTGTTGAAGATATTAAAAAGCTTCAATCAGAAAAGCTGGTGAAACAAGTAAAGCACGTTTATGAAAATGTGCCTTACTACCGCGACCTTATGGATAAAAAAGGTGTAAAACCCGAAGATATCCACGGTATTGAGGATCTGCATCTTCTACCCTTCTTAACAAAGGCAGATTTACGCGATGCATATCCCTATGGCTTGCTTGCAAAACCACTTAGCGAGTGTGTTCGTATTCAGTCAACCTCTGGCACCACAGGTCGCCGTGTTGTAGCGTTTTACACACAGCACGATATAGAACTGTGGGAAGATTGTTGCGCCCGCGCTATTGTTGCGGCAGGCGGTACAAACGAAGATGTTTGTCAAGTAGCTTATGGCTATGGTTTGTTTACAGGCGGACCCGGTCTCAACGGTGGTTCACACAAGGTAGGATGTCTTACGCTTCCTATGTCATCGGGTAACACCGAGCGTCAGTTACAGTTTATGACCGATCTTAACGCTACTATCCTTTGCTGTACACCTTCTTATGCAGCTTACCTTGGCGAATCTCTGGTGGAAAAGGGCTATACACCTGATACTATTCCGCTAAAAGCAGGTATCTTTGGTGCAGAGCCGTGGACCGAAGAAATGCGCCGCGGTATTGAAAAAACACTTGGTATCAAGGCTTACGATATTTACGGCCTTACCGAAACAAGCGGTCCCGGTGTATCCTTTGAATGTGAAGAACAGACAGGTATGCATATTAACGAAGACCATTTCTTAGCCGAAATTATCGACCCTGAAACCGGTGAGGTATTGCCTGAAGGCAGCAAGGGTGAGCTTGTGTTTACCTCTCTTGATAAAGAAGCCTTCCCACTACTCCGTTATCGTACACGCGATATCTGCGTTCTTACCCGCAAGCCCTGTTCTTGCGGCAGAACTCATATAAAAATGAGCAAGCCTATGGGCAGAAGCGACGATATGATGATTATCCGCGGCGTTAACGTATTCCCAAGCCAGATTGAAACAGTGCTACTTAACGAAGGCTATCAGCCAAACTATCAAATAGTTCTTGACCGTGTGAATAACACAGATACATTTGAAGTAAATGTTGAGCTTAATCCCGATCAATTTACTGATACTGTTGGTGGAATTACAGCACTTGAAAAATCGCTTGCAAATGCTATGAAGACCATGCTTGGTATTAACCCAACCGTTCACCTTGTAGCGCCCAAGAGTATTACCAGAAGCGAAGGTAAAGCCGTTCGCGTTATTGATAAACGTAAACTACACGATTAATAGGAGATGAAAATATGTCACTTAAACAATTAACCGTATTTGTAGAAAATAAGCAAGGCACATTGGTTGATATAACCGATACATTGGCAAAACACAATGTAAATATACGTGCACTCTCAATTGCCGATACACAGGATTTTGGCATTCTTCGTCTTATCGTAAACGATAATGATACTGCTCTTAAAACTCTTGCTGATGAAGGCTACCTTATTAAAACCACCGATGTTGTCGGTGTTAAAATCGGTGATGAGCCCGGCAAGCTTTCAAAAGCACTTAATGTGCTTGATGAAAATAAAATTAATATGGAATATCTTTATGCGTTTATGTCACGTACCGAAAAACACGCTTACGTTGTTCTTCGTGTTGCTGATAACAATGCCGCCGAAACAGCACTTGAAACTGCAGGTTTCCATTTAATTACGGATTCTGACGTAGCAAAATTATAAAACAGAAAATGATAAAAGGGGCTGTCTCACTTTTTCTTAGTGAGACAGCCCCTTTTATCATTTTCTATAATAGGTATAGTATGCAGTAACAAT